>NZ_JBHVTT010000027.1:0-66966 GCF_042884555.1 Arthrobacter sp. NPDC058127 | reverse complement strand
CACCGGCCCCCGCCACACACGCCGGGATCAACCTCCCGCAGACCAAAACACCCCAAAAACCAGCCCAGTGACTCCACACAGCTTGACAACTTTCGCACCCCGCCGGGTGAGGGGGTGTTCCTTTTACCGTCCCACGACCGGTCGGTGTCCGGAGGCGGGTTCGGCCGGTCACATGAGTTCCAAGTGGTGCCCTCCCGCCAGCGAGTGGAGATCCATCCGGAGCAGGTAGCGGCCGGTACAAGGCTCACAGCTTGCCGCCTGCAAACGCGTACCTGCCACTCGCGTTAATCAGGAGACGGAAACCTAGCCTGAAAGGCAAGCGAACTGATGACACTTTCTGGGGAGTAACTGTCAAGATTCATCTCGCTGGTTGAGGTCTCCCGTACTTGTCTTTCCTGGGTCTCGAAGACGGTTACTCCGCAAAGTCTGGTCAGCTCGAACCTGATTGTGGTTGGAGGGACCGAAATGAAACGAACTATTGCCACCATGGGGGTTGTGGGCCTGGGATTGCTAGGTGCCACAGTGTCGGCGAATGCCGCACCCTCGGACAAGATCACCATCTGCCACGCCACCCATTCGGCGTCGCACCCTTATGTAGCAGTGACCCTCAGCTTGTCGGCGCTGTCCGGTCATATCGCAGACACCGCCGACATCATTCCCGCAAACGCCGGCAGCTTTATGCCCAACGGGCAAAACCTCACTCCGGAGAACATCGCCATCCTTAACGCTGGCTGCGTCGTGGCGGCCCCTCCGGTGGCGAGCCCGCCGGTGACCACCCCGCCGACCGACCCGGTGACGAGCCCGCCGACGGACCCGGTGACCACCCCGCCGACGGACCCGGTGACGAGCCCGCCGACGGACCCGGTGACGAGCCCGCCGACGGACCCGGTGACGAGCCCGCCGGTGACCGCCCCGCCGGTGGAGCAGGTGGGGCCCGTGACGCCGCCGGTCGTCACGCCTGTGGTTCCACCCGTCGCTGTGCCGGCAGCGCCTGTGCCTGCAGCCGTCACTCCGGTCACGGCCGCAACCGCATCGGACCCCGCAGTGACCAACGTGGGCTACAACGTCCAGACGGCCGTTGGCGGGAAGGCGGATGCAGGTATCCCCGGATGGCTTGCCGGCCTGACTGCTCTCTTCAGCGCAGTGGCCGCGTTTGTCGTCGTGAGGAGCGGGGTTCGGGCCCGCAAGGCAGGCCGCTAGGCAAACCCGGCTGGGTGCCGCAATCTGATGGGCGGCACCCAGCCACCTGCTCCACTATCTCCAGGAGTGATCATGGCCAGTCACCGCTACGCGCGGCAGTCCCGCGCAGTCGGTATCCGTGGCCTGCTGATTAGTTTCAGGGATCTTCTGGTGTTGGCGATCTGCGTCGGGGGGCTGCTTGCGTCCTGGCTGGTCTACGGCGTCTCCGGCCCCGGGAACCCGGCCGCGTTCGGCGCGGGGCCAACGGCAGGGACGTCCCTCGTAGCCGCGCCGGCCGTCCCCTCGGCTTCGCCCCGGAGTTCCGCGCCCGATTCCGTTCCGGGGAGCCGGGCGCCTTCGTCGCCTGCTCCTGCGAACAAGCCCGGGGGGAACAGGGCGGCAGTTGGCGCTCCTGCGACTGCGCCGGGAACGCCGCCTCTTCCTGCGGCGTCGGCCCCATTGCAGATTACGTACCCGGCCGTCGGCCTGGATGTGGCGGTTCACCCGCTGCGACCGGACCCCGCTGGCGGGCAGAGCATTGAGCCGCCGGAGACGATGGATGCATATTGGCTCAGTACGTTCGGAACCCCCGGAGCGGGCTCGACGAATACCACCTACGTGATCGGGCACAGTTGGGAGGGCCTCGATGCGCCCTTCAACCATCTCAGCTATGCGGCGGCCCCCGGGGATGAGCTCAAAGTCGTCACGGCAAGGGGAACGATGACATACAAAGTCG
Source organism: Arthrobacter sp. NPDC058127 (assembly GCF_042884555.1). Classification (NCBI taxonomy): domain Bacteria; kingdom Bacillati; phylum Actinomycetota; class Actinomycetes; order Micrococcales; family Micrococcaceae; genus Arthrobacter; species Arthrobacter sp. NPDC058127. The sequence goes on along the minus strand of NZ_JBHVTT010000027.1, from coordinate 65,051 downwards.
AATCCGTTACGACGTACACAAAATCGACTTTGAAAGACAGTCCCGTCTGGGCGGCGGTGCCCAACCGACTGGTCCTGATCAGTTGCTACACCCAGGATCTCTGGGGCAAAAATGTCGCCGTGGTCGCTTCACCTGTTTCCGGCAAGTAACTGCCCGCGGAGGGAAGACCCTCGACCGCTCAAATGGTGAGACGATTTTGACCAGAATGTGGATGCATTGGCAGTCTGAAAACATGAGCGCAACGCACCCCGCCGCAACGATCAACCTGGCTGTCATCCCCGGCGACGGCATTGGCCCCGAAGTCATTGCCGAAGCCCTCAAGGTCCTGGAAAAGATTGTCGCCGAAGAAGGCGTCACCCTGGAGCAGACCGAATACAAGCTCGGGGCCCAGCACTGGCTTGAAACCGGCGAAACACTCCCGGACGAGGTCCTGGCCGATCTGCGTACCCGCGATGCCATCCTGTTCGGCGCCGTCGGTGCGGCGCCGGGAGACACCCGCATTCCGTCAGGCATCATCGAACGCGAAATGCTGCTCAAGCTCCGCTTCAGCCTTGACCACTTCGTGAACCTACGGCCCTCGCGGCTTTACGGCACGGTAGGCAGCCCGCTGGCCAACCCCGGCACCATCGATTTCATCGTGGTCCGCGAAGGCACCGAGGGTCCGTACGTCGGCAACGGCGGTACGCTCCGCGGAGGGACCCCCCATGAAGTTGCCACCGAGGTGTCGCTCAACACGGCCCACGGCGTCGAGCGCGTTGTCCGTGACGCGTTCCGCCGCGCCAGCGAGCGTCCCCGCAAGCATGTCACCCTCGTCCACAAGCACAATGTCCTGGTCTTCGCAGGCCACTTGTGGAAGCGCACTGTCGAGGCCGTGGCCAAGGAATTCCCCGAGGTCACCCATGATTACCTGCACATCGACGCTGCCACCATCTTCATGGTGACCGACCCCTCCCGCTTCGACGTGATTGTCACCGACAACCTCTTCGGCGACATCATCACTGACCTCGCCGCGGCCATCACCGGCGGCATCGGTCTCGCGGCCTCGGGCAACATCAACATGGACCGCACCGCCCCCTCCATGTTCGAACCCGTCCACGGCTCCGCCCCGGACATCGCCGGACAGCAGAAAGCGGATCCAACTGCCGCCATCCTGTCCGCGGCCCTGCTGCTTGACCACCTCGGCTACACGACCGCCGCCCGCAGGATCGAAGCCGCCGTCGTCGCCGATATCGAAAGCCGCAATGGCGAGAGCCGCAGTACCGCGGCCATCGGCGACGCCATCGCTGCCGCACTTTAGGGCCTGTGCTGGCACTTTAGGGCCTGTGCCCGGGCGTAAGCTTTACTTGAATTATTTACTGCTGCCGTGGTCCGTCGCTGAACCATATCCTCCAAGAGATGGTTCGCTCTGCCAGGTAGCCGACTGGAGGAAACATGACTCAGACTGCCCACGGCGTCGAATTCAGCCAGCAGCTCTCGGAGACCCCGAAGTCTGCTGAGGAGCGTGCAGCTATCCTGGCAAACCCGGGATTTGGCGACTACTTCACCGACAACACCGTCATTGTCGACTACAGCGTTGACACAGAGGGCAAGGGCGGTTGGCACAGTGCCCGCGTCGAGGCCTACGGACCGATTTCCCTGGATCCTTCGGCGGCAGTGCTGCACTACGGCCAGGAGATCTTCGAAGGCCTCAAGGCATACCGCCACGCTGACGGCTCCGTTTGGACATTCCGTCCCGAGGCCAACGCCGCCCGCCTGAACAAGTCGGCCCGCCGCTTGGCCCTCCCGGAACTGCCCGAGGAGTACTTCCTCGGCGCCATCCGCGAACTCGTGCAGGCAGACAAGGAATGGGTTCCGTCCGGCGACGGCGAAGCCCTGTACTTGCGCCCGTTCATGATCGCCACGGAGGCGTTCCTGGGTGTCCGCGCAGCCCGCGAGGTCTCCTTCCGGGTCATCGCTTCTCCGGCAGGCAACTACTTCGGCGGCGAACTCAAGCCGGTATCCATCTGGATCTCCCGTGAATACGCGCGCGCCGGCCGAGGCGGAACAGGTGCGGCAAAGTGCGGCGGAAACTACGCAGCTTCCTTGATTGCCCAGATGGAAGCCGAGGAGAACGGCTGCAAGCAGGTCCTCTTCCTGGACCACTTCAACGACGACGCCGTCGAGGAACTCGGGGGCATGAACGTCTTCTTCGTCATGAAGGACGGCTCACTCGCCACTCCGGCGCTTACCGGAACCATCCTTGAAGGCGTGACCCGTTCTTCCGTCATCCAGGTGGCGAAGGACATGGGCCGCGAGGTTTCCGAGCGCAAGATCACCCTCGCCGAGTGGCGCGACGGCGTGGCCTCCGGCGAAATCGCCGAGGTCTTTGCCTGCGGAACCGCGGCCGTCATCACGCCCATCGGAGTACTCAAGGACAAGACCGAGTTCATCGGCTCCGAGGACGCCAAGGCAGGCAAAACCACCATGGCCATCCGCGAGCAGTTGCTCGGCATCCAGACCGGAACGGTCGAGGACAAGCACGGCTGGCTCACCCGCCTGGCCTAAGTCCCCACCGGCTCCCAAGCCTCGCAAGCTCGGCTCGGGTCCCTCGCCGGCGTGGGCCCTACCGCCTCCCAAGCCTCGCAAGCTCGGCTCGGGTCCCTCGCCGGCGTGGGCCCTACCGGCTCCCAAGCCTCGCAAGCTCGGCTCGGGTCCCTCGCCGGCGTGGGCCCTGTCTTTGAGAGCGCCCGACGGCGGCCTCCCACTTTGGTGGGCGGGTCGCCGTCGCTGTTTAACCCGCGAACTCAACCCGCGAGCGGGGTGTTACCGGGGCTGGCTTGCCGGACCCGCGGTTCGATGAGCGCTTCCATCTTGGCCTGCAGATACTGCTGGCCCGCGACGGACGGGTGATCGCCATCTGGACCAATGAGGTCCGCGGCGTCGTCCATGATCCAGCCGAGGTCGATCGGATCAACGAAGTCGGCGCCCGCTTTCTGGGCAGCGGCCTTGTCCTGATCGCGGATGTTGAGCCTTTCCGCCTCGGGCGTGCTCGTGTACGACGGCGGCCCGACCACCACGATGTCGGCGTCGGGAGCGCGGGACTTGACTGAGGCAAACGCCCGTGCGGCCGCAAGCTCGGTTTCTCCGGGAGTGGTGCCCATGTCATTTTCGGAACCAAAGAACAGCACCAAGCGCGTCCCGTCCGTTACCGACGTTTCCACTTGGGAACCGAAAGTCGATCCGTTGTCGCCGACGCTGACATAGCCGCTGCCATCATGCGCGGCATTGACGATGGTCGCGTGGAACTGTTGAAAACCGGGATCGTTCTCCACCAGATTGGGCCAGGCATCGGCAGGGGAGGTGCCGTGTCCCGTGCTGAGGGAGTCTCCGATGATCACTACGGCGGGCTGGACCGGTCCCGCGGCCCGTGCTCCAGTGTCGGAGGAAGAGGCGCTGAGGACGGCAAGGACGGAAAGGCAAGCGGTGGCGATCGCCGTCGTCGTCCGGAGAAGTCCATTTCCCCGGGTTTGACTCCGCAGCAATCCGATCACTCCTCCGCAACTGTCCACATGCATCCGTCCCAGTGCCTTGGCACCATGCTACGTCGTGCGCCCTCTTTGACTCTTGGCATCCGGCGTCCGTTCCCGGATCCGGCCCCTTGGCGTGTGCCAAGATGGAGACGTGAATCCGGTCAATGACGCCTCTTTCCAGAACACCAGCCCCTTCACCCGCTCGCGGCTCGCGCCCAATCCGGGTCCGATGAGCCTCGACGGCACCAACTCGTACGTCATTGCCGCCCCGGACGCTGCCGGAGTTGTCGTCGTCGATCCCGGGCCCCTTGTCGAATCGCACCTCGCGGCCTTGGCCGCGAGCGGAACGGTGGAGCTCGTTCTCATCACCCATCGGCACAAGGACCACACCGAGGCCTCTGCGCGCTTCCACGAACTCACCGGCGCGCCCGTCCGCGCGGCGGATCCGGCGCACTGCCACGGCGGCGAACCGTTGCGCGGTGGCGAGGTCATCGAGGCTGCAGGCGTTGAGATCCGCGTGCTTGCCACGCCGGGCCATACCTCGGACTCAGTCTGCCTCCACCTTCCGGGCGACGGACCGGATGGCTCGGTGCTGACGGGCGATACCATCCTGGGGCGGGGCACCACCGTCCTGGACTATCCCGACGGAAGGCTGGGGGACTACCTTTCCAGCCTCGACACACTCGAAAGCCTTGGTCCGGCAACGCTGTTGCCCGCGCACGGGCCCGTCCTGCCGGCTGTGGACGCCGTGTGCCGCGAGTACAGGGCTCACCGGGAGATGCGGCTGGATCAGATCCGTGAAGCCTTGGCGCGGCTCGGCGCCCAGGCCGAGGTCCAGGCTGTCACCGATGCGGTGTATCCCGACGTCGATCCTTCCGTGCGGTGGGCAGCTGAAACTTCGGTGGCGGCCCAATTGGATTATCTGCGCGGCTAGCGGTCTCGTCCGGAGCGCGCGTAGTGCCCGCCGGCGGACGGTACGCTAGAACCCATGCGTATCGCCCGGTTTGTTGTTGATTCTGATCCCGTCTACGGCGTCGTCGAAGGTGAGCCCGGCAGTGAAGTCATCACTGTCATCCACGGCGACCCCTTCTTCAACGGCGTCGAGCGGACCTCGGTCCGCCACAAGCTGGAAGACGTGCGCCTGCTGGCACCGATCATTCCGCGCAGCAAGGTCATCGGCGTGGGACGGAACTTCGCAGAGCATGCCCGGGAACTGGGTAATGAGGTACCGCAGCATCCCCTGCTGTTCCTGAAGCCGAACACCGCCGTCGTCGGCCCCAACGATCCGATCGTGTTGCCTGAGTTCTCGGAGGAAGTTTCCTTTGAAGCGGAACTCTGCGTTGTCATTGGCCGTATTTGCAAGGACGTGCCCGAAGACCGCGTGGACGATGTCATTTTCGGTTACACCTGCGGAAACGACCTCACGGCCCGCGACGTCCAGAAGACGGACCTGCAGTGGGCGCGTGCCAAGGGCTTTGACACCTCCGCGCCGCTCGGCCCGTGGATCGAGACGGAACTCGACCCCGAGGACCTTGCCATCAAGGGCTGGCTCAATGGTGAACTCCGCCAGGACGGCAGCACGAACCAGATGATTCGCAGCGTGCGCGAGCTGGTATCGATCGTTTCGCAGGCGTTCACCCTGCTTCCTGGTGATGTCATCATGACCGGAACTCCGGCCGGTGTCGGCCTGGTCCAGGAGGGCGACCGCTACGAGATCGAGATCGAAGGCATCGGCCGCTTGTCCAACCCGGTAGTCCGCCGGTAGAGGTCTGGCGGTCCGCCCCGCGGGCCGCTTCCGGTCAAGCGGCACTGGCCGTTTCGTCTAGCGCCACGCGGTAAAGTTGGAACCACTATGACTACTGTTGCTGCGTCGAACTCTGCCGCCATTCCTGCCGTGACCGCCGAAACCCCGGTCCGCGTCCGGTTCTGCCCCTCACCCACGGGAACTCCGCACGTTGGGTTGATCCGTACGGCCCTCTTCAACTGGGCCTATGCGCGGCACACCGGTGGCAAGCTGATTTTCCGGATCGAGGACACCGACTCGGCCCGCGACAGCGAGGAAAGCTACCACCAACTGCTTGACGCGCTGAAGTGGCTCGGGATCGACTGGGACGAGGGCGTCGAGGTTGGCGGGCCGCACGAACCGTACCGCCAGTCGCAGCGCAGCGACATGTACCAGGACGTCATCGCCAAGCTCAAGGCCGGCGGTCACATCTACGAGTCGTACTCCACTCCGGAGGAGATCGAGGCGCGGCACCGCGCCGCCGGCCGGGACCCCAAGCTCGGTTACGACGGCTTTGACCGCCACGTCACCGAAGAGCAGCTCGCCCAGTACAAGGCCGAGGGCCGCAATGCGGTGTTGCGCCTGCGCATGCCGGACGAAGACCTGACCTTCAACGACCTCGTGCGGGGGGAGATCACGTTCAAGGCGGGATCCGTGCCCGACTTCGCCGTGGTCCGTGCCAACGGCGCCCCGCTGTACACACTGGTGAACCCCGTTGACGACGCACTCATGGGTATCACGCACGTCCTTCGCGGCGAAGACCTGCTCAGCTCCACTCCTCGGCAGATCGCCCTTTACCGCGCCCTGTACGCGATCGGCGTGGCCGAGTACATGCCGGAGTTCGGCCACCTTCCCTACGTCATGGGCCAGGGCAACAAGAAGCTTTCCAAGCGCGATCCGGAATCCAGCCTGTTCCTGCACCGTGAACGCGGCTTCATCCGTGAGGGTTTGCTCAATTACCTGTCCCTCCTGGGCTGGTCCCTGAGCGCCGATGAGGACATCTTCAGCGTGGAGCAGCTCGTTGCGAACTTCGATATCCACGATGTCCTGGGCAACCCTGCGCGCTTCGATATCAAGAAGGCCGAAGCCATCAACGGAACGCACGTGCGGATGCTCACGCCGGAGGATTTCCGTCAGCGGCTCGTTCCCTACCTGCGTGCTGCCGGCTTCGTGGGGGAGATCCTGACTCCGCGCCAGGAAGAGATCCTTGCCGAGGCCGCACCGCTGGTCCAGGAACGGATCGCCCTGCTGGGCGAGGCTCCGGAGATGCTTGCCTTCCTGTTCAAGAACGACGACGCGATCGACGTCGCCGACGACGCCCGCAAGGGTCTCCCGGAGAACCTGGGCGAGGTGCTGGACGCTGCGCTGGCAGCGCTGGAACCGCTCTCGGACTGGACGGCAGAAAGCATCCAGACAGCGCTCAAGCAGGCCTTGGTGGAGGATCTCGGCATCAAGCCGCGCCTTGCGTTCGGCCCCGTGCGGACGGCAATCTCCGGCCGCCGCATCTCGCCGCCGTTGTTCGAATCGATGGTCATCCTGGGCAAGGACTCCTCGCTCACCCGCTTGCGCTCTTTCCGCGGCTAGTTCAGGCACGCCGTGATCAACGCACTTCATGAGTCATTCGGCACGGTCCGGGGTGTCCTGTTCGACATCGACGACACCCTGGTGGACCTTGAGTACGCCATGACCACGGCTTTGCGTGACGTGAGCGAACACCTCCTGCCCGGCCTGGACCAGGCCGGGTGGGAGAAGTTCGGATGGATCTTCACGCACGAAACCACGCATTTCTATGACCGGTACCTCGCCGGTGAATTGACGTTCAACGAGCAGCGCCTCCTGCGTGGCCGCGCGGCCCTGGGGCATTTCGGCGTGGAACTCGGGGGAGAGGACTCCCATACCTGGCTCAATGACTATTCGCGCCTGCAGCCCAGTTATGTCAGGGCCTTCAGCGATGTCCTGCCCGTCCTCGACGCCCTGGACGCCGCGGGCATCCCGTATGGCGCCGTGAGCAACAATGTCCATGACTACCAGCGGGTGAAGCTCGACAGTGCTGGACTCGCACGGGTCTCGGTCCTCGTCGGCACGGACACCGTGGGCGTGCCCAAGCCGGACCCCGCCATTTACCTGGAAGGGGTCCGCCGCCTGGGCACTACTCCGGCTGAGACCCTTTTCGTGGGAGACAACCGCCTTCTCGATGCCGACGGCGCTAACGCCGCCGGGTTGCTGGGCGTCTGGCTGAACCGCGCCGGCGAGCTCGCCTCCGACTTTTCCGGCCGCCAAATAGACTCCTTGACGCGACTGCTCGCCTGAGCCGCAGCTACGCCTCCAGCCGGAACTTCCGCAGGAAAAAGAACGCTCCGACGGAACCGGCGCCAAGGACGCCCACAATTCCGATCGCCGTGCCGGTATCCGACTTTTCGGTTATGCTCGACGGCGACACCGCCGCAGCACCCTGATGCAGTTCCGCGGTGCCCGCGGCGATTCGCGCATTTCCGTCCGCGAGTTTGTCGGCACCGGTGGACAACTGGGCCGAGCCGGCGGCCAGTTTGGCATTTCCATCGGACAACTTGGAGGCACCGGCCGCCAATGCAGTGGAACCGTCCAAGAGGCCGGGGGAGGAAGGATCAGCGGGGCTGCCCTTGATTCCCGTCATCAACGAGTCCGTGCCCGCCGCCAAGCGCGACGTTCCGTCTGTCATGCTGGCAGTGGCCTTGAGGAGACCTGGGTGCTCAGGGTCGCCCGGTACGCCGTCCATGCCCACGCGGATCTTTGCTGTTCCATCGGCGAGCATTTGGGTTCCCAGAACCACGCCCGGGGACGCTGGATCCTGGCTGTTGAGTTTCTGGGCGAGAGTGGCGAAACCTGCCGTCAGCTTCCCGGTGCCTGCAGCCAGCTTCCCGGTGCCATCGGCGAGCCGTTCGGTGCCGCCGTGCAGTTGCGCCGCTCCGGCCGAAAGCTGGCCCGCCCCGGCTTGCAATTGCGAGGCTCCGGCGTCGAGGCGATGCGCGCCGTCGTTGAGGGCATTGATCTGCGCCTTCAGCGCCGCCAGGGGCACCACGCCCTGGACGCCATTGGCGGCGTCGGCGAGCTGCTGGAGCCCTTGGGCCAACGCAGCCGAGCCTGTTCCTTTGGTGGGATCGTCTCCGGCTCCCGGATACCCCTTGAGCTGATCGGTGCCTGCCGCGAGCCTGGCGGCGCCCGCGTCGAGTTGCGCAGCACCGGCGTCGAGCTGGGCGGCTCCGTTGTTGAGCTGGTTCGCGCCGTTGTTTAGTTGGGTGGCGCCGTCGCCGAGATTGTTTTCGGCGTCTCCGCCCGGCGTCGGAGTCAGTGCTGCGGAAAGTTGCAGGGCACCTGCCGCGAGCTTCTGCGCGCCGTCGTCCACTTTGTAGACTCCCGGCGCAAGCTTGGCGTTGACGTCATTCTGGATCTTCACGGCCCCCGTAGCGAGTTTGTCGGCGCCGTCCTTCAACTGCTGGGCGCCCGGGGCAAGTTTGCCCTGGATTCCGTTTTGGACCTTTGACGCGCCATCAGCCAGCTTGGCCGCGCCCGTCCCGGCTTCAGCGGCTCCGCCTGCAAGCCTCGCCGCGCCGTCCCTGAGCTGGCCCGCGCCCGCAGATGCCTGACCTGCGCCGTCATCCAGTTGCGCCGACCCTGCCGCGATCTTCCCAATGACCAAGGTGTAGAAACCGAGGAGCGCGATCAGCAGGAGTGCGAGTACGGCAATAGCGATTATCTGGGCACGGCTTCGTGTACTGGTCGAAATGGCAGGGTTCGGTGTCATGGGCAATTCCTCTCGATGACTTCCCGGCAGCGGCGCTGCTGCCAGGGATCCCCCCATGTGACGCAGCTAACAGGCGACTTGGCCTGCAGCTGCGCCACGAAACAAGTGCGTGACGTTGGTTACCGATTGGTAACTTACCGAGAGTAAAGCTAAGGCCCTGCCGATTGCAAGGGTTTTTTTGTCCACGCCGGCCGATCGCCGGGGGTGCCGGCCAGGGCGATGAGGGCGTGCGCGGCCGATTTGTGTGCATCGAAAGTCTCGGGTAAAGTAATTACTCGTGCTGAGGGGCACGGAGCGAAGGTTTAGGCCTTAGAATCCGGCCTAAAAGTGCCAATGGGATATGGTGTAATTGGCAACACTACGGTTTCTGGTACCGTCATTCTAGGTTCGAGTCCTGGTATCCCAGCTCTGAATAATCCGCATATATGTGCGGGAATTTGGAGTTTCGAAACGGTTCGCCGATTTGAAACAATGCTGAATGTATGAAATACTCATTCAGCTTGAATGCCGGAAGCGGTATTCAATAAAGCAGTAAAACAAAGTACAAGGCCCCATCGTATAGCGGCCTAGTACGCCGCCCTCTCACGGCGGTAACGCGGGTTCGAATCCCGCTGGGGTCACAAAATGAATCCCCCGGAACCATCAGGTTCCGGGGGATTTTTCTTTCCCAAGGTGCGGGTGAGACGTCGGACCCCGTACCTTTCTCCCCTTGTTTGCCGCGCGAAAGCCCAGGAATGACGCGACTTGCCGTGTCGCAGGCGGTTCCCCGTGTCAAAAGGGGGGAGAACGGTACCGGGGCAGCTCAGGTGGTCTTCTGGAGGGCTTCTGCGGCGTCCCTGACCTTGATGAGCGTGCGCAGGTTCCGTGTGGTGGTGCTCGCCTTGTAGCGGGTCTTTGCGGAGAGCTTGCTGAAGGGGCTGTCCAACGTGCCTCCCGCCGGGGCGAGCCATGCCGAGGCCTCGGGACCCAGCCGGACGTGCTCGACGCCGCCCTGCCCTGGGGGGCCGAGGGCTGTGCCGGCGTCGAATAGCTCGTCCAACATGGCAGTGTCCGAGGCGAGGGTGATGTAGCTGTGCGTGGTTTTGTCGTCGGCGGGATAGGGGCAGGCTTCCACCAGTTCGGCAACGCGTTCCGCGGTCAGGACCACCACCCAGGCGTCATAGCCAAATGCTTCCCTCAAGCATTTCTCGAACTGCTCCTTGACTCCCGCCGAATCGAGCTCGCTTTGGAGCACCACGTTGCCACTGGCCAGAAGGGTTTTGACGTCGGTGAAGGGGTACGCCTTGAGGGCTGCTTTGAGGTCGGCCATCTTGATGTTGATCCCGCCCACGTTGATCCCGCGCAGGAACACGGCAAAGCTGTTCATGCGCCTACCCTACCTGCGCCCGCCTACGGGAGGGGTGCAGAGGGGAAGAATGCGGAACCGGTTAGTCGTTGTTCTTGCGCAGGGCTTCAGTCAGTACCCGGGCGGCGTTGCAGACAACTTCGGCATGCAGACGTCCAGGCTGGCGGGTCAGGCGCTCGATGGGGCCCGAGATGGACACCGCCGCAATGACGCGGCCGGAAGGGCCGCGCACGGGTGCGGAGACCGAGGCGACTCCAGGCTCGCGTTCGCCGAGGCTCTGGGCCCAGCCCCGGCGTCGTACTCCTGCGAGGACGGTCGGCGTGAACCGGGCGTTCTGAAGTCCGTCCAAGAGGCGGTCGTGGTCTTCCCACGCGAGCAGGATCTGGGCAGCGGAGCCGGCCTTCATGGAAAGCTGGGTGCCCACCGGAATAGTGTCCCGCAACCCGATGGGGCGTTCGGCCGAGGCAACGCAGACGCGCCAGTCGCCCTGGCGTCGGAAGATCTGGGCGCTCTCTCCCGTGGCGTCGCGCAACTGGATCAAGACCGGGCCCGCAGAGGCGATGAGCCGGTCTTCGCCGGCCGCCGAAGCAAGCTCGACAAGGCGGCTGCCGAGGACAAAGCGGCCTTGGATGTCGCGGCTCACGAGGCGGTGGTGGACGAGCGCCAGCGCCAGCCGGTGCACGGTGGGGCGGGCCAGGCCTGTTGCTGCCACAAGTTGAGCCAAGGTGGTTGGCCCCGCCTCAAGTGCGTCGAGCACTTGGGCCGCTTTATCGATGACGCCGACTCCACTAGAATTGTCCATGTAATGATATTGCCGTCTCAATATCTGAGATGCAAGTTGTTTCACTGGCGCAGTTTGGATCACTGATGTTCAGTGGAAGTAGTCAAGCCAACCGCAGTGAAGGGAGCAGGCCGTGGGAAAGACACTGGCCGAGAAAGTTTGGGATGCGCACGTGGTGCGCAAGGGCGAAGGCGAAGGAGCCAACGCCCAGCCCGATCTTCTGTTCATCGACCTGCACCTCGTGCATGAGGTGACCTCCCCGCAGGCCTTTGAGGGCTTGCGCCTGGCCGGGCGCCCTCTGCGCCGCCCCGACCTCACCATCGCGACGGAAGACCACAACACGCCGACGCTGGATATCGACAAGCCGATTGCCGATCTGACAAGCCGGACGCAGATCCAGACCCTGCGCAACAATTGCAAGGAGTTCGGAGTCCGCCTGCACTCGCTCGGCGACGCCGAGCAAGGCATTGTGCACGTTGTCGGCCCGCAGCTGGGCCTCACCCAGCCCGGCATGACTGTGGTCTGCGGCGATTCCCACACCTCGACCCACGGCGCCTTCGGAGCGCTCGCCATGGGTATCGGCACCTCCGAGGTGGAACACGTCATGGCCACCCAGACCCTGTCCCTCAAGCCGTTCAAGACGATGGCCATCAACGTTGAAGGCACCCTGCGCCCGGGCGTCTCGGCGAAGGACATCATCCTTGCAGTCATCGCCAAGATCGGCACGGGCGGCGGGCAAGGCTACGTCCTGGAGTACCGAGGCTCGGCAATCCGGGCGCTCTCTATGGATGCCCGCATGACGATCTGCAACATGTCCATCGAAGCCGGTGCCCGCGCCGGCCTGGTGGCTCCGGACCAGACGACCTACGACTACATGTACGGCCGCCCGCACGCCCCACAGGGCGAGGAGTGGGATGCCGCCGTCGAATACTGGAACACGCTGCACACAGACGACGACGCCACATTCGATGTCGAGGTGGACCTCGACGCCGATACCTTGGAGCCGTTCGTGACCTGGGGGACCAACCCGGGCCAGGGGATTTCGCTCAACGAGGCGGTACCTTTCCCGGCGGACTTCGGTGACGAGAACGCCAAGCTGGCCGCCGAGCGCGCGCTGCAGTACATGGGCCTCGAAGCCGGGACACCCATGAAGCACATCCGGGTGGACACGGTCTTCCTGGGGTCCTGCACCAACTCCCGCATCGAGGATCTCCGTGCCGCCGCCGATGTCATCCGAGGGCGCGAAAAGGACCCCAAGGTCCGGATGCTCGTGGTCCCCGGCTCGGCACGCGTCCGCCTTGAGGCCGAAGCCGAGGGCCTGGACAAGGTGTTCAAGGAATTCGGCGCTGAATGGCGTTTCGCCGGCTGCTCCATGTGCCTGGGCATGAACCCGGACCAGCTGGAACCGGGGGAGCGCTGCGCATCCACCTCGAACCGCAACTTCGAGGGTCGCCAGGGCAAGGGCGGCCGCACCCACTTGGTGTCGCCGGTAGTCGCTGCAGCCACGGCGGTACGCGGAACGCTGAGCTCGCCTTCGGACCTGGAGCCTGCCTCTGTTTCCGCATCCACCACCACCGACGCCGCCTAGGAGGATCCCCATGGAAAAGTTCACCACCCACACCGGCATCGGTGTCCCGCTGCGCCAGAGCAATGTGGACACGGACCAGATCATTCCGGCGGTCTACCTGAAGCGGATTACCCGCACCGGTTTTGAAGACGCCCTGTTCGCCGCATGGCGCAAGGACGCATCCTTCATCCTGAACCAAGAGCCCTTCAGCACCGGCTCCGTACTTGTAGCAGGACCCGATTTTGGTACCGGTTCCTCCCGCGAGCACGCAGTCTGGGCATTGAAGGACTACGGGTTCAAGGCCGTACTCTCCTCCCGGTTCGCCGATATTTTCCGGGGCAACTCGGGAAAGCAAGGCCTCTTGGCGGCAGAGCTTGCCCAGGACGACATCGAGCTCATATGGAAAGTGCTCGAAAACGCGCCCGGCACCGAAGTCAAAGTGGACCTCGTGTCCAAGACCGTTGAGTGCGGTAACGTCGTGGCACCCTTCGAGATCGATGACTACACCCGTTGGCGCCTCCTGGAAGGCCTGGATGACATCGGCCTGACGCTCCAGCACGAGGAAGACATCACGGCCTACGAGGCCACAAGGCCTTCATTCAAGCCGAAAACCTTGCCGGCGCGCACCCAGTAGGGTGGCGGCACACGGCCGGAGGCTGCCTGAGTAGCTTCTGCACCTTGAAAGGACCGGCGCACCCGAAGGAACGGGTGCGCCGGTCCTTTTCGTGTGCGTGCCCGTTTCGCAGGATATGTTCATGGCCTGATCCCGGCGTTGTACAGCTTCATGGTCGTCGTTGGGGTTGGAATGAGGGGTTATCCATGGATCGGGAACTAACGCGGGGTCACTTACGGCCCATGCCGGGCGGCAACATGGGCCGTAAGTGACCCCGCGTCGCTGAAAGCCAGCCTTCGCCGCGCCCCGGCATTTCGAATCGGTAACGCCAGCTTTTATGCTTAGCTGGAGCCTTCGTAAGTGTGGGGGCATCAACTCGTGAGGAAACCGGTATAGATGAGTAGTGTTCTGACAATCCGCGGCGGCGTCCCTTTGACCGGCCGCGTCACCGTCAGAGGTGCCAAGAACCTTGTTCCCAAGGCCATGGTGGCTTCCCTCCTCGGCAACGAACCTTCGGTGTTGCGGAACGTCCCGGAAATCAAGGACGTGGAGGTGGTCACCAGCCTGTTGCAGCTCCATGGCGTGACTGTCGAGAAGGATCCCGTCACCGGCGATCTCACCCTGGATCCCAAGAATGCGAAGACGGCATCCAGCACGGCGATCGATGCCCACGCCGGGGACTCCCGTATCCCGATCCTGCTGTGCGGTCCTTTGATCCATGCCATCGGCGAAGCGTTCATTCCGGATCTCGGCGGCTGCAAGATCGGGGACCGGCCGATCGATTACCACTTGAACGTGCTCCGCCAGTTTGGCGCCGTCGTCGAAAAGCGCCCGGGCGGTATCCACATTTCCGCTCCCAAGGGTCTCCACGGCGCCAAGATCTCACTCCCGTACCCGTCGGTGGGAGCCACGGAACAAGTCCTGCTGAGCGCCACGCGCGCCGAGGGCATCACCGAACTGAGCGGCGCCGCTACCGAACCGGAAATCATCGACCTCATCGCTGTGCTGCAGAAGATGGGTGCCATCATCAGCGTCCAGACCGATCGCACCATCCGGATCGAAGGCGTTCGGGACCTGGGTGGCTACGACCACCGCGCATTGGCGGACCGCAATGAATCGGCGTCGTGGGCTTCAGCGGCCCTGGTGACCCGCGGAGACATCTTCGTTGAGGGTGCTTCCCAGCGGGACATGATGACCTTCCTCAACACCTACCGCAAGGTGGGCGGCGGCATGGATATCCGCGAGGACGGCATCCGTTTCTACCACCCTGGCGGAAAGCTGAGCCCGCTCGTCCTTGAGACCGATGTCCACCCGGGCTTCATGACCGATTGGCAACAGCCACTGGTGGTCGCCTTGACCCAGGCTGAAGGCGTGTCCATCGTCCACGAAACCGTGTACGAAAACCGCTTCGGCTTCACCGACGCCCTGACCCGCATGGGCGCAACCATCCAGGTCCACCGCGAATGCCTAGGGAGCGTGCCATGCCGCTTCGGCCAACGCAATTTCCTGCATTCCGCTGTCGTCTCAGGACCCACTCCGCTGAGGGGCACCGACATCGACATCCCCGATCTTCGTGGCGGATTCAGCCACCTTATTGCGGCGCTCGCGGCAACCGGCACGTCCAGGGTGACCGGGATCGACATCATCAACCGCGGCTACGAGCGCTTCACTGAAAAGCTCGCCGGGCTGGGCGCCGATTTCGACCTCACCGAATCCAAGTAACGGGAGACACCTTGAAGGAATCGGCCCAGAGCCGTGCCATGTTCGCTGTTCTTGCGGGAATTGCGCGACCGCTCATGAACATCCTCATGGCAAAGAAGTGGGAGGGGACCGAAAAGCTCCCTGCGGGTGGCTTCATCGCCGCGCCGAACCACTGCACCGAGATCGACCCCATTGTCGTGGGGCACATGCTCTACAACATGAAGCGTCCACCGCATTTCCTCGCGAAAGCGGGCCTCTTCAAGGCCCCCGTCCTAGGTAGCCTGTTGCGCGCCGCGAACCAGATTCCTGTAGAGCGTTCGACGACGGGGGCGAACCGCTCGTTGCAAGCCGCCCAGGAAGTGGTGGATGCCGGCGGCGCCATCATCATCTATCCGGAGGGCACTTTGACGCGCGATCCGAATTTGTGGCCGATGAAGGGTCACACGGGAGCGGCTCGCCTGGCACTCCAGACCGGTGCTCCCGTGATTCCCATTGCCCATTGGGGTGCCCATGAGGTGTTCCCCCGGTACGCCAAGCGCCTGCATGTCTTCCCGCGGAAGACCTCCCGCATCTTGGTCGGCGATCCCGTGGATCTCAGTGCTTTCCAAGGCCGGCCGCTGGACCGGGCCACACTGGTTGAGGCGACGGACGTCATCATGGACGCCATCACGGAACTTCTTGCAACCTTGCGCGGGGAAGAACCGCCCAAGGAACGCTGGGACCCTGCCGCCCACAACCAGTCCAAGCACGGCCGCTTCCAAGCGACTGAGGGAACCTCGGGCGCCGACGGCACGGACGGACAGAAGTGACCTCCGGGGAAGAACTCATAGGCGACCAAGGTGTTGTCGCCGTGCTTGGCGCAGGATCCTGGGGCACGACGTTCGCAAAGGTCCTGGCGGACGCTGCACTTGCGACCGGCGCGGAGCGCAGTATCCGCATTTGGGGCCGGCGGGACGAAGTGGTCGCCCAGATCAACGCGGAGCACCGCAACCCCCAGTACTTGAAGGACATCGCGCTGCCCGATTCCATCACGGCCTCGACAGATGTGGCCGAGGTCCTTGCGGGCGCCGGAATCGTGATCCTCGCCGTGCCGGCGCAGTCCCTTCGGCTTCAACTGCGCAAATGGAAACCGCTCGTGGCCCCGGGCGCCGTGGTCGTTTCCCTCATGAAGGGCCTTGAACTCGGTACGGATTCCCGCATGAGCCAGGTCATCTCCGAGGAACTCGATATTCCGCAGGAACGCGTGGCCGTTGTTTCGGGACCCAACCTGGCAATGGAGATCGCGCGCCAGGAACCGACGGCTTCCGTGGTGGCATGCAGCGACGAAGCCACCGCCGCATCGTTCGCGCTCTACTGCACCGCACCGTACTTCCGCCCCTACACGAGCAACGACGTGGTCGGCGTCGAAATCGGGGGAATCGTGAAAAACGTGATTGCCCTTGCAGTCGGAATCTGCGAGGGCAAGCAAATGGGCGACAACACCAAAGCATCGGTGATCACGCGCGGGCTTGCGGAGACCTCGCGGCTGGCCCTTGCTTTGGGTGGCGAAGCGCGCACGATGGCGGGTCTTGCCGGACTGGGAGACCTCGTGGCCACCTGTTCTTCGCCCCTGTCCCGGAACCACACCGCGGGGCGGTTGCTCGGCGAAGGCTTGACCCTTGAACAGGTCACCGAGCACATGACGCAGACGGCGGAAGGCATCAAATCCGGGTACGCTGTCTACGAACTAGCCGGAAAACTCGGTGTCGACATGCCGATCACTGCGGCCGTGGTAGCCGTCCTTGAAGGCAAACTGTCCGTTGATGAACTTGGGCCCAGACTCCTGGCCCGCTCCCTGAAGTCCGAAGGCGATTACTGACTGTGACCGAAGAATCCCTGTCTGCCGGAACTGCTGAGTCCGCCGGAACTGCCGAGTCCGCGAAGCCGGCCGAACATCGGCGCCCGCGCGTCGCCGTGCTCTTTGGCGGCCGATCCAGCGAGCACGCGGTCAGCTGCGTGACGGCGGCCGGCGTCATGGGCGCCATCGACAAGAGCAAGTACGACGTCGTCCCCATCGGGATTGCCAAGTCTGGCCAGTGGGTGATCCCGTCCGCTGACATCAGCCAGTGGTCGCTGAGCGCCTCGGCCTTGCCTGAGGTGGCGCCTTCCGGGAAGACCGTAACCCTCGCTGAGGTGGGTGGAGCCCACCAGCTGATCGTCACGGCACCGAATGCGGTGCCCGAAGAACTGGGCTCCGTGGACGTCGTGTTTCCGCTCCTGCACGGCCCTTGGGGCGAAGACGGCACCATCCAGGGCCTACTGGAGCTCTCGGACACCCGCTATGTGGGAGCCGGGGTCCTCGCATCCGCCGTCGGCATGGACAAGCATTACATGAAGGTTGTTTTCGAGGCCGCCGGGCTCACCGTGGGACCGTATGTCGCCGTCACTGATCGTGAATGGATCAACGACGCCGAAGCCGTGCGCAAGCGCGTGGACCGCCTCGGCTTTCCTGTCTTCGTGAAGCCCGCCCGCGCCGGTTCCTCAATGGGGATTTCCAAAGTGGATTCGATGGATGACTTGGACGCGGCGATCGAAGAAGCACGACGGCACGACCTCAAGCTGGTGATCGAGGCGGGCATTGTCGGCCGCGAAATCGAGTGCGCCGTCCTTGAAGGACGTGGCGCTGCGGCGCCGCGAACCTCCATGCCGGGGGAAATCGCCGTTGCTCCAGGCGAACACGAATTCTACGACTTCAATGCCAAATATGTGGAGGACGGCGCGGCAGCCCTTAGCTGCCCGGCCGACATTCCGGACGAGGCCATTGCGCGCGTCCGTGAGCTCGCGGCGGCTGCGTTTGATGCGGTCGGTGCCGAAGGCCTCAGCCGCGTGGACTTTTTCTACACTCCGGACGGCGAACTCATCATCAACGAGATCAACACGATGCCGGGCTTCACCCCGAAGAGCATGTATCCGCAAATGTGGGCGGCTTCCGGACTGGGTTACGCCGAGTTGATCGACGAGCTCATCTACCTGGCGCTCAACCGCAAAACCGGCCTGCGCTGACAGCCGGCTGGGGTTGACGACGTCCCCGCGCTGATAATCAGCCTGGGCTGCCTTCGCTACTTGCCCGGGGTGCTCGTCGGCAGGTTCTGCAGCAGCTCAGGCTGACCGATGCACTTGCGTACCGCCTTGATTTTCGCCGCGGCTGGCGCCAGATCGGCAAGGACCGTGGCGGAGCTGATCTTGTTCGGGTCCATAAGGATTTCGGTCGCGGGCTCGCGACCGTAGGTGGTCAGGGTCCAGACCGGGTCGCCTTCCTTGATGACCCAGTCGACGTCGTTGACAGTGACGCAGCGGTCCGTGGTGGGGCCCGGCACGTTGACGCCGCAACGCAGAATCAGGACAGACGGATCGCCCCACGCCGCCGTGGCCTGGCTGTTGGTCTTCCGCAGGGCGGCGTCGCCGATGGTGTCCGGGAGCGACACCATCATGGGTGCGCAAGCGGCGTTCGCGGCATCAGCGGCGGGCTTGACGTCGACGACGGGGGAGCAGGCCGCGAGCGTAAGAACCGAAACCGCGGCGGCCGTCAGGGAGCAAAGGGCGCGGACGTACACAGCGGCTTTCGTTTGTTGCATTGATCAAGCCTATCTCGGCTGCGGCAATCCGAGGATCGGGAAGCGGGCGCCAAGGGACAGCCTTTGTTGTCGGCGGTTCGCGATAGCGTAGAGCTGTGTCCATTGAACAACAGACTGTCGGCGAGCTCTCCGAAGGCGAGCTCCTCGCGCGCATCTTTCCGCGCCTGAACCACAGCAACAGCGTGCTGCTCGGGCCGGGGGACGACGCCGCCGTCGTCGCCGCCCCTGATGGCCGGACCCTCATTTCCATCGACACCCAGACCCAGGACCAGGACTTTCGCCTGGAGTGGAACAACGGATACCGGACTACGGGGTATGACGTCGGCTGGAAATCGGCGGCTCAGAATCTCAGCGACATCAACGCAATGGGTGGTACCGCCGTCTCCCTCGTCGTCAGCTTGACCATGCCGTCCGGCACCCCGGTGCCGTGGGTTGAGGACTTCGCGGATGGCCTGACAGCCGGCATCGTCGGCTTGGGGGCTGGCGATTGTTCAGTTGCCGGGGGAGACCTGGGCCGTGGCCGCGAAATCGCGGTGACCGTCGCCGTCGTCGGGACAATGCATGGGCTTCCTGCTGTCTTGCGCTCCGGGGCTTGTCCTGGGGACACCTTGGCCTTTGCCGGAACTGTTGGCCGCGCCGCCGCGGGACTGGCGCTCCTTGAAAGCACCATACCCGTGGGCAATCTGAACCCTGCCCAGCGCGCACTCATGGACAGCCAGTGCCGGCCGCAGCCGCCTCTCGCTGCAGGACCGCAAGGAGCCAAGGCAGGAGCGACTGCCATGATGGACGTCTCCGACGGGCTGTTGCGCGACGGCGCCCGCCTCGCCGAAGCCAGTGGCGTCGCACTCGACCTCGATCCCATCGCGCTCAAGGCCCTCGCCACACCCTTGGAAGCTGCCTCGGCTCCTCTGGGCCTCGATCCCATGGACTGGATCCTGGGTGGGGGAGAGGACCATGGCCTGCTGGCGACATTTCCAGCAAATGTTCAGCTACCTTCCGGCTTCACTGCGATAGGCTCGATCCAGGCCGTTGCCGAAGGACAGCACAGCGGCGTCCGGATAGCGGGAATGCCCGCTGACACCGTGGGATGGGATCACTTTGCAGACTAAGATTGCCGCCAATACGCACGCCATGAAGCGGTGGCTGGGCAAAGCGGAGACGACGCTCGGGAACCACAGCGACCGTCTCAACGCCATCAACATCTTCCCGGTGGCCGACGGCGACACCGGCACCAACCTCTACCTCACCGTCCGCGCCGCCGCGGCAGCATTCGCCAGCGGTTCCACTGTGGATGAACCGGCAAACGACGTCGGTGCTGTCCTGGCCGCGGCCGGACGGGCGGCCATGGAGCAGGCCCGGGGTAACTCCGGGACACTCTTTGCCGTCTTTTTGTGCGCACTGGCTGAGCCGCTGGGCGGGCACACGCGCCTTAGCGCGCCGCTGCTTGCCGCAGCCCTGAACCGGGCCCAGATCCGGGCTTGGTCGGCCTTGAGCGAGCCGGTGCCCGGCACCATGCTCTCCGTTCTCGAAGCTGCCGCAAGGGCAGCGGGTGAGTGCGATACTGCGCACAACGGCGATGACAGCAACCAGGCCTTGGGCCTGGCGCTCGATGCCGCCGTCAATGCCGCGCTGGATGCCGTGGTGCAAACCGAGGACCAACTTGCCCCGCTGCACGCCGCCCATGTTGTGGACGCGGGCGGGGTAGGCATGTTGTTGATCCTGGACTGCCTGCGTTCGGCTGTGCTCGGCGAAGAACTCCAGGATGAGCTCCTGGACGGGCTGCACGGCTATGACCTGCAGGATCCGCATATCCACGCCGGAATGCCCGACGACGACGGCGTCGAGGTCATGTGCACTATCAGCCTTTCACCGCTGGCAGCTGCCACGCTCCGTCAGCGCTTGGACGAACTCGGCGACTCCGTGATCATGAGCCAGGTAGGCAGCGCGAGCCACGTGGGCAGCCCGGCAGGACCGGACGACGCCGGGTACGACGATGATGACGACGAGGACGCCGCAGAAGTGAGCTACCGCTGGCGCGTGCACGTTCACGTTCCGGAAGCTGAACCCGCCGTCGCTGTCATCCGCTCACTCGGGGACCCCACCGACATTTCCGTCAGCCAACTGTCGATGCCGCGCGACCCAGGCCTTCCGGCAGGCCAGCACGGGCATGAATACTGAGCTTCAGCTTCCCCTTGAGCGGAGGATCGGCACACGCTCCGCTTCCGTCATCGAGAAGCACCTTGGCCTGGACACTGTCGGGGAGCTGCTGAACTACTTTCCCCGCCGTTACTTGAGCCGTGGGGAGCTGACGCCCATCAGCAAACTGCCGTTGGATGAAGAGGCCACCCTCATCGCCAGGGTCCTGTCCAACTCAACCCGGCAAATGCGGGCAAGGCGGGGATCGTTGACGGACGTCGTGGTCACGGACGAGGCCAGCGGTGAGCAGATTCCGGGAACGTTAAAAATCAGTTTCTTCAACGGCTTCCGCGCCCGCAGCGAACTCCAGCCGGGGCGCCGGGTGATGTTCTCCGGGAAGGTCAGCCGCTACGGCGGATCCTTGGGCATGACCAATCCGGACTTCATGCTGCTCGACGAGGACCCGGAGCTGGCCGGTTCCGTCGATCCGGAAAAGCTCGCGGCCATGCCCATTCCCGTGTACCCGGCCACCGCGAAGCTCACCAGTTGGTCCATCCACAAGGTCATCACCACGCTCCTGGACACCATCGATGTGGACAGCATCGAGGATCCGCTGCCTGCCGACATCGCGTCCCGGGAGAAATTCCTGGGAGTAGGGGATGCGTACCGGCTGATCCATTCTCCGGAAACGGCGGCGGACTGGCAGCGCGCCCGTGACCGGTTCCGCTACCAGGAAGCGCTGGTTCTGCAGACTGCGCTGGCGCGGCGCCGGGCCCAGTTGGCTGCCGAGGAGGCCACCGCCCGTCGGCCCCTGCCCGAAGGGCTCCTTGCTTCCTTCGACCGACAACTGCCATTCACGCTGACGGCAGGCCAATCCGCGGTCGGTAAGACGCTCTCCCACGAGCTGGCACAGGACTCGCCGATGAACCGCTTGCTGCAGGGCGAGGTCGGTTCCGGAAAAACGATCGTGGCTTTGCGGGCCATGCTGCAAGTGGTGGATGCCGGCGGGCAGGCTGCACTGCTTGCACCCACGGAGGTCCTCGCGGCACAGCACTTCGATTCCATCCGGAGGACCCTGGGCCCACTGGCCCGCGACGGTTTGTTCGGGGGCGCCGGGATGCTGGGCGGGGCCGGATTGCTGGACAGCGGCCCCGGACCGGTCCAAGTCGCCTTGCTGACAGGCTCCATGCCGGCGGCCGCCCGCAAGCAAGCCATGCTGGACGCGGCCTCGGGCAACGCCGGGATCGTGATCGGCACCCATGCGCTGCTGAGTGACAAAACATCGTTCCAGGACCTGGGGCTGATCGTGGTGGACGAGCAGCACCGCTTTGGAGTGGAACAGCGCGACGCCCTGCGTGCCAAGGCCAACCGGCCGCCCCACCTCTTGGTGATGACCGCCACTCCGATTCCGCGCACCGTTGCCATGACCGTCTTCGGCGACCTCGAAACGTCCGTGCTGGACGAACTCCCTGCCGGCCGGGCGCCCATCTCCACCCACGTCGTCGGGCTCGCAGAAAATCCGGGCTGGGCGGCGAGGATCTGGAGACGCTCGCGGGAAGAGATCGACGCCGGCCACCAGGTGTACGTCGTCTGTCCCAAGATCGGAGACGACGACGACGGCGACTTCAGCCCGGGCGAAGCAGAGCCAAGCGACGCCGAACTTTCGGAAGAGGGCCCCGCGCGCGAGCTCGCCTCGGTGACAGCCGTCGTCGAAACGCTCAGCCAAGAGCCCGCCCTGCGCGGTGTCCGGGTGGAGCCCCTCCACGGACGGCAGGATCCGGCGCTCAAGTCCGAAACCATGGCCTCGTTCACCGCCAACGAGACCCAGTTGCTGGTGTCCACCACGGTCATTGAGGTGGGCGTGGACGTCCATAACGCCACGCTGATGGTGATCCTCGATGCTGACCGCTTCGGTATTTCGCAACTTCACCAGCTGCGCGGGAGGGTGGGCCGCGGCGGTCTCCCGGGGACGTGCCTTCTGGTCACGACGCTCGAACCCGGCCATCCAAGCCGCAGGCGCCTCGATGCCGTTGCTTCCACAACCGACGGCTTCGAGCTTTCCCAGGAAGACCTGAAGCTACGCCGCGAAGGCGACATCCTGGGCGCCTCCCAATCCGGCGGGCGCTCCACCCTTAAGCTGTTGCGGGTCCTGGAGCATGAGGACGTGATTGCCCGTGCCCGAACCGATGCCCAGTGGCTCGTGGCGAACGACCCCCTGCTGGAGGGCCAACAGGCCCTGGCCGCGGCAATTGACGAATATCTGAACCCCGAAAAGGAGGCGTTCCTTGAACGCGGCTGAGGAATCCACGCCGGAAGGCGCGCCCGTGTGCGGCGCCCCGGGAGTTGGCCGGTGAGCCGGATCATTGCCGGCATGGTCGGCGGCAATCCGCTGGTCAGCGTCCCGGGAAACACCACCAGGCCCACGACGGACCGCGTCAAGGAGGCCTTGTTCTCGCGGCTCGAAGCCCTCGACGCGATCGACGACGCCCGGGTTTTGGATCTTTATGCGGGTTCGGGCTCGCTAGGCATCGAAGGTGCCAGCCGGGGCGCGCGCTCGGCCGAACTCGTGGAGTTCGACGCGCGCGCCTCCGAGGTCTGCCAACGAAACGCAGACATGGCCAACCAAGTGCTCGGACGCAGGATCGTCTCGGTCCATCGTTCCAAAGTGGAGTCCTTCCTGGAACGCGCGGCGGATGACGTCCTCTGGGACCTGGTGTTCCTGGATCCGCCGTACCCTTTGGATGAGCCTTCCCTCAAGGCTGTCCTGGCCAAGCTTGCCTTCCACCTCGATGAAGGCGCCGTGGTGGTCGTCGAGCGTTCCTCACGGTCACCGGAACCGGACTGGCCGGACACCCTCGAACGGTTTGCCGACAAGAAGTACGGCGAAACCAAGCTCTGGTTCGCCGAACCCGTCTAGCGCATGCTCGGCGACGCTGCGCTAGCCCGAAACGCGGCGCTAGCCCGATAACCAGCGCTAGCCCGAAATCCGGTCCAGCTCCACTCCGCTCAGTACAGCCGCCGGATGCGGCCCCCGGGCCAGGAGTTCCGCTGTCCAGCCGGCTGGCCACGGCCGGCGCGTCCCCACCAGGATGATGTTGCCGGGGTACCGGCCGGCGAACGTGCCGCTCTCGGCGAAGGCGGCAACGTCGGGCATCGCCCGGCGCATCGCGGCGACCTGGCTGCGCACCAGGGTCAAGGCCGCTTCGTCGCCGACATTGACGATGAGCACCCCGTCGGGCCGGAGCCGCGCCGCGGCCTCCGCATAGAACTCCTGGCAGGCGATATGCGCCGGAGCCTCGGGACCGGAGAAGATGTCCAGGATCACGACGTCGAACTCGAGTCGCGCGGGCAGTTCGGCGAGGGTTTCGCGAGCGTCGCCGATATGGGTCTCCAAGCGGGTGCCGTGCGGCATGGGCAACTTCTGCAGCACGAAATCGAGCAATTCACGTTCGAGCTCGACGGCGTGCTGTTCCGAACCGGGCCTCGTCGCCTCGATGTAGCGGGCCAGGGTCAAGGCCCCCGCGCCAAGATGAAGGGCAGTGATGGCCTGTCCGGCCGGCGCGGCCAGATCCACCACATGGCCGATCCGCCGCAGGTACTCGTAGAAGATTTCCGCGGGTTCCGCGAGATTGACATGGGATTGCTCGGCGTCGCCGATGCGCAGAATGTAGGCACCGCCGATCAGCGCGTCGGCCTCGATCGCTGCATGCTGCCCGGTGGTCCGCAGGAAGCGCCGTCCCTCGTGACTTTGGCCGGTGGACACAGTCAGAGCTTGTCCCGCAGGGTGGCCAGCCTGGCGGCCGCTTCTTCCAATACTTCGGTCTTCTTGCAGAACGCGAATCGCAGAAGGCTGCGCGTCCTTTCCGCGCCTTCCGGGTGGCAAAACACCGGGACGGGGATGGCAGCCACTCCTACGAGCCCCGGCAGTCTTCGTGCCAGGTCCACGGAGTCGCTGATGCCGAGGGGCGCGGTGTCCACATTGATGAAGTATGTTCCCTGCGGCGTGTAGACATCGAAGCCGGCGGCCCGCAGTCCCTCAGCGAGGATGTCCCGCTTGTGCTGGAGAGCGGACGCGATGCCGGCGTAGAACTCATCGGGCAGGGCGAGGCCTACGGCGATTGCACTTTGGAAGGGAGTGCCGGAGCTGTAGCTGAGGAATTGCTTGACGGTTCGGATCGCCGCCACGAGGTGGGCCGGTCCGCTGAGCCAGCCGATCTTCCATCCGGTGAACGAAAACGTCTTGCCGGCCGAGGAAATCGTGACACTTCGTTCGGCTGCTCCGGGGATGCTGGCGATCGGAAGGTGCCGCACCCCGAAGGTGAGGTGCTCGTAGACCTCATCGCTGAGGATCACGGCATCGTATTTCCGGGCGAGTTCGACGATTCGTACCAACACCTCGCGAGGGAACACCGCGCCCGTGGGATTGTGCGGGTTGTTGAGGAGCACAAGCTTCGTGCGCTCGCTGAATGCCGATTCCATGGCGTCCACGTCCGGAAGGAAGTCCGGCGCCAGCAAAGGAGCGGTCACATGCTTGGCCCCGGCGAGTCCAATGATGGCGCCGTAAGAGTCATAGAAAGGCTCGAAGGTCAGCACCTCGTCGCCCGGTTCGATGAACGCGAGCAATGAGGCGGCGATGGCTTCAGTGGCCCCGGTGGTCACAATGACCTCGGTCTGCGGGTCCGGGGTCAGTCCGTAGAAGTGTTCCTGGTGCGCGGCGATGGCTTCGCGAAGTTCAGGGATGCCTTTGCCCGGTGCGTACTGGTTGGCTCCCGCCGTAATGGCTGCTTGGGCTGCTGCCTTGATTTCCGCAGGCCCGTCCTCATCCGGGAATCCCTGGCCCAGGTTGATGGCGCCGGTGGATATTGCCAGGGTGGTCATCTCTTCGAAGATGGTCACTCCGAGGCTGCCGTCGGCCGAAAGCAGGTTTGCTCCGCTGGCGGCTCGTTGCCAAGGGGCGACGGACGTGTTCTCGCTGAGAGAGGCCGGGCTCGTCACTGTGGGGTTGCCTTCCTGGGTGCTGGCATCCGGCTCGTCCGGCCCGCCGTTTCAGCCATGGTATCGCCATAGTGCCTGCGGCCCCGGATGGGGTAGGTTCGAACCATGAGACGCGCAGTGTGCCCTGGCTCCTTCGACCCCATCCACAACGGACATTTGGAAGTCATCGCAAGGGCCGCCGGCTTGTTCGACGAAGTCGTCGTCGCGGTGTCCACCAACTACGCGAAGAAGTACCGCTTCAGCCTGGAAGAACGCATGGACATGGCGCGGGAGACCCTGGCTTCGTTGCGGGGCATCATCGTGGAGCCGATGGGTGAGGGACTGCTCGCCGAATACTGCAGGCACCGGGGAATTTCGGCGATCGTGAAGGGCCTGCGTTCGTCTTCCGATTTTGACTACGAACTTCCCATGGCCACCATGAACCGCCAATTGTCCGGCGTCGAGACTGTCTTTCTTCCGGCGGAGGCCCATTACCTGCATTTGTCCTCCACGCTGATCAAGGAAATTTCCCTCCTTGGCGGCGATGTCTCCGATTTCGTGCCCAAATCGGTGCTCAAAAGGCTCCTGGCTGGCGGGTCGGCAGCGGAGTAGCCCCGCAACGGGTAAGCTGGATCGGTACCTCGGGCAGAACGCGTTGCAATTGACCCGGTTTGAGTCCGTTCACGCGTTCAGGCTAAGATGGTACGTCGGTCATATGTTCTACAGGAGTTCTCATTAAGCGAGATGCAAGTTCGCCTTTGACGCTGGACGTCAAGGACCTCGGACGTAGTCCAGGAAGCATGCGGACGCTCACGGAACATGTACCCGCGCCAAGTGACCTTGGCGTGGCACTCATTGGCGTTCAGGAAGGCTCGGATATCGAGCTCGACTTGAGGCTTGAGGCCGTACACGAAGGAATTCTGGTATCTGGAACCGTATTCGCTGAAGTCAAGGGCGAATGCGGACGATGCCTGGATCCCCTTGCGTATGACCTTGAGGTCAATGTGCAAGAACTTTTCTTCTATGAGGGCGTCGAGCTTTCGGACGAAGAAGACGATGAAGAGCAACGTCGAGTCGAGCACGATCTAATCGATCTTGAACCGGTGTTGCGGGACGCGGTTGTAACCATGCTGCCGTTCCAGCCGGTGTGCCGGGAAGACTGCCAGGGCCTCTGCTCAATATGCGGAGTGCGTCTGGAAGACGAGCCGGGGCACCACCACGAGGACCTGGATCCTCGCTGGGCTGCCCTAGCTGAACTGGCTAAGACCGACCGGCAAACTGATTAGTAAGTGCTGACTAAAAGAGAAATGAGATAGCCGTGGCTGTTCCCAAGCGGAAAATGTCTCGCGCAAATACACGCGCCCGCCGTGCCCAGTGGAAGGCAACTGCCCCCAACCTGGTCAAGACCATCGAAAACGGCCAGGTTGTTTACAGCCTGCCGCACCAGGCAAAGGTCGTAACCGACTCCGCCGGGACTGCGCTGTTCCTTGAATACAAGGGCCGCAAGGTCGCAGACGTCTAAATCCGCCACAAGGCTGACAAGGATGTCTTCAACTGAAGAGCTTCTGAAGCGTCTCGGTGTCTCCATTGACGCCGAGACGCTTCGTCTTGCTCTGACACATCGTTCATACGCGTATGAAAATGGCGGGATTCCCACCAATGAGCGCCTCGAATTCCTGGGCGACTCCATTCTGGGCTTTTCCGTGACCGATTCGCTGTACCGCGACAACCCGGCACTGCCGGAAGGCGAACTCGCCAAGCGGCGCTCCGCCGTCGTCAGCACCCGCGCCTTGGCGGGTATCGGCCGGGACCTCGGCATCGGAGAATTCATCTACCTCGGGCAGGGCGAAAGACTCACCGACGGCAAGAACAAATCTTCAATTCTCGCTGACACCATGGAAGCGCTCATTGGCGCAACCTATCTTTCCAACGACATGGAGACCGCCCGGCAACTGGTCATGCGGCTCGTTGGTCCGTTGCTGAAGGACGCCGCAGCCCTTGGGGCCGGCACCGACTGGAAGACCAGCATGCAGGAGCTTGCCGCGAGCCGTCAGCTCGGGTCCATCTACTATGCCGTCGAAGGCTCCGGTCCGGACCATGCACGCACCTTTGAGGCAGTGCTCCAGATCGGCGGCACCGCCTACGGCAAAGGCTCGGGCCACTCCAAGAAGGAAGCCGAGCAGGAAGCCGCCGCGGATGCGTGGCGCACGCTGAACAGCAAAGTCACGCTGAACAGCAAAGCCGACGCTCCAGCCGATCCTGCGCACAGCGCCTGAGTCCGCATGCCGGAACTGCCCGAAGTCGAAGTGGTCCGCCGTGGCCTGGCACGTTGGGTACGAGGCCGGACCATCACGTCCGTGGACGTCCTGGACCCCCGCTCTATCCGCCGCCATGCGCTAGGCACGGAAGACTTTATCGGCAACCTTGAGAACTCCACGGTTTTGGACGTCGTCCGCCGGGGTAAGTTCCTGTGGATGCCCCTGCGGACCGAGGAATCCCGCAGCGCCGCTGGCACCGCCGGCGACGTGTCCGCCGAGGCGATGCCCGGCGTCGCGCTGATGGCGCACCTGGGCATGAGCGGGCAACTCCTCATGCAAGACCCCGGGGTTCCCGATGAGAAGCATCTCAAAGTCCGCCTCCGGCTCAGCAGTTCCGACGGCATGCCCGAACAGCTGCGGTTTGTGGACCAACGGATCTTCGGCGGACTGTTTGTCACCTCCCTTGTACCGACGCCCGATGGCGGGCCCGGGGGCCAAGGCGAGACACCCCTCCCGGAAATTGCCGAAGAAGCCTCCCACATTGCCCGTGATCCGCTGGATCCGCACTTTTCCTTTGACGACTTTTACCGCAAGATCAAGGCCCGCAAGACCGGGCTCAAGCGTGCCCTGTTGGATCAGGGAGTTATTTCGGGGATAGGCAACATCTACGCCGATGAGGCCCTTTGGCGGGCCAAACTCCACTATGCCAAGCCGACAGACACCCTTAAGCGGTCAGATGCCGTGAGGCTCGTCGATGCCGCCAAGGAAGTCATGAGCGACGCCCTGGCGGCTGGTGGGACGAGCTTTGATTCGCTTTACGTCAATGTCAACGGAGCGTCGGGATACTTCGCCCGGTCCTTGGATGCCTATGGCCGGGCGGGCGAACCGTGCAGGCGTTGCGCGGCTATAGGGTTGCCGGGTGTGATCAAGCGCGAGCAATTCATGAACCGCTCTTCCTACACTTGCCCAATCTGCCAGCCGAAACCCCGCAACGGCCGCTGGTAGCGGCCCGGAAATCCGTTACACGTACCTAAAACAGGTAGTACTACGCTACTCAATTCCTCCTTCCGGCTGACAGACTGCCGCTATGAAAGCCTGGGCTGTCCGGATCGCCGGATGCCACTGGTTCGGAGACGAGGGATGGGGGCGCCTGTGTACATTTCAATGGCTGACCGCACCGGCGGTAAGACGGATCCCCGCACGGCACGCACGGAACTGCAGGCCGGCCCGGGGGTGGCCTTCCGGTTGTCGCCGGTCATCCTCTGGCTTGGAATCGTCAGCATGGTCACCGATATTTCCTCGGAGTCCGTCTCGGCCATCCTCCCGCTGTACGTCACAGGGTTCCTAGGCCTCTCCACCATCGCCTACGGCTTCATTGACGGGCTCAACCAGGGCGCCAGCGCCATCGTGCGAATTGCTGCCGGCTGGGCATCCGACCGTACCGGGCACCCGAAACGGGTGGCCATGGCCGGCTACGGCCTGTCCATGCTGGCACGGATCGGGCTCCTGTTCGTCGGCGGATTCTGGTCGCTCATCGGGGTAGTCGCCGGCGACCGCATCGGCAAGGGCATCCGCACGGCGCCGCGGGATGCCCTGATCTCGGCGGAAGCCCAGCCGGAACATCTGGCCAGATCTTTCGGTGTGCACAGGATGCTGGACAACATCGGCGCCGCAACAGGGCCGTTGCTGGCGTTCCTGGTCCTCCTGCTGATCCCGAACGGGTTCGGCACGGTTTTTGTGGTCTCGGTGGCGTTCGCCGTGATCGGCGTTGCAGTGTTGGTCTTGGTGGTGCCGGAACGGAGGACGCCGCGTGCGGCAGAGGCGCGGACAAGCGCACGTCCTGCCTTTAGATGGAGCCAGCTGAAGGAACCCGGACTCACGAGGCTTCTTGTGACGGCCGGGCTGCTGGCCTTGCTGACTGTTGGAGACGGTTTTATCTACCTCGTCCTGCAGGACCGGGACTCGTTCGCCGTGCAATGGTTCCCGCTGCTTTACGTGGGAACGAATATCATCTACCTTGTCCTGGCGGTTCCGATCGGGCGGCTTGCGGATCGCTGGGGCCGGGTCCGGGTGTTCCTCGGCGGCCACCTTGCCTTGCTGGCCTGCTATGTGCTGGCGGCGGCCCCCTTCGGAGGGATCGGTGTCACGGCGGCTTGCCTGATGCTGTTGGGGCTGTTCTACGCCGCAACCGATGGAGTGCTGGCAGCGCTCGCCAGCCGCTTGGTCAGGCCCGAGAAGGTGGCCACCAGCATCGGCGCCGCCCAGACTGTCGTCGCCCTGTGCCGGATGGCGGCGTCAGCGGGCTTCGGGATCCTTTGGTTCGCCATCGGAGCGTCCGCTGCCATGCTGACAGCCGCCGTCGTGTTGGCTGCGGTGCTGGCGGCCACGGCAGTGCTCATGGGCACGTCCCGGAAACAGGCGGCCGACGCATGACGCCGCGCAGCCGGAAACCGGCCGCGGAACGGAGGGCTGCAATGCGGCCCACCACTCAGGGACGGACCGGCGAAACAACCGGGCAACGGTTGATGATCAGCAGGCAGCGCCTCATAACGCTGCTGGTGATCACAGTCACCGCGATCGTGGCGGCTGGAATCTATGCGGCGCTGGAATTCCAGGGTGCCAAAGCGAGCCAAGCCGCGCCGCCCCCTGTTGAAGTCACCACGTCGCAGGCCTTGCCGGTTGCACCTTTCGTTCTCTTCCGCAACACCGCCCCGGGCCAAGGCTTCGGCGAGGCTGCGACAGTACCGTTGACGGATCCGGGTGGCCCGAGGGCATTGAGCGGAATAGCCTGCGACCGCGTCTACGGCACGTCTGCGATGGCGTTTTGCCTGCAGACCAAACACGAGCTCGCTACAAACTTCCAAGCCTCGGTGTACGACAGCCACTGGAAGCAGACGGCGAGTTGGCCTCTTCCAGGCATCCCGAGCAGGGCACGGACCAATGCCGACGGTTCACTGATGGCCTCCACCGTTTTCGTGTCCGGCCACTCCTACTCCGCAGCCGGATTCTCAACGGAAACCGTCATCCGGGACCAGGCCGGGCCGGTCAGCGGAAACCTCGAAGGCTTCGCGCTGATCCTGGACGGAAACAGGATCAAGGCCACTGACAGGAACATCTGGGGCGTCACCTTCGTCCCCCGGCAGCCGGATGTCTTCTATGCCACGGCCTCCTCCCAGGGCAAAATCTGGCTCGTAAAAGGGAGCATCGCCGGGCGGACGCTGACTGTAGTCGGCTCGGGGATTGAATGTCCCTCCGTATCCCCGGACGGCACCCGCATCGCCTACAAGAAGAGTGACTCCGGCTCCCTGACCGGCCACCGCCGTATCGCCGTCCTGGACCTCGCCAGCGGCAAGGAGACCGTGCTGTCCGAGCAGCAGAGCATCGACGACCAGATTGAGTGGCTGGACAACTCCACCCTGCTATACGGCCTGCCGCGTAACGGCTCTGAAACCGACAGCGACATCTGGTCGATCCGGACCGACCCTTCCGCGGCACCCGCCCTCTTCATTGAGCACGCATGGTCTCCCTCAGTGGTCCGGTAATGCGCCCGGCCGCAGCCAATCCGGGCCATTCGGCGGGAGGGCGGTAGATTTAGGCCGTAAAGCAGCCACTGCCGCCATTGAAAGAGAACCGAAACACCTTGCACCTGAAAAGTTTGACTGTCCGGGGATTCAAGTCGTTCGCGTCGGCCACGACGTTCGACTTCGAGCCGGGAGTCACCGCCGTTGTCGGCCCCAACGGTTCGGGCAAGTCCAATGTGGTTGACGCGCTGGCCTGGGTCATGGGCGAACAAGGTGCCAAGACCCTGCGCGGCGGCAAAATGGAAGACGTCATCTTCGCGGGTACCTCGGGGCGGCCACCATTGGGCCGCGCGCACGTTGCGCTGACGATCGACAACGCCGACGGCGCCCTGCCGATCGAGTACAGCGAAGTCACCATTTCCCGCACACTGTTCCGGACCGGCGGATCCGAGTACGCCATCAACGGCTCGCCATGCCGCCTCCTGGACATCCAGGAACTGCTCTCGGATTCAGGCCTTGGCCGGGAGATGCATGTGATCGTGGGGCAGGGGCAACTCGACCGTGTCCTGCACGCCACCCCAGAGGACCGCAGGGGATTCATCGAAGAAGCGGCAGGCATCCTCAAGCACCGGCGTCGCAAGGAAAAGACCGTCCGCAAGCTGGAAGCCATGCAGGCGAACCTGCAACGCCTTGGCGACCTCACGACAGAAATCCGCCGCCAACTCACGCCGCTGGGCAAACAGGCCGAAGTCGCCCGCCGCGCCCAGACCGTGCAGTTCGACGTTCGTGACGCCAAGTCCAGGCTGTTGGCCGATGATCTCGTCCAGCTGACCCGGGCGCTGGAGAAGGACGTCGCCGACGAAGCCGCGTTGAAAGAGCGCCGCGAGGTGGTGGAAGCGGAGCTCGGCGCAGGCCGTCAACGCCAGATCCGTCTTGAGCAGCTCGCGGCTGAGGCCACACCCAAGCTCAATGCGGCCAGGGACAACTGGTACCAGCTGTCGGCAACCAGGGACCGGCTTCGCGCCTTGGGATCCCTCGCTACCGAGCGCCGCCGTCTCCTCGGTTCCTCCGATGCTGCCCCGGATTCAGGCCGCGACCCGGATCACCTGGACCGTCAGGCCGCCCGGGTCCGGCAGGAACAGGCGGAGCTGGAGCACGACATCCTGGCGAAGCAAGCAGCCCTGCTCGAGGCTACGGCAGCCAAACAGGAAGCCGAGAACCTTGCCGCGGCAGAGGACAAGCGCCTGACAGCCGTGTTGCGGGCAGCGGCCGATCGCCGTGAAGGCCTCGCGAAACTCGTAGGTCAGTTGGCCGCCGCACGATCGCGGGCCGAGGCCGCCGAGGCCGAGAGGGGCCGGCTCAGGGAATCGCTGGCAGCCGGCGAGGAACGCCGTCGCCACGCGCAAAGTGAGTTTACGGCCCTCGAGTCACAAGTGGCCGGCGTTGAAGACGGCGAAGAAAGCCTCGACGCCGAATACGAAGACGCCAGCACCCTTCTTGACGAGATCAACGCCGAGATTGAAGCGTTGAAAGCTGCCGAACGCGATGAAATCCGCCAACGCGATTCGCTCACCGCCCGCCGTGATGCTTTGCAGCTCGGACTCAACCGCAAGGATGGCTCTTCGCGGCTTCTGTCTTCGGACCACCCTGGAATCCTGGGCTCGCTGGCTTCCCTCCTGACGGTGGAGCCCGGGTATGAGACCGCCGTGGCCGCAGCGCTTGGCAGTGCTTCCGACGCCGTCGTGGTGGCGGACGGCGCGGGAGCCGTCGCCGCGATGCAGCTGTTGAAGGACGCCGACGCCGGACGCGCCTCACTCTTGGTGGCGGGCGCGGTCCCCTCCGCGGCTCCGGAGCCCGGCCTGCGGGAACTGCCAACGCTGCCTGACGGTGCGCGCTGGGCTGCCGAGTTGGTGGCGACTGACGCCAGCGAAGCCAGTGGCGCGGTGAACCTCCTGGCGTCCACCGCCGTCGTCGACGACTTGCATGCGGCGGCAAGCCTCATTGCCGGCAACCCGACGCTCACTGCGGTGACCCTCGAAGGCGACGTCTTCAGGGCCCTGACGGTAGACGGTGGATCGGCCACGGCGCCGTCGCTCCTTGAAGTCCAGGCCGCAGTGGACGACGCCGACACCCGGCTCCTCGAGCTCACCACCCGCCTTGAACGGGGCAAGTTCGCGCTGGCTGGAGCCGAAGCACGCCGGGCCGATGCCCAGGAACGGGCGAACGCGGCGCTCGACAAACTTCACGACTCGGACGCCCGCCTGGCGGCAGTCGCGGAACGGCTCGGCCACCTGAACTCCCAGTTGCGCAGCGCCGTCGGGGAACGCGATCGAATGGCCGAGTCCCTGGCCAAGGCCGAACTGAACATCGCCGTGGCAGAGGAATCCCTTGAGCTTGCCGCGGAACGGCTGGCCGCGGCGCAAGAAGCCCCCCAGGAAGAAGAGCCTTCCACGGAGCACCGCGATGCCTTGGCCCGGGCTGCCAGCGATGCCCGGTCCCGTGAGATGGAGGTCAGGCTGGGCTTGCGAAGTGCCGAGGAACAGCTCGCCGCGACCAGCAACCGGGCCGCATCCCTCGAACGGGCCGCCGCAAGCGAACGGCGGGCACGTGAAGAAGCCGCGCGCCGGGCCATGCGCCGCAAAGCCCAAGCCGAGCGGGCCTCCGCCGTCGCTTCCGCCGTCGAACAGGCCGTACGTTTCGTCGATGTGTCGGTGGACCTGGCTGCCCGCGCCCGCGACCTGGCCGAGGCGGTCCGGGAGCAGCGCGAAAAGGAACTCGGCGATGTCCGGAGCAGCAATGAGACGTTGGCCCAGGAACTTGCCGGACTGACGGATTCTGTTCACCGCGACGAACTCGCCCGAGCCCAGCAAAGGCTCAGGATCGAAGCGTTGGAAACCCGCGCCATCGAGGAACTCGGCTTGTCAGCGGAACAAATCGTGGCCGATTTCGGTCCGGAGCAGCCCGTTCCCGTGCCTGCCGCTTCGGTGGACAAGTGGGCCGAACTCCGAACGCCGGTGGACGAGGACGGAAACGCCATCGTCGAAGGTGTCCCCTTTGTCCGCGCCGAGCAGGAGAAACGGCTCCGCAAGGCCGAACGGGACCTCGCCGCCCTTGGCAAAGTAAACCCGTTGGCGCTCGAGGAATTTGCCGCGCTTGAGGAACGCCACCAATTCCTGAGCACGCAGCTGGAAGACCTCAAATCCAGTCGCAAAGACCTTTTGGACATCATCAAGGAAGTGGACAACCGCGTCCAGCAGGTGTTTGCTGAAGCGTTCGCCGATACTTCCAAACAGTTCGACCATGTCTTTGCGCGGCTCTTCCCGGGCGGGGAGGGCAAATTGGTGCTGACGGACCCCGATGACATGCTGACCACCGGCATCGAGGTGGAGGCAAGGCCCGCCGGGAAGAAGATCAAGCGATTGTCCTTGCTTTCCGGTGGCGAACGGTCGCTGACAGCTGTCGCGCTGCTCGTGGCGATTTTCAAGGCGCGGCCCTCGCCGTTCTACGTCATGGATGAAGTGGAAGCCGCGTTGGACGATACGAACCTGGGCAGGCTCATCACGATTTTCGAAGAGCTGCGCGAGTCCAGCCAGCTGATTGTCATTACGCACCAGAAGCGGACCATGGAGGTCGCGGACGCTCTCTACGGAGTGACAATGCGGGGCGACGGCGTGTCCACCGTCATCAGCCAAAGGCTCGGTGCCGAGGTCTAGCTTTGTGAGAAGCTAGGGGAGTGAACGATCTCCTCCCCATTATTTTGTCCATTGTCGCTGCCATCGTGGTGGTCGGAGGGCTGATTCCTGTCCTGCTCAAGGCGCGGAAGTCCTCCTCGACTTACGCTGGAACGCGCGACGCCAACGACCCCGCCGACAAGGCCCCGGCAGGCGGCGGAACGATCGTCGACGACGCCACCGGGACCGCGCCGGATCGCACGGTGCCCGGGCCCGTCGTCGAGCCCGCCGAGCTCGCCGTACCGGAGACAGACGTTCCGGACGACGCCGCAGGACTGGAACTTATCCAGGTGGAGACCCCCGCGCCTGTCGAGGGCCGCCTCAACCGGCTTCGCGCGCGATTGGTCAAATCCAACAGCATTCTCGGCAAGGGTCTCCTGGCCCTGCTTTCGAGCGACAAGATCGACGAGAACGTCTGGGACGAAGTCGAGGAAACACTGCTCCTTGCCGACCTCGGCACCGAGCCCACCATGCAGCTGGTCGATGCCCTGCGCGCACGGGTCAAGGTCCAGGGCACCCGCAGCCCCGAGGACGTCAAGGCCCTCCTGCGCGAGGAGCTCATCAAGCTCGTGGATCCCACGATGGACCGCAGCTTGAACGTGGAACGCAAGGGAGCCCACCCGGCCATCATGATCGTCGTCGGCGTCAACGGGGTGGGCAAGACCACCACCGTCGGCAAGCTCGCGCGCGTTCTCGTGGCCGAAGACAAGGACGTCCTGCTGGGCGCAGCCGACACCTTCCGCGCAGCGGCTGCCGAACAGCTTGCGACGTGGGGCCAGCGAGTCGGCGTCGCAACCGTCCGGTCGCACGTCGTCGGCGCGGACCCCGCCTCTGTCGCCTATGAAGCCGTCAAGTCCGGCATTGAGCAGGAAGTGGATGTCGTCATGATCGACACCGCCGGCCGCCTGCAAAACAAGGTCGGCCTGATGGACGAGCTCAGCAAGGTCAAGCGCGTCATCGAGAAGCTGGCCGAAGTGGACGAAGTCCTGCTGGTGCTGGATGCGACCACCGGCCAGAACGGCCTGAACCAGGCCAAGGTCTTTTCCGAAGTGGTCAACATCACGGGAATCGTGCTCACGAAGCTGGACGGCACGGCGAAGGGCGGGATCGTCGTCGCGATCCAAAAGGCCCTCGGCGTGCCGGTCAAGCTTGTCGGCCTCGGCGAAGGACCGGACGACCTCGCGCCGTTCGAGGCCGAAGCCTTCGTCGACGCCCTGCTCAACTAGGTGCATCCAGCCCAACTAAATAGCAGTTAATGTCGTTTTCAGCCCTGAAAACGACATTAACTGCTATTTAGTTGGGCTAGTCGATGCGCTCCGGGCCGCGCTGCATGGGCTCACGCGCAACGGACCAGCCGACGGCGGCGAGCAGGAGGATGCCGCCGGTTGCGCCGAACGCCCAGCCGTATCCGAGCCCATCGGCCAGGAGTCCGACGAGGACCGGGCCAACGATCGCTCCGGCGTCAGAGGCCATCTGGAAGACGGCCAGCACCTTGCCACCGGAGCGGCCACGACCGATGATGTCCCCGACGGCGGCCTGCTGGGCAGGGTTGAGCAAGCCGGAGCCGAAGCCCGCCGCCGCAGACGCCGCGAAAAACGCGGGAAGATTGCCCGTCAAACCGATGGCCGCGGTGGCCAGGCCGGTGACGACCAAGCCCAGCAACATCATGGGCTTGCGGCCGAAAGTGTCAGCCATACGGCCGGAGAAGGTCAGCGCCAGCGCGTTTCCGCCGGCAAACACTGCCAGCGCCCAACCCGCCGAGGCCGATCCTCCGGCCAGGACAACCACAGCGAACAATGGCACAGTGGCCATGCGCACGCCGAAGGTCGCCCAGCCGTTGCTGAAACTGGAGAACAGGGCGGCCCGGTACGCGGAGTCGCCCAGGGCCTCCTTCATCTGCATCGCCGGCCCCGCCGCGCCACCGCGGTCGGCTGCATTTGAACTGCCCGTCAGCTGCGTGCGCACAACCAAGGCCGCCAGGACCAGGGCTGCCGCGTAGGCAAGGAACGGGACGCGCAGGCCGAACCCGGCCAACAGGCCGCCGACCACAGGGCCAAGGACGCTGCCGATCAGGAAGGCGGAGGCATACGCGCCGGAGACCCGCCCACGGCTTTCCGGAGGGGCGAGCCTGATCAACAGGCCCATCGCAGCAACCGTGAACATCACGGAACCAGCCCCGCCAAGGCCCCGGAAAACGAGCAGCTGCCAATAGTTCTGGGCGAAGGCGCACGCTGCCGTCGACGCCGCCACAATCAGCAACCCTGCGATGTACACGGGACGCTCGCCGAAGCGGCCCATCAGGGCACCCCCGGCCGGGGCGAACACCAAGCGCATGAAGGCGAAAATACTCACGATCACCGCGGCGGCCGTCGCTCCGACGTCGAAAGTCGTAGCGAACTGGGGCAGCACGGGTGCCACGAGGCCGAAACCCAGTGCGATGAGGAACGCTGCCGCCAACATCACCTTGATGTCCCGTGGCATTTCAGCCTTCGCGGCCCTCGCTCCTTGATTGGCGGGGGATTCGGGGCTTGCGGTCATGGCGTTGGGGTCCTCTGGGTAGTTGGAAAGCAGGGGATGTGGAACTGACGAAACATATCCGTAACAAGGGTGATATGCACCATTTACGTTCGAGAAGTTCTTGTAACAGCCCCGCAATCTAAAACCTTCGCAGGTGAAACACTGCCCCGCAAAACTCTTATGTAGAACGCAATTGCGTTGGGACAGGCGGCAAAGTCCGCAACAAAGAGCAGAGAGGACGTAGACCATGGAATTCAGCGCCGGTCTCGTTTGGCTCCTGGTCGCGTCAGCCTTCGTGCTGTTCATGACCCCGGGCCTGGCATTCTTCTATGGCGGCATGACCCGTGCCAAGGCCGCCCTGAACATGATGATGATGAGCTTCATCGCCATCGGCACAGTGACCATCGTCTGGGTCTTGTGGGGCGCATCGATGTCCACGAGCAACACGGACAACTTCTTCCAGCTCTTCGCAAACCCGTTCAGCCACTTCGGTCTGCACAACTTCACGGATCCCGCTGACCTCCTCAAGGTAGGCTACGCCGCCACCTTCGCGATCATCACCGTGGCCCTCATCTCCGGTGCCATCGCGGACCGTGCCAAGTTCTCGGCCTGGACGCTCTTCACCCCGATCTGGGCAACCCTTGTCTACGCACCCATGGCCTACATGGTCTGGGGCGGCGGCCTCTTCTCCAAGGACGGCTGGTTCGGCCAGACTTTCGCTCCGGTCATCGACTTCGCCGGTGGCACCGTGGTGCACATCAACGCTGGTGTGGCTGGCCTGATCCTCGTCCTGATCATCGGCAACCGCAAGGGCTTCGGCAAGGACCCGAACCACCGTCCGCACAACGTGCCCCTGGTCATGCTCGGTGCCGCCATCCTCTGGTTCGGCTGGTTCGGCTTCAACGCCGGTGCAGCAGCAACCGTGGAGCAGGCGGGCCTCATCTGGATCAACACCCTCGCTGCTCCGGCAGCGGCCATGCTCGGCTGGCTTATCGTGGAGCGCATCCGTGACGGCCACCCCACCTCCCTCGGTGCCGCTTCGGGTGTCGTTGCCGGCCTGGTTGCCATCACCCCGGCTTGTGCCAACGTTTCTCCCCTCGGCGCCATCGCACTCGGCGTCGCAGCCGGCGTTGCCTCGGCCCTCGCGGTCGGCCTGAAGTTCAAGCTTGGCTACGATGACTCCCTGGATGTCGTCGGCGTACACCTGGTGTCCGGCATCATCGGCACGGTGGCCATCGGCTTCCTCGCCACCCCGACCCAGGGTGCTGCAGGCCTGTTCTATGGCGGAGGTACCACCCAGCTGGTTGCACAGTCCCTTGCAGCGCTTTGCTCGATCGTCTTCACGGGCATCATGACGTTCATCATCGCCTACCCGATCCACAAGCTCATGGGCTTCCGCATCTCCGAACGCCAGGAGATCGCCGGCGCAGACCTCAGCCTGCACGCCGAGACGGCATACGAGTTCGGCGTTGGCGGCCACGGCGGAAGCTTCCAGCCCTTGCACGACCTCATCACCGGCAAGTCATCGTCCGAAACAGCTGACGAAGCATCCGTATCAGGCAAGGAGAGTGTCCAGGCATGAAACTCATCACGGCGATCGTCCGCCCGGAGAAGCTCGACGCCATCCGAGAGGGGCTCGAAGCATACGGGGTACAGGGACTGACGGTCAGCGCGGCCAGCGGCTACGGCCGGCAGCGCGGTTACACCGAGGTGTACCGCGGGGCCGAGTACAACGTGGATCTGCTTCCCAAGATCCGCGTGGAGGTCCTGGCCACGGATGAGCAGGCAGACGACATCCTCGATGTCCTGATTGCTTCTTCCAACACCGGCCGCGCCGGTGACGGCAAAGTCTGGACCGTGGACGTCTACGAAGCCGTCCGTGTCCGCACGGGCGAGCGAGGCGCAGCAGCCATCTAAGGCACCAACGCAAAGAGGGGCCGGGTACCTGGAAAGGTACCCGGCCCCTCTTGCGTGTGCGCGCTTCCGACGGAGCACGGCCAGCTGGCTAACCCCCGACGGCGGTGGGCCAGTCTGCGGGACCGGGCCCGCCGGCGTCGTACTCTTCGAGCGGCACCGAATCCTTGGCCCAGGCCTTGATCACGGGCTCGATGATCCGCCAGCAGTCGACGGCGGTGTCGCCGCGGACCGAGAGCAGCGGATCTCCGGTAATGACGCCCTCCAACACTTCTCCGTAGGGCAGCAGATCGGAGGCATTAAGTTCTGCGTTGAGCGTCACGCGATCCAGCGTGAAGATGTTTCCTGGACCGTTGACGTCGACGTCGATCTGCAGGGTGTCCGGACCGAACCCGATGCGGAGCTGGTTGGGCGAGTCCACGCCCTCGAACCCGGACGGCAGGTGTGGAACGGGCCGGAAGGTGACGATGGCCTCTTTCCGCGCGGCACCCAGCGCCTTTCCCGAGCGCAGGATGAAGGGGACGCCTTTCCAGCGCCAGTTATCGATTCCCACTTCGACTTCCGCGAGCGTCTCCGTTTCCCGTGCAGGGTCCACGCCCGCCTCCGCGACATAGTCCGGCACGTCCCGATCGCCGATCCGGCCAGCTGTGTACCGCGCCCGCCGAGTGGACTTCTTATACGGTGCGGTGATGCTGCTCGCTCGAAGTACCGTTGAAATCGCGTCGCGGAGATCGCGCTCGCCGATGCTGGAGGGGGCATCGATGGCCAGCAGCGCCATGATGTGGAGCAAATGGCTCTGGATCATATCCTTGAGGGCGCCGGCTCCGTCGTAGTAGCGTGCGCGCCCTTCGAGTGCGAGGTCTTCATCGAAGATGATCTCCACCTTCTCGATATGGTCCCGGTTCCACACCGGCTCCAGGAACCTGTTGGCGAAGCGGAGTCCCAGGATGTTGAACACGGTGGCCTTGCCCAGGAAGTGGTCCACGCGGTGGATGTGGTCCTCGGGGACCAAAGCGGCGAGGGTCTTGTTGAGTTCCCGGGCGGATTCGGAACTGGATCCGAAGGGTTTCTCCATCACCAGGCTTGTTCCGGGAGGAAGCTGCTGGGCGGTGAGGACCTCGCAGGCCTTCTGGCTGATATGCGGTGGCAAAGCGAAGTAGACCGCGATTGGTGCTTCGAGCGCGGCCAGGAGCGTCGCGAGCCGGCCCTCCGCAGTGACATCCACTTGATGGTATTCGGTACTTTTCTCCAGGGCCGCGATTGCTTTCCTGCCCGCGGCACCTGCACCCTTGGCGGCCTCCTCGAAGGCACCGCCCACACGTTTGGTCCACTGTTCGGGCGTCCACGGGTCGGAGCCGGCTCCAACAAGCTTCAGGCCGTTCGCAAGGCCGCCGGCCACGAGCCTGGCAAGGCCCGGCAACAGCAATCGGCCCGTCAGATCTCCGGAGGCGCCTAGGATGAGCAACGTATTTACTGTTGTTTTGCTGGTCACTGTGCCAGCATGCCATCTTGCAGGCGCGTCTTGGTACCCTAGATAGTCGAGTCCCTCAGTTGACTCAGATTTGTTTGGGGCAGGAATCGTCAAGATATTGGTGCGTCGGAACGGCCGCCATTCGTAGACCATTGAAAGAAGTGCACGGCGCGTGTTCAATTCACTCTCTGACCGGTTGACAGCAACCTTCAAGAATCTCCGTGGCAAGGGCCGCCTCACCGAGGCCGACGTCGACGCCACCGTCCGCGAGATCCGGCGTGCCCTTTTGGACGCCGACGTTGCCGTGCCCGTGGTCCGCGAGTTCACCGGCCGCATCCGTGAACGTGCCCTGGGCGCTGAGGTTTCCGCGGCCCTGAACCCGAGCCAGCAGATCGTGAAGATCGTCAACGAGGAGCTCCAGGAGATCCTCGGCGGCGAGACTCGTCGTATCCGCTTGGCGAAGACCGGCCCCACCATCATCATGCTCGCCGGCTTGCAGGGTGCGGGTAAGACCACCCTCGCCGGCAAGCTTGCCAAGTGGCTCAAGGCCCAAGGTCACAGCCCCGTGCTCGTTGCCGCCGACCTCCAGCGTCCCAACGCCGTAACGCAGCTCCAGATTGTCGGCGAACGCGCCGGCGTACCTGTGTTTGCTCCGCACCCCGGCACCACCTCGGATCTGGATGTTCCCACGGGCGACCCGGTCGCCGTCGCCCGCGCCGGCGTCGACGAAGCCCGCCAGAAGCTGCACGACGTCGTGATCGTGGACACCGCGGGACGCCTCGGCGTCGACGCCGAAATGATGGACCAGGCGCGCCGTATCCGCCAGGCGATCATCCCGAACGAAGTGCTGTTCGTGATCGACTCCATGATCGGCCAGGACGCCGTCAACACGGCGGTTGCCTTCGATGAAGGCGTCAACTTCACGGGTGTCGTGCTGTCGAAGCTCGACGGCGACGCCCGCGGTGGTGCGGCCCTGTCGGTCGCGTCGGTCACCGGGAAGCCGGTCATGTTCGCGTCTACCGGCGAAGGACTCGACGACTTCGAACTGTTCCACCCGGACCGCATGGCCTCCCGCATCCTCGACATGGGCGACGTTCTCACCCTGATCGAACAGGCCGAGAAGAACTGGGACAAGGACGAAGCTGCCCGGATGGCGAAGAAGTTCGCCGACCAGGAAGACTTCACCCTGGACGACTTCCTCGCCCAGATGCAGCAGATCCGCAACATGGGCTCCATGAAGAAGATGCTCATGATGATGCCGGGTGCGCAGAACATCCGCCAGCAGCTGGAGCAGTTCGACGAGCGCGAAATCGATCGCGTGGAGGCGATTGTCCGCTCCATGACCCCGCACGAGCGTCTGGCTCCAAAGATCATCAACGGTTCCCGTCGCGCCCGTATCGCCCGTGGTTCCGGCGTGCACGTTTCCGAGGTCAACGGCCTCCTGGAGCGTTTCGCGCAGGCACAAAAGATGATGAAGAAGCTGGCCCAGGGCGGAGGCATGCCCGGGATGCCTGGCATGCCCGGCCTCGGTGGCGGTTCCCGCAAGGCAAGCAAGAGCGCGCCCAAGAAGAAGGCCCGTTCCGGAAACCCCGCCAAGGCGGCCCAGGAACTGCGCGACGCCGAGAACAAGCGGGCGAACGCCGTTCGCACCGGGGCAGCATTCGGCCAGCCTTCCGGCGACTTCGACCCCTCGCAGCTGAACCTGCCCAAGGGCTTCGATAAGTTCCTCGGCAAGTAGCGCTCCCGCCCAACTGGCTAGCAGTAGGTGTCGTTTTGACGCCCCAGAACGACAATAACTGCTAGTGAGTTGGGTTGTCGGCCCCGTGCCATAGGCTGGGGGGATGCAAAAGCAGCGCGTCGTGTTCGTCCATGGAGCAGGCACATTCGGCGCTGCCGCGTGGCCGAAACAGCATGGCATGGCGCTGGCATACGATGCACTGTTCCTGAAACGCCACGGCTTTGATGCGCAGGCCGAGCCTTTGGAATCCGATGTTGCAGCCGATGTGGAGATTATCCTCGAGTGCCTCGGAGCTCGGGAGGCCGCTTCGGCGGCCGGCCCCGCGCGTGGAGGCCATGTCGTGGCGCATTCCCAAGGCGCGATTTCCGCCATGCTGGCTGCGGTGGAGAGGCCGGACCTGATCCGCTCCCTCGTGCTGGTTGAACCGGCGTGCCTTTCCTTGACTGCTGAATTGCCCGCCACCGCGGCTTACCGGGCACTGATGGAGCCCTTGTTCGCGATCCGGAACGAACTCAGCGACGACGATTACCAACGTGAATTCGTCCGCCGGGCGTTTTCCTCGGAGGCTGCAGTCCTCAGCACTCCGGAGGCCAGGCGTACCGCGCGACGCCTGCGGCTCCAAGCGCCGCCGTGGGAAGCGCCCCTGCACATTGTGCCGGGCGTTCCCACGCTTGTCCTGACCGGTGGTTGGGAACCCCTGTACGAAGAGATCGCCGGCTACCTGCAGGAAACCGGTGCCCTCCACCGCGTTGCGGCTGGAGGACACCGGCCTCATGACTCAGTTGAAGGAGACCGGATGATCCGCTCCTTCATCGCGGATGTCAGCCGCGCCGGGTCAGTCCAAGCTTCCTGATCAGTTCAGGCTTCCTGACGTCGCCTCACGTTTTCCTGCGGGAACCTCGAGTTCGGGCAGGTAGACCTTTCCGCCGGATGCCAGGAACTCCTCGCTCTTTTCGCGCATCCCGCTGTACATTTCCGCGATGGCTGCCTGGGAATCCGCGGAGCCGTATTCGTCACGGATGTCCTGGCTGATGCGCATGGAGCAGAATTTCGGGCCACACATGGAGCAGAAATGCGCCGTCTTGGCCGGTTCGGCGGGGAGGGTCTCGTCGTGGAACGCTTCGGCCGTGACTGGATCCAATGACAGGGCGAACTGGTCACGCCAGCGGAACTCGAAGCGGGCCTTGGAGAGGGCATCGTCGCGTTCGTGGGCGCCCGGGTGTCCCTTGGCAAGGTCCGCGGCGTGGGCGGCGATCTTGTACGTGATCACGCCGGTCTTGACGTCGTCCTTGTTTGGCAGGCCCA
Organism: Arthrobacter sp. NPDC058127; assembly: GCF_042884555.1. NCBI lineage: Bacteria > Bacillati > Actinomycetota > Actinomycetes > Micrococcales > Micrococcaceae > Arthrobacter > Arthrobacter sp. NPDC058127. The sequence continues at coordinate 20,792 of NZ_JBHVTT010000027.1, read as the reverse complement.
GGTGTTCCTTCGGGGTGACGTAGCAGAGCATCGCGGTTCCGTAGCGTGCGATCTCCGTGGCGCCGATGGCCGAGGTGATGTGGTCGTAGCCCGGAGCGACGTCCGTGACCAGGGGACCCAAAGTGTAGAACGGAGCGCCCTTGCAAAGCTCCTGCTGGCGCTCCACGTTTTCCCGCACCAAGTGGAAGGGAACGTGGCCGGGTCCTTCCACCATGACCTGGACGTCGAATTCCCACGCCCGCTGCGTCAGCTCGGCCAGGGTGTCGAGCTCGGCGAACTGCGCGGCGTCGTTGGCGTCCGCCGTCGCTCCCGGGCGCAAGCCGTCGCCGAGGGAGAACGCGACGTCGTACTTGGCGAAAATTTCGCAGAGCTCGTCGAAGTGGGTGTAGAGGAAGTTTTCCTCGTGGTGGGCCAGGCACCAGCCCGCCATGATGGAGCCGCCGCGGGAGACGATGCCCGTCACGCGGTTGGCAGTGAGCGGCACGTAGCGCAGCAGCACGCCGGCGTGGATGGTCATGTAGTCCACGCCTTGCTCGCACTGTTCAATGACAGTGTCGCGGAAGATTTCCCACGTGAGCTTGTTGGCTTCGCCGTTGACTTTCTCGAGGGCCTGGTAAATGGGCACGGTGCCGATCGGCACGGGGGAGTTGCGGATGATCCACTCACGGGTGGTGTGGATGTCGTCGCCCGTGGACAGGTCCATGACCGTGTCGGCGCCCCATTGCGTTGCCCACTGCAACTTGTCCACTTCCTCGGCGATGGAACTGGTGACGGCCGAGTTGCCGATATTGGCATTGATCTTCACCAGGAACGCCTTGCCGATGATCATCGGTTCGGATTCGGGGTGGTTGATGTTGTTGGGGATGATGGCCCGGCCTGCGGCGACTTCGCTGCGGACCAGTTCAACATCGCAGTTTTCGCGTAGTGCCACGAACTGCATTTCGGGCGTCACGATGCCCTGCTTGGCATAGTGCATCTGTGTCACGGTCTTGCCGTCGACGGCGCGGCGGGGCACCGGCTGTGCGCCCTTCCACTCCGCCGAGGCCGCGCCGCGGCGCACGGCAGACTTGCCGTCGTCGAGAAGGTTCCGTTCGCGGCCGCTGTAGGCCTCGGTGTCGCCGCGGGCTTCGATCCACTCGCTGCGGAACGGTTCGAGGCCCACGACGGGATCACTACCGGGTCCTGCGGTGCGGTACACCTGGAATGGCGCGTTGGCCTCGCCGTTCGGGGACGGTTCCAGGGCTATTTCAGTCACTGGAACCCGGATTCCCGTTTCGGCATCTTCAAGGAACGAGAGGGAATGCGACTTGAGGGACTGTGTCACCTCTTGGGCCGATCCGTTTTGGGTAGGGCTCAGCTGTGTTTCTTTGGTGCTCAAAGGATTACTCACTTCCTTCGCCGGCATTACCCGGACAGGTTCAACGGTCGCAGGCTGCGTCAGCCCGATCTCAGCCCTTGCAAGGGCCCCCGTGTGGTCGTAGACGAAGCTACCACAGCTGAGAGTTCCAGAGACAGATGTGACCGAGGACAGATGTGACCGGGCCGGGCGCGGCGTCGGAGTCTAGGGTGGAATCATGGCGGAAATCATCGAATTCAGCGGCACCGTCCTCACCGGGCCGGACGTGGAACGGCGCGGCCTCTGGTCGGTCGACGGACGGCTGACCTTTTTGCGGCCTGCTGCCGTACCGGACGTCGTCCTGGACGGATGGGTGGCGCCCGGACTTGTCGACTCACACTGCCATGTTGGCTTGGGCAAGGGTGGAGCGGTGGACGAGGAGACTGCCCGTCTGCAGGCAACGGCGGATCGTAACGCCGGGACGCTCTTGATCCGCGACGCGGGATCCGCAAGTGACACGCGCTGGCTGCAGCGCCGGGCGGACATGCCCAGGATCATCCGCGCAGGCAGGCACATCGCGAGGCAACGCCGGTACATCCCCGGGCTGGCCGAAGAGGTTGAGCCGGAGAATCTGGTGGAGGCGGTGCGCAAGCAGGCCCGGTCCGGAGATGGCTGGGTCAAGATCGTCGGGGACTGGATCGACCGCTCGGCCGGGGATCTTGGCCCGTCCTTCCCGGCCGCCGTCGTCAAGGACGCGGTGGCGGCGGCACACGACGAGGGGGCCCGGGTGACCGCCCATTGCTTCGCCGAAGGGACTATCGTCGACGTGCTCGACGCCGGCATCGACTGCATCGAGCACGCCACCGGTCTCCTCCCGCACCATATTCCGCGGCTGCTGGACCAGGATGTTCCGATCGTCCCGACCCTCATCAACATTGCGACTTTTCCGGACATCGCGAAGCAGGCTGAAACCAAGTTCCCGCGTTACGCCGCCCACATGATCGCGTTGTGGGAGCGCCGGCATGAGCGGGTCCTCGAGGCGTTCGACGCCGGTGTGCGGGTGTATGCCGGGACCGACGCCGGCAGCGTCATCAAGCACGGCCGGATCGGCGAGGAAATTCTGGAACTGCACCAGGCCGGCCTTCCGGCGGCCGCCGCCCTCGATGCCGCCTGCTGGTCCGCCCGCGAGTGGCTGGGTGCCGACGGCATCAGCGAAGGCGCCAGTGCCGACGTCGTGCTCTACGCAAACGATCCCCGTGCGTCCCTTGAGATCGTGCTGAAGCCGCAATGCACCGTGCTGAGGGGACACATTTCAAGAAGCGCCGGGCATTAGGAATAAATTGAAGCTTCAAGTAATTTAGATACATAGAGGTTGCCGAAGGGCGGCGCCACGAAAGCCGGGAGTTTCACATGACCATCACATCCAGCCAGGATCTCCTTCCTGCCGAACTCACCATGGGCACTGTCATGCTCAAAGTGGGGGACATGAAGCTCATGGGCGACTACTACCAGCGGGCGCTGGGCCTGGACGTCGTCGCCGAACAGGATGGCGGACTCTACTTTGGCAGGCTCGGCAAGCCGCTGGTGCACTTGGCTCCGGCCTCCGGGCTCCAGATCCCGGGCCGCGGAGAGGCCGGGCTCTTCCACACGGCTTTGCTCTTCGAAGACCAGTCATCGCTCGCCGCAACTGTTGCCTCGGCGGCGCAATACGAACCCCATGCCTTCGTCGGCAGCGCAGACCACCTCGTCAGCGAGGCCTTCTACTTCACCGACCCGGAGGGCAACGGCATCGAGCTCTACTACGACAAGCCCCGCGAAGGCTGGGAGTGGAACGGTAGTTCGGTCGTCATGGACAGCCTGCCGCTCCCGCCGCAGCGCTACCTCCAGCAGTACTTGAGCGAATCGGCGGTGACCGGCCAGCATGAGGCGGGCGCCGGCGTCGGGCATGTCCACCTGCAGGTGGGCGACGTGCGGACCGCCCATGATTTCTACGTCGACACCCTGGGCTTCGAGCAGACGGCCGGCTGGCATGGGCAGGCCCTGTTCGTCTCCGCGGGCGGCTACCACCACCACATGGCCATGAATGTGTGGAACAGCCGCGGTGCAGGTCCGCGCAAGGACACGCTCGGCCTCGGCGAGGTGGTCATCGAGGTGCCGTCAGGAGACGACGTCGGCGCGCTCGCCGATCGCCTCAAGGTTGCCGGCATCGCGTCCCACCACACCGGCCAGGAGCTGCGCTTCGAGGACCCGTGGCGCAACCGGCTGCGCGTCGCCGTCCGCTAGCGTCCAACTTGCTCCCCGACTTCGCTTCGCTCAGCCGGGGACCCCTCGCAAGTTACACTTAGGCTCGACGGCGTGGCGCGCACTTTTCGGCCACGCCGCAGCTCCGTTGGCACGAATGAATGAGAGTAGTTTCCATGGGCTTTGCTGAAATCTTTGTTGCCACCCACGATGAAGCACTCAAGAGGGCCGCTGCCCTGGAGAAGGGCAGTGACGTATCCGGCGCCGCGGTACGGATCCCGGGAATCAGCGATTTTGAAGTAGAACAACTTGGCGACCTGGCCGGCACGGCCGTGCACGCAGCCGGGGCCGACTATGAGCTCGCTTTGGTGGACGTCACCAGCGACGCCTTGCTGGGCGTCCCCGAAGCCATGGTGCGTGCCTTGTCTGAGCTTCTCAGCTACGAGACCGAGGGCGAGGGAAGCATCCTCGACGACGTCGCCGAACGCTGGGCGGCCCAAGAAGATATGCCCTTTGACGCCCAACAGTCCCGGCTGTATGTCCAGCAGTTGGCGTCGCTCGCGAGCGACGTCGAGAAGGCCGAACGGGCCGGTCTCTACGTCTGGTCCGCCGAGCAGTAACCCTGCGGTAAACCCGCCGCACGGCCGCGTGTTCGAAATACTGGCTGCCATCTGGCACAATAGACAGGTACTCGATCCGCGTGGCCCCTCTCTCCGTGCGTGCATCTTGTCCTTGGAACCCTCAAGTATGGCCCGCCCCACGGGTGCAGAACGACGGGCTCAACCCCGTTTCAGAAACAGGAGTGACCACAAAAGTGGCCGTAAAGATTCGCCTTAAGCGCTTCGGTAAGATGCGCGCACCGTACTACCGCATCGTCGTCATGGACTCCCGCGCCAAGCGCGATGGCCGTGCGATTGAAGAAATCGGCAAGTACCACCCCACCGAAGAGCCCTCGTACATCGAGGTCGTCTCCGAGCGTGCACAGTACTGGCTGTCCGTCGGCGCCCAGCCGACCGAGCAGGTTGCCGCGATCCTCAAGATCACCGGTGACTGGCAGAAGTTCAAGGGTCTCCCGGGCCAGGAAGGCACGCTGAAGACCAAGGTCGCCAAGCCTGCTTTCGTTGCACCGGAGAAGGGTTCCGTCATCATCCCGGAAGCCATCACCAAGAAGGCCAAGCAGTCGGAAGCAACTGAAGCTCCCGCTGACGCTGAAGCAGAGACCACCGAGGCTGAGTAAGTTGCTGGCAGAAGCGCTCGAGCACTTGGTCCGTGGCATCGTTGACAGCCCTGAGGACGTCAAGGTCAGTGCCAAGAACAACCGCCGCGGGGAATCCCTCGAGGTGCGTGTTCACCAGGACGATCTCGGACGGGTGATCGGTCGCCAGGGTCGCACCGCACGCGCTTTGCGCACTGTGATTGCGGCATTGGCGGGCGGCGAGCAGGTCAGGGTCGACGTCGTCGACACCGACCGTCGCCGGTAACGCGCTCAGCAATACTTGTCTTAGATCCGGCCCCTTCACCAGATTATGGTGGAGGGGCCGGATTGTTTTACGAGCAAAACCCCCAGCCTTGGTCCCTAAGTCGGCCCAGCGAAGAAATCAGAGGAACCCCATGCAGCTCCAGGTTGCCCGAATCGGCAAGCCCCACGGAATCCGCGGCGAAGTCACTGTCCAGGTGCTCACTGATGCCCCCGGCGATCGTTTCGTCCCGGGGACCGAATTTGTGGTGGAGCCCGCAAAGGCCGGTCCCTTGACCATCAGCAGCGCCCGCTGGAACAAGGACATCCTGTTGCTCGGTTTCGAAGAGATCTCCACGCGCAACCAGGCGGAGGAAATCCGCGGCGCGAAGCTGTTCATAGAGACGGAAGAACTGGAGGAGGACGACGACGAAGGCTGGTACGAGCATGAGCTCGTCGGCCTTGAGGTCCGTGTCGGCTCGCAGACCGTGGGCAAGGTAACCGCACTCAACACGATGCCCGTGCAGGATCTGCTGGTCATTGAAGACGCGGACGGCAAGGAAATCCTGGTGCCGTTCGTCGAAGAGATCGTGCCTGAGGTCAACGTCGAGGACGGCTACGTGCTTCTTACCCCTCCGCCGGGCCTCTTCGAACTGAACACTGACGCTTCGGGCTCCGATACGGAAGAGGACGACGCCCACACCAAGGATGACGCCTAGATGCGCATCGATGTCGTCAGCATCTTTCCCGAGTACCTGGCGCCACTCGAGCTTTCCCTCATAGGCAAGGCCCGTCAGGATGGGCTTTTGGAGCTCAATGTCCATGACTTGAGGACCTTCACCACGGACAAGCACCGCACCGTGGACGACACTCCGTATGGTGGCGGTGCGGGCATGGTCATGAAACCCGAACCCTGGGCCCAGGCCTTGGAATCCATTGCCGATGCGCGGCTTGCCGTAGCGGAAAGCCCCGCAACTGACGGCCCATCCGACGGACCGACGAAAAGGCCGGTCCTGATCGTCCCGTCGCCCGCGGGGGAGCGTTTCAACCAGGCCCTCGCCTATGAGCTCGCCGAGGAAGAGCAACTCGTTTTCGCCTGCGGCCGCTATGAAGGCATTGACGAGCGCGTCATCGAGTGGGCGGCAGGACACTTCACGGTCCGCCCGGTCAGTTTGGGCGACTACGTCCTCAACGGCGGCGAGGTTGCAGTCCTTGCCATGGTCGAGGCCATCGGACGATTGCTTCCGGGCGTCGTCGGCAATCCCGAATCCTTGGTGGAGGAATCCCATTCAGACGGCTTGCTGGAGTACCCGGTCTACACGAAGCCCTCGTCGTGGCGCGATCGTGACGTGCCCGCCGTCCTCTTGAGCGGCAACCACGGCAAGATCGCCCAGTGGCGGCGCCACGAACAGTTCCGCCGCACGGCGGAACGCCGCCCGGACCTGCTCGCAGAGTTCGACGCCGGCCGCCTGACACGCGCGGACCGCACCGCTTTCGGCGAACTCGGGTACGACGTCGTCGACGGCCGGTTGCGGCACCGCCCGGACGGCAACCTCCCGGACTGAGCCCCGCCGTCGGGCAACTTCATCCTCCAGCCGGCCGCAACCACCGGGCCGCATTCGCGGGATTGGCCGGAACTCCCGGGGTGTGGCAGAATTAACCCTTGTGTCTACTGGGTTCGCGCCTGCCACAGGGGGAGCGTCACCAACAGCATGACAACCCGGAACCACCAATCAGTGGCGGTATCGGACTTGAAAATCTTCGGCGGTAATTTCCGGACGGCTTTGCGCCCCGGGCTTGCCCGCCGTGACCCAAAGTGGATGACCTGTGGCGTTCACCAGGAGTGGATTAATGCATATCCTCGATAGCGTAGATGCAGCTTCGCTGCGTAACGATGTTCCCGAGTTCCGCGCGGGTGACACCATCAAGGTTCACGTGAACATCATCGAAGGCAAGAACTCCCGTGTCCAGGTCTTCCAGGGCTTCGTCCTGGGCCGCCAGGGTGACGGCGTTCGCGAAACCTTCACGGTCCGCAAGGTTTCCTTCGGTGTCGGCGTAGAGCGTACCTTCCCGGTTCACTCCCCGATCATCGAGAAGATCGAGGTCGTCACCAAGGGTGACGTCCGTCGCGCCAAGCTCTACTACATGCGCGCACTGCGCGGTAAGGCTGCGAAGATCAAGGAAAAGCGCGACTTCGCCACCGGCAAGTAGGTCTTTCGACCAACAGCGGGTCCTGGATTCGTGTCCGGCCTGCGCCGGAGAAATCCGCAACGCAACAGGAAACGAATCATGGACCACGCAAAACGCCAGCCCCGGAAACAGGGCTGGCGTTTTGTTTTGCTCGCATTTGTCCTGGCCGTGGCAATCAGCGGGCTTGTCCGGTCCTTGTGGCTAGATGTCTACTTCATCCCCTCCGAGTCCATGGAGCCGATCCTGGGCACCGGGGACCGCATCCTTGTCTCCCGGACTGATTTCGCCGCAGACCCTATTCGCCGTGGAGACATCGTGGTCTTCGACGGCAGGGGAACCTTTGCTCCGCTGAACAGCGGCAAGGGACCGTTTGCCGACGCCGTGGCCGCCACCGGCCATTGGCTGGGCCTGACGGGAAGCGAGACGACATACGTCAAACGTGTCATCGGGCTTCCCGGAGACCACGTTGTTTGTTGTGGCACCGATGGAAAACTCACAGTCAACGGTCAGCCGCTTGAGGAACCCTATCTTTATCCCGGCGACACGCCGAGCGAACAGAGGTTCGACGTCATCGTTCCGAGTGACCGATTGTGGCTCATGGGGGACCACCGTTCACGATCGGCCGATTCGCGCGGCCTTCTGGGCGCACCCGGCGGAGGAATGGTGCCACTGGAGCGTGTCATCGGGCGTCCGGTCCGGATTATCTGGCCGCTTGATAGATTTGCAGAACTGCCTCGCCCTGCGCAGGCCGGTACAACCTCGAAGAACGGACGATAGATGCCCGAGACAACTCCCGGGAAGCCGGAACGGCACGACGACGATGCCCGGCTCCTGGACGGACCGTCCGCTCCCCGCATGGATCTCGCAGCGGACGACGCCGATCCGGCCCCGGACAGGGGGACCGGCCCGGCGGCTGCCTCGCCTGGGGAGCAGGAGTCTCCGCGCCGCGCCGCGCGGCGGGGTTCGCGGCTGGCTTCGGACGAAAGCGATCGGTCTGAAACTGCCGGCAAAACCCACGCCAGTCCGTTCCTCGGCTGGCTCAGGGAAATCGGCACCGTGGTGGTCATCGCCATCGTGTTGTCCTTCCTCATCAAGACTTTCCTGTTCCGTGCCTTCTTCATTCCCTCGGAGTCCATGGTCAACACCCTTGACGTTGACGACCGGATCTTCGTTAATCTGCTGGTTCCGCAGCCTTTCGCACTGGAGCGCGGCGACATCGTGGTCTTCAAGGACACACAAGGATGGCTGCCCCCCACGCAGAAGGCGGCGCCCGGGCCCTTCAAATGGTTCCAGGACGGACTTGTCTTCGTCGGGTTGCTACCGGACGAGACCAATCAGCACCTCGTCAAGCGCGTGATCGGCCTGCCGGGGGACAGGGTCTCGTGCTGCGACAGTTCCGCGCGGGTCAGCGTCAACGGCACGGTTCTTAACGAGAGCTACATCAATCCTGCCCAGGTTCCCATGGCCAAGTCTTTCGATGTGGTGGTCCCTGCGGGCAAAATTTGGGTTATGGGCGACAACCGCAACAACTCGGCCGACTCCCGGGAACACCAATCAGTCAATGGTGGTTTTATCGACATCTCCGACGTCGAGGGCAAAGCCACGGTGATTGCCTGGCCCATCAACCGTTGGCAGATCCTTGACAACCACTCCGAGGTCTTCCGCAACGTTCCTGCGCCGTCGCCCCAGAACACGGCTTCACCCACGGCTCCAGCGAGCAAATGATGGCGCCCGCAGGGACCAGGACGGCGGGAGCGGCAATGCCGGTTCGAACGCAGCGGAAACCCGCCGCGCGGACCAAGCACGCTCCTGATTTTCCGACCCTGGACGTCGAACGGGGTTTCCTGGCTCCGGGGGTCACGCTCCTGGCCGGTGTCGACGAAGTAGGGCGAGGAGCCCTTGCAGGGCCGGTATCGGTGGGGATCGCCGTCGTCGATCTCAGGGACCACGGCTTGCTCGCCGATGTCCGCGACAGCAAACTTCTCAAGCCCGAAGACCGCGAGCGTTTGGAACCGCTGGTTCGCGAATGGGCGGTTGGCTCCGCAGTGGGCCACGCAAGTTCGATGGAGATCGATGCACTGGGCATTGTGGGTGCCCTGCGCCTTGCCGGAACACGCGCCTGGTTCGAGATTCTCGACTCGGGCGTGCATCCGGACCTCGTGCTGCTGGATGGAAGCCACAACTGGCTCTCGCCCCAGAGCCAAGGTTCCTTATTCGACGTCGAGCCATCCGGTCCTGCCTGCGAGGCGCCAGTGCACACCCGCGTGAAGGCGGACATGAGCTGCCTCAGCGTGGCGGCTGCCAGCGTGCTGGCCAAGGTGGCCAGGGACCGCATCATGCTTGGCCTGCACGAGGAATATCCGGCCTTCGGCTGGAACGAGAACAAGGGCTACGCCACGTCCTTCCACCGCGATGCCATCAGATCGTTGGGTCCCACGCCGTACCACCGGACCAGCTGGAACCTGATCTAGACCCCGCTTTTCCCTGTCCTGGATGCCGCCCGCCCAACCTTGGCGGCGTGTGCCCGCTCTATGGTGCAAGATGGATCTATGAGTGCCGAGGATCTTGAGAACTACGAAACCGACATGGAGCTGCAGCTCTACCGCGAATACCGCGACGTTGTTGGTTTGTTCAGCTACGTTGTCGAGACCGAACGGCGGTTCTATCTGGCGAACCACGTTGACCTGCAGGCCCGCAGTGCCGATGGCGAGGTCTATTTCGACCTCACGCTCCAGGATGCCTGGGTTTGGGACGTCTACCGTTCGGCGCGTTTCGTGAAGAATGTCCGGGTCATTACGTTCAAGGACGTCAACGTCGAAGAACTTCCGCGCAGCGAGGAACTTTCCCTGCCGAAGGACGGCGACCTAGGCGATCTTGGCAACCTGGGCAACTAGGAAGCCCGACAACTAGTCCTCCACACCGTCTGGCTGACGGAGTTTTCCCACATAGCCGAACTGCCCCCTGTCTTTGGATTCTCCGCGCCTCCAGGCTGGAAGCGGAGGTGGTCATGAAAGCCAAAGACCAGTTGGGCCGGCACGGCGAAACGCTGGCCGTCACTTTCCTTGAAACCCAGGGAATGCGGATTGTGGACCGCAATTGGAGATGCTCCGAGGGCGAGATCGACATCGTGGCGCTCGACGGCGACACTCTGGTGATCGCCGAGGTCAAGACGCGGAAGAACCTGGCCTATGGGCACCCTTTCGAAGCGGTCGGCGCTGCCAAGCTCGCTAGGCTCCATCGCCTGGCTTTGTCCTGGTGCCGTGATCACGAGCTGCGCGTCCTGCGCCGCCGGGTGGATGTGGTGGGAATCATCGACGACGGCGTGGGCGAGCCACAGCTCGAACACCTCAAGGGTGTGGGCTAGATGGGCGTGGGCCGAAGCTACTCCGTTGCGCTGCTTGGCCTGAACGGTTACATCGTGGAGGTCGAGGCAGATATCGGCCAAACCCTCCCCAATTTCGTGATCCTGGGTCTGCCGGATGCCTCCTTGAACGAAGCCAAGGAGCGCATTCGTTCCGCGGCACAGAACTCAGGCATCCCGCTGAGTCGTCGAAAGATCACCGCGAACCTGATTCCGGCCTCACTGCCGAAGCGCGGCTCGGGATTCGACCTCGCGATCACCATGGCAGTATTGCGCGCTGCCGGTGATATCCGTTCTACGGAAGGTACTGTCTTCATCTCCGAGTTGGGATTGGATGGCAGGTTGAGGCCGGTTCGCGGCATCTTGCCGGCGGTCATGGCAGCTGTTCAGGCAGGTCATCAGGAGATCGTGGTGGCGCACGCAAACGTCGCCGAGGCGGAGTTGGTTCCGGGCGCGGTGGTCCGCGGCTATAAGACCTTAGCCCGCCTTGCGTTTGATTTCGGGGCCAATCCGCAGGACCTGGCCCTGGATTACGATCCGGCCGATGGTGACGTTGCAGGAGACCACGACGTCGGGGCCGCGGTTGTTCCGGATCTTTGTGATGTCTCGGGGCAAGGCGATGCCCGCCGCGCCTTGGAGGTTGCGGCAGCCGGCGCACATCATGTGCTGCTTTGCGGGCCGCCCGGTGCGGGCAAGACGATGCTTGCCGAGCGGCTCCCGGGGCTCTTGCCGGATTTGGGGGACCAGGAAGCCATGGAGGTCACGGCGATCCACTCGCTTTCGGCTGTCCATGTTGATTCGGTACGGCTGTTGCGTCGCCCGCCCTTTGAGAACCCACATCACAGCGCCACCGCCGCAGCAATCATCGGCGGTGGTTCCGGCTTGCCGCGGCCGGGGGCGGCATCACGGGCGCATCGTGGCGTTTTGTTCCTGGACGAGGCCCCCGAGTACGAACGCCGGGTCCTGGACGCCCTGCGGCAACCTCTGGAGAGCGGCGAGCTGGTCATCCATCGCTCCGCCGGCACAGCCGCATATCCGGCCCGCTTCCAGCTGGTCCTCGCGGCGAACCCTTGCCCTTGCGGGAAGGCCACTGGGAAGGGAGTCGATTGCACCTGCACCCCGGTGATGCGGCGCCGCTACTTCGGGCGCATGTCCGGGCCGTTGCTGGACAGAGTGGACATCCAGCTTCAGGTGGAGCGTGTATCCCTCGCGGACTTCGGGCAATCCGGAGCAGAGGAGGACACGGCCACGGTCGCCGGGAGGGTCCATGCCGCCCGGTCGCGGCAACGTGAGCGGCTCGGGAGTTTCGGGATGGAAACCAACTCGCAGGTTCCCGGGCGGGTACTGCGCGGCGAACTGCGACTCCCTTCCGCGACCACGAAGATCCTGGATACTTCCCTGGAACGTGGAATCCTCACGGCCAGAGGTTACGACCGCGTCCTGCGTCTCGCGTGGACCCTTGCTGATCTGGGCCACAGAGACCAACCCCACAGCGACGATATCGGACAGGCCCTCGGCTTGCGGCAGGCGGTTGCGGCCGCATGAAAGGACACGCCATGACTGAACACGGCCAGCGGCTCACCTCGGACGCTCCGGACCGGAGCAGGGAGCGACTCGCCCGGGCAGCGCTATCACGGCTGATGGAACCGCAAGATGCGGCCGGGCTCGCGCTCGTGCAGGCCGCAGGGGCCGTTGACGGTCTCAGAATAGCTACCGGCGAACTCGCTCCCGGGCACGGGCTTGAGCAGGAAGTGGCTTCCTTGTTGGTGGACAATGGGGTTTCTTCTGCCGGGGCTGGTTTGGCTGCTGCATTGAGAAGGTGGGCGCCACGGATCCCGGATCTTGCACCGGACCGCGATCTTGCCACCATGCAACGCCTGGGTGGTCGCATGATCATCCCTGGGGACCCGCTGTGGCCCGCGCAGTTGGCAGACCTGGGCCTTCATGAGCCGTTGTGTTTGTGGTGGCGGGGACACGAATTGGCGTTCCCACCCATCCGGCGGGTTGTGGCCCTCGTAGGCTCACGGGACAGTACAAGCTATGGGGCCTCAGTAACGGGTGATTTCGCCTATGGGCTGGGTCAGCGCGGCTGCACCGTCGTGTCTGGAGGGGCTTACGGTATCGACGCCCATGCGCACCGTGGGGCTTTGGCCGGGGGCACCAGCGACATGCCGACCATCGCGGTGATGGCCGGGGGCGTGGACCGATACTATCCGTCCGGAAACGAGGATTTGCTGCGTGCCGTGGCAAACCAAGGTGCGCTCATTTCTGAAGTTCCCCCGGGCTCGGCGCCCACCCGTTACCGCTTCCTTCAGCGGAACAGGATTATCGCTGCCTTGGCAGCCGTGACCGTGGTGGTGGAAGCTCGATGGCGCTCGGGAGCCTTGAATACAGCCCATCATGCCGAATCCATCGGCAGGGCGGTCGCCGCGGTCCCGGGGTCCATCCACAGCGCCAACTCTGCGGGCTGCCATCGGCTCCTCCGGGATGGCGGAGCTGTTTGCGTCACGGACGTCGGAGAGATCGCTGAACTGGCAGGGTCGAGCGGTGAGGGGCTCGTCGGGGACAAGGAAACGGCAGCCTCGGATCACGACGGGCTCACCCTCGAGGACCTCATCCTGCTCGACTCCCTGCCCGTCCGTTCTACGAGCTCGGTGGAGAAGCTCGCGGTCGTTGCGGGACTCAGCCCCGAGTCCGTCAGGGCAGGTCTTGGACGCCTCGGCCTGTTGGGCTTGGCGGTATCAGTGAGTGGCGCGTGGAAAAGGTCCGGAAAGAGATATTGAGGGGGGTGCGGTGCGGGCCTGACGGGATCACACGAGCCCGGACCTTGGCTGGCTCCCGCACGGAACGTGGCGATGCCAGCCACCGGGCCCCGCGGCTGGCACAGTGGAAGGGTGCAAGAGAATCCGCTCCCCGAAGCACTCGCCGGGTCCGTTCAGCACTTCCGGCGTTACCTCGAAAGCGAACGGGCCAGGTCCGCCCACACGGTGAGGGCGTACATCGCCGACGTCGAGAACCTACTGCGCTTCGCTGCCGTGGAGGGCGTGGGGGAACTCGCGGACCTGGAACTCGGCACCCTTCGACGTTGGCTGGGGGCACAAAGCGAATCCGGCCGGTCCAGGGCAACACTCGCCCGGCATGCCGCGACGGCCCGCGCATTCACCGCCTGGGCCCTGCGGGAAGAACTCATCGCGTCGGACCCCGCCATTCGCCTCCAAGCCCCCAAACGGGACCACACACTCCCCGGAGTCCTTCACCAGCAGCAAGTCTCCAGGATCTTCGAAAACCTGTCAGAGGCAGCCGCGGAGGGCTCTCCGATGCCGTTGAGAAACCGCGCCGTCGTCGAATTGCTCTACGCCACAGGGATCCGCGTCGGCGAGCTCGCCGGCCTGGACATCGATGATCTCGATCCGGACCGCCGGACTCTTCGCGTGCTCGGCAAAGGCAACAAGGAACGGACGGTGCCCTATGGGGTCCCGGCTGCGCTCGCCGTCGACGACTGGCTCCGCCGCGGACGCCCACGGCTCGCAAACGAGCGCAGCGGGCCGGCACTCTTCCTCAGTTCAAGGGGCAACCGCATCGATCAGCGCCAGGCCCGCAGCGTCGTCAACGACCTCCTGGCAGCCTTGGGGGATACCGCGGCAACCGGCCCCCATGCCCTGCGTCACACCGCCGCCACCCATTTGCTCGACGGCGGCGCGGACCTGCGTGCCGTGCAGGAAATCCTGGGACACAGCAGCCTCGCAACAACCCAGATCTACACCCATGTGTCGGTGGACCGGCTCCGGAAGAGCTATCAACAAGCCCACCCCCGTGCTTAAGGACCAGAAACCGTGCCACACTTCGAACAGTCCCAGAGGAGGAAAACCGCCCGTCCGTGAATCGCACTGGCGTAATTCGGGTCGGTACGGCAAAATGAAAGCACTGCGGGGGAACTTTCAACCAAAACTTGAATGTTCTTCCGCTGCGGAAAAAATCATAGATAGGTAGGAAAACCGGAACAGCGCGGCACCCGCGCAGCACATTTTCATCCAGGCAGAGGTCGTTGGGGAAGACGTACCTACAGCTATGGAGGATGGAATGTCTGTTGCAATAACCCGCGGTGTCTTGTTTGTGCATTCGGCCCCTACCGCGTTGTGCCCTCACGTTGAGTGGGCCATCGGATCGGTCGTTGACAAGCGGACCGATCTTGAGTGGACCCCTCAGCCGGCCGCGCCCGGAATGTTCCGCGCCGAGCTCTCCTGGGCAGGAGTCCCTGGAACGGGTGCCCAATTGGCTTCGGCACTGCGAGGATGGGCGCACCTTCGCTACGAAGTCACCGAGGAGCCCAGCCAAGGCGTCGACGGCGCGCGTTGGTCGCACACACCGGAGCTGGGTATTTTCCATGCCGTCACCGATGTCCACGGCAACATCATGGTGACTGAGGACCGCATCCGCTACGCCTACGAGTCGGGGGCGGGAGATCCTGCCGCCGTCTACCACGAACTTTCCTTGGCGCTCGGTGAGGCCTGGGACGAAGAGCTCGAGCCCTTCCGCCATGCCGCTGAAGGCGCCCCTGTGCGCTGGCTCCACCAGGTCGGTTAGGCTCCACCAGGTCGGTTAGGGAACGCCAGCTCGGTTAGGGAACGCCCGGTCGGTTAGGGAACAAAGTTCCCAAAATAGCTTTTCCATAGCAAAGAGGAGGGCCCCACCACGGTGGGGCCCTCCTCTTGTGCCTTGCTTTGTTCGTCGAAGCTCCGGCGACTGTCAGACGTTGCGGATGGCGATGACGGCGTTGTGGCCGCCGAAACCGAAGGAGTTGCTCAAAGCGACAATGTCACCGGCAGGCAATGTGCGTGCCGAAGTGACGACGTCGAGCGGGATCTCCGGATCCTGGTTCTCAAGGTTGATGGTCAACGGAGCCTGGCGTTCGTAGACGGCGAGGACCGTCAGCACCGCTTCTACGGCCCCTGAAGCGCCCAACAGGTGGCCCATCTGCGACTTGGTGGCGGAGACCGCCACATTGTCGACGTGGGCGCCCAGTGCCGCGCGGAGCGCCGTGTACTCGGGCTTGTCACCAACAGGCGTCGAGGTGGCGTGGGCGTTGACGTGCACGACGTCCTCAGCTTGGATGCGGCCATCGAACATGGCAGCCTTCAAAGCGCGGGTAGCGCCCAGGCCTTCCGGGTCCGGTGCCGTGATGTGGTAGGCGTCAGCCGTGACTGAAGTGCCGGCGAGCTCAGCGTAGATGCGTGCGCCGCGGGCGATCGCGTGCTCCTCGGCTTCCAGGACCAGGGCGCCGGCGCCTTCACCCATGACAAAGCCGTCGCGGTCGCGGTCGTATGGCCGCGAAGCGTGCTCGGGATCGTCATTGCGGCGCGAGAGGGCCTGCATCGAAGAAAACGCGGCGAGCGGCATCGGGTGGATGGCGGCTTCGGCGCCGCCGCAGACGACGACGTCGGCCTTGCCGGAGCGGATGAGATCCAGGCCGAGGTGCAAGGCTTCGGTGCCGGAAGCGCAGGCAGAAACCGGGGTGTGCGCACCGGCGCGGGCACCAAGGTCAAGGCTGACCGCGGCGGCGACGCCGTTCGGCATGAGCATGGGAACCGTCATGGGCAGAACCCGGCGGGGGCCCTTTTCCCTCAGCGTGTCCCAGGCGTCCAGGAGCGTCCAGACGCCACCGATACCCGTGGCGAAAGCCACGGCAAGGCGATCGTGGTCGATTTCGGTGATACCGGAATCAGCCCAGGCCTCGCGGGCGGCGATGACACCGAATTGCGTGGACGGGTCCATGCGCTTGGCTTCTACGCGGCTCAGAACCTCGAGGGCCGGCGTCGAGCACCGGGCGGCAAAGTGGACCGGAAGGTCATACTTGGCAACCCACTCGTCCTCGAGTGTGTGGGCACCGGAGACCCCTTTGAGCGCGTTCTTCCACATCGTGGGGACGTCGCCGCCGATGGGCGTTGTGGCGCCCAGACCGGTTATGACTACTTTGCGTGCCATGCGATCACTCTCTGTCGGATCAGCCAACCCACGTGCTGTTCTCACTGGGGAGGCAGGAAAAAACTTTGGGAGATAAAGCAGCTGTGCCGGGCTTCGGATGCAACAGGGCGCACCCGAAGTCCGGCACAGTTGAGGCCAGGCTAGGCCTGTGCGTTCGAGATGAAGTTGACGGCGTCGCCGACGGTCTTGAGGTTCTTGACCTCTTCGTCCGGGATGCGCACGCCGAACTTCTCTTCGGCGTTGACGACGATGGTCATCATGGAGATGGAGTCGATGTCGAGGTCCTCGGTGAAGGACTTGTCCAGCTCCACGGCTTCGGTGGCGAGGCCGGTCTCTTCGTTCACGATTTCAGCCAGGCCGGCCAGGATTTCTTCGTTGCTAGCCATTGTTGGCTCCTTTTCTTGTTGTGCCGGCTATTGCCGGAATGGGGGCAAACCGCGGTTACGGCTTGGGTTTCAAAGCGCTATTCAATTGGAAGGCAGGCGCGGTCCGAAACTACGGAAGAACGATTACCTGGGCACCAAACACAAGACCGGCACCGAAGCCGATCTGCAAGGCGAGGCCGCCGCTGAGCGCCGGGTTCTCCTTGAGGAGTCGGTGCGTGGCCAGCGGAATGGAGGCGGCAGAAGTATTTCCCGCATCGGCGATGTCCCGTGCAACCACCACAGTCTCGGGAAGTTTGAGCTTCTTGACCATCTCATCGATGATCCGCATGTTCGCCTGGTGCGGGACAAACGCCGCCAGATCCAAGGCTTCAATGCCTGCGGCGTCGAGGGCTTGCTGGGCAACCTTCGCCATTTCCCAGACGGCCCAGCGGAAGACCGTCTGGCCGTCCTGGCGGAGCGTCGGCCAGACATCCTGCGCTGCGGAAATAATGGCCTGATCGTCGGATTCATCCGAGTGGCGGGCAGTCTCGCCAAGGTTGCGGACTTCGTCGAGGGAATGCGTCATGCCGATCGCGTTCCACTTGCTGCCATCGGATCCCCAGACGGACGGGGCAATGCCGGGCGTGTCGGACGGGCCGATGATCACGGCGCCCGCACCGTCGCCGAGAAGGAAGGAAATGGTTCGCTCATGGTTGTCGATGACGTCCGAGAGCTTCTCGGCGCCGACCACCAGGACGTATTCAGCCGCGCCCGATCGGACCAAGGCGTCGCCCTGGGCGATGCCATAGCAGTAGCCTGCACATGCCGCGGAGATGTCGAAGGCCGGTGCAGGGGTGGCGCCCAAACGGTCGGTGAGGGCGGCGGCGGCGGACGGCGTGGCATACGGGTGCGTGACGGTGGAGACGATGACGGCACCCAGCTGGGAAGCCTCAATGCCGGCCTGCTTGAGTGCCTCGCGGGCAGCGCCTTCGGCCATGTCGATAACGCTGACATCGGCCGCAGCGCGGTGGCGGGTCACGATGCCTGTGCGCTGGCGGATCCATTCGTCCGAGGAATCGATCCACTGGCAAACGTCGTCGTTGGTGACGATGATGTCAGGGCGGTATGCCCCGATGCCGATAACGCGCGAGTATGCGTTCGTCGGCGCTTGCTTGAGTACGGGGGCGCTCATGCGTCTCCCTCCAATTCCGCGAAGAGTGCAAGTGCGGCGGACAAGTCTTCCGGCGTCTTGACGGCAACGGTTTTCACGCCGGGCATGCCGCGCTTGGCGAGGCCGGCCAAGGTGCCGGCAGGTGCCAGTTCGATGAGTCCGGTGACTCCGCGCTGGACCAGGTTCTCCATGCAGAGGTCCCAGCGCACCGGGCGCGAGACCTGGGCGATCAGGCTTTCGACGGCGGCGCCGCCGTCCGTTACTTCCTGGCCATCGAAGTTCGAGAGCAAGGGAACCGTGGGAGCCTGCGGTTTGAGCGACGGCCGCAGTGCTTCAAGCGCGCTCACGGCCGGGGCCATGTGGGAGGTGTGGAATGCTCCGGCGACCTTCAGCGGGATGACCCTGGCCTTGGCAGGCGGGTTGTCAGCCAGCGCCTGGAGCTGTTCGAACGTGCCCGCGGCAACCGTCTGGCCCGCGCCGTTGACGTTCGCGGGAGTTGCGCCCGCTGCCTCGATAGCGGACAGCACCTCGGCCGGATCGCCGCCGACGACGGCACTCATTCCGGTGGGGGTGACGGCGGCGGCAGCGGCCATGTTGTTGGCACGCTCGCGGACAAACGTCATGGCTTCTTCCTCGCTCAGGACACCCGCAAGCGCCGAGGCCGTGATCTCCCCGACCGAGTGGCCGGCAAGGACGATCGGAAGGGTACTGAGTTCGACGTCGAACAGCGATTTCGCTGCCACGAGCCCTGCGGCAACAATCAGGGGCTGCGCGACGGCAGTGTCCTTGATGGTTTCTTCATCGGAGGTGGTGCCGTGGGCCTTGAGGTCGATGCCTGCGATTTCGCTCAGGGAGGCCAAATGGCCTTCTACGGAAGGGAGCTCCAGCCAGGGGGCCAAAAATCCAGGGGTCTGGGAGCCCTGTCCAGGGCAGACGATTGCAAGCACGTAACCAGCTTTCCAAATTGCCGCGTGAACTACTGGTGTTTGCGTACACCAAGCTCACTGGGTCAGTTTGTAGGAAGTCTACAACGGTTCAACCCGCGGATCGGGTACCGTGACGCTCCGACGTCGCCTTTGGCTGGGCCGAAAGCCTGCCCACAACCAACGCGGTTTGGAGCACGAAAGCCTCCCGGGGGAGGAGGGGATCCCACCCTGTGACGTCGCAGACGCGCTTGAGACGATACCGCACCGTGTTTGCGTGGACGAACAGCTCGCGGGCGGTTGCTTCGAGGGAATGGCCCAGTTCCAAGTAGGTTCCGAGGGTTTCAACAAGGCCGTTGGATGCGGCCAGCAGCGGCCGGTAAATGTTCTTGATCAGGGAACGGCGGGCGGCGTCGTCGCCTGAGACTACGCGCTCCGGGAGGAGGTCGTCAGCGGCTACCGGTCGCGGAGCCGACGGCCAGGCCTTGGCAGCTGTGAGCCCTGCAAAGGCTGCCTGTGCGGAGCTGCTTGCCTCCAACAGTGACCCGGCCTCGGGTCCATAGACCACCGCGCCGGGGGCGAACAGCTCGCTCAGTTTCAGATACGCGGTGTCGCGGTCTTGGACGCCACCGAGGATCAGGATGAGGCGATCGCCCTGGATGCCGACGAGGGCGTCCTCGGCGTAGCGTCCGGCGGTCCGGCGCAACTCGCTCACGTAGCTTGCGCTTGGTTCCGACGGCGAGTTGCCCACCATCACCGTGAAGCGCTCCTGGGCCTTCCAGCCGAGGGCCGCGATGCGGGAACGAAGGGCGTCGGTGTTCTCGCCACGGAGGATGGCGTCCACGATCAAGGCTTCGAGCCTGGTGTCCCAGGAACCGCGGGATTCGGCGGCGCGGGCATAGACATCGGCTGCGGCGAATGCCACTTCCCGCGAGTAGCGCAGGACCGCTTCGCGCAAAGAGGGCTGGTCGGCTTCGGGTGCGATGACGGGGACCTGGTCCTCCACCACCTCGACGACGATCCGGATCAGCTGGAGGGCCTTTTGCAGGCTGATGGAGCGGGTCAGTTCGGTCGGAGCATTCCCGAAGACGTCCGTCAGGATCCACGACGGCGAGCTCGGCCTCTCGTACCACGTCACGAAAGCCGCGATTCCGTTTTGGGCAACCAGGCCCAATGCTGAGCGTTCATCGGAGCTCAGCCGGCTGTACCATGGCAACGATTTCTCAAGCTTGCGCATGGTGGTGGTGGACAGTTGCCCCACATTGGCACGGAGCCGCTTGAGGGTCTCCGCCTTTTCGGGTGATAACGTGCGCGCGGCCGCTTTGCGTTTCGCGGGGGTTTGATTCGGCTCTGCCATGCCTTGAGCATACGGCGCATCATCCACAAGCTCCATTTGTGCGAAGGCTACAACTGCGATTGGTGCACGTCACGTGACTGTCCGCGTCGAGTGGTGCTGAGCGGCGATTGTTACTGCCCGGATGTTAAAGCCCGGGTGTTAAAGCCCGACGGCGGCCCGCACCTTTCGGTGTGGACCGCCGTCGAGATGTTGCTTGCTTCTCTGGAGGCTTAGCTTTCGCCGCCCGCCCCTCCGGTGGTGCCGGCGTTGACGTCGAGGAGGCTGTACTTCTCGATTGCCTGGGCCGGCGCCTGCACGTCAACTTCGCCTCGGCGGGCGAGGAGTTGGAGGGCTTTGACGACGATGGAGTGGGTGTCGTTTTTGAAGAAGCGGCGTGCGGCTTGGCGGGTGTCGGAGAATCCGAAGCCGTC
>NZ_JBHVTT010000026.1:0-74929 GCF_042884555.1 Arthrobacter sp. NPDC058127 | reverse complement strand
ATGTGGATCAAACCCAAAGCCCACGGCATGGACCACACCGGCCTCGGCGCACCCGACTTCATCCAACCGGACCGCAGCATGAGCGCCATCGGAGGATAGCAATGGTGCTATCCGGGTATAAAACAACGGATTTCAGGGGTCGTCTTCGGGTCGGGCGGTGAGGATCCGATTGGCGCTGGCCCGCAGGATGCCGAGCGACTCCTGGATCAAGGGCGATGCAATGCTGCCACTGCGCACCGCAGCGACAATGCGCCGCGAGGGCTTCCCCTTGCCGGTAATGCGCAGTCGAACCACGTTTTCGGCACTATGCAGGGGCGACAATCGCGGCAGCAGGCCCACGCCCAGCCCCGCTCCAACGAAGGCGATCTGGGTTTCCCATTCCACGGCCTCATGGGCAATCCGCGGCGTCACCCCGACTGCCGTGAACGCCGCCGTGAACAGGGAATGGTAGGTGGATCCGGCAGCCTCGGTGATCCAGGGTTCCGACGCCAGCTCTTCGAGCGTCACTTTTTCCCGCGATGCCAACGGATGGTTGGCGGGAATGATCACGTCCAGGGGATCGTCGAGCAGAACTGTCTGCTCGAAACGCTGATCGTCCTCAACATAGGTGTCGGACTGCATGGCGACAATGACGGCGAGGTCGATTCGCTCGGCAACCAACAAGTCGAAGCAGCGGGCCGGGTTGGCCTCGAGTACCTGCACCTCCAGCAACGGGTGGGTTGAGCGCAGGGTGGCGGCCAGAGGCGCGAGCAACTGGGCGGCCGCGGTGGAGAATCCGCCGAGGCCAAATCGGGAGGGCATCTGGTCGCCGGCCTGCATGGCCGCAGCGCGCAGGCTCTCCCATTCGGCCATGAGCGTGTCCGAGCCCGCCACGAGAAAACGGCCCGTGGCGGTCAGGCGCACACCCCGGCCGTCCTTCGTCAGCAGCTGCATTCCAAGCACGCGCTGGAGCTCCCGCAGTTGAGCTGAGACGGCGGAAGGAGAATAGCCGGTGAGCTCCGCGGTTGCGCCAATGGTCCCGCACCGGGCAAACACCCGAAGTGTTATGAGCCGTGGATCGATCATGCAACCATTGTGCACTGTTATCTACTAAATCTTGCGCTTTTGTTGCAGATCGATCGGCCCTAATCTCATGAATAAAACGTTAGACAACGGCGATTGCACCCACCAACCCAGGTCTCGATGGATCGCCCCTTACCCAGCCCTCCCGGGAGGAAACACATGTCTGCTCCAGTGAACGCGCCCCTCAATACACGCCGAAAACTCGCTTCATCATTGCCTGCCGAGCAGCTGGCGGAAATCACCGAGTTGTTCGAGTTGCGGCGCGTGGGGTATTCGCTCAATGCCCCCTTCTACACCGATCCGACGATTTTCAAGATCGACATGGAGGCCATTTTTGGCCAGCACTGGATCTATGCCGCCAGCATCGCCGAACTGCCGGAGCCGGGCGACTACGTCACCGTCGACTACGGGCCCTACTCCCTGATCGTGCTGCGCAACGACGACGGCGGCGTGAACGTCCTGCACAACGTGTGCCGCCACCGCGGCGCCCGCGTCCTGACCGAACCCGCGGGGTCAACGGGAAACCTGGTGTGCGGCTATCACTCCTGGACCTACTCTCCCGAAGGCAATTTGATCCATGCCTCGGCGCCGGGGGAAACCAAGTTCGACAAGGGCTGCTTCGGCCTCAAGCGCGCCCACAGCCGCATGGTCGCCGGACTCATCTTCGTCTGCATTGCCGACGAACCGCCAACCGACTTCGACGAAACCTCGAAGATCTTCGAGCCATACCTCGCGCCCCACGATCTGTCGAAGACGAAAGTCGCCTACCAGCAGAACATCATCGAGGAGGGCAACTGGAAGCTCGTCATGGAGAACAACCGTGAGTGCTACCACTGCGACGGACACCCCGAGCTTGCCTGTTCCCTCTTTCCCACCTGGGGCCTGACGGAGGGCCTGATCCCGGCCCATCTCGAAGAAGTATGGGACCGCAACAAGGAAGCCCAGTCTTCGCTCGAGGAGCGTTGCCGCCGCTATGGCCTTCCCTACGAGGTGGTCGAGGAGCTCGACACGCGCATCGCGGGAATCCGTATCTCACGTGAATCGCTCGACGGAGAGGGCGAATCGTTCTCGGCCGACGGGCGCAGGCTCTCCAAGAAGCTGCTCGGGGACTTGCCGGACTTCCGCCTTGGTCGCTGCTCGATGCACCTGCAGCCCAACAGCTGGTTCCACTTCCAGAGCGACCACGTCATCACGTTCGGCGTCTTCCCCATCAACGAACACCAGACCCTGGTACGCACCACCTGGCTGGTGGCCGACGATGCCGAGGAAGGCGTCGACTACGACCTTGAGAAGCTCACCTACACCTGGAAGCAGACAAACCTGCAGGACAAGGCGTTCGTGGAGTTGTGCCAGCAGGGTGCCGGCAGCCCGGCCTATGAGCCCGGCCCGTACATGAAGAGCGAGTACCAGGTGGAGGCGTTCATCAACTGGTACGTGCAGCGCGTGCAGGAGCACTTGGCATGATTGAACTCCTCACTGAGACGGCCATCCAGGAACCACAGCGCATTCGCGGTCTTGAGATGCCGTGGAACAGAGTCATGGGCAGCACCGAGGCACCCGCCCGTGCTGCCCGTGCGCTGGGCCCCTGGCATCCACAGGAGTTCATGGCCGAATGTGTCGAGACCGTTCCCGAGGCGGGCGGCTTGATGACCTTCGTGTTCCGCCGCTGCGACGGTGCGCCCCTGGCGTTCCGTGCGGGCCAGTATGTAAACATCGCTTTTCCGGTGAACGGCGAGGACCAGGATCCGGTGGACCGCAGCTACTCGCTGTCCAGTTCCCCCACTCAGCCTTGGACCTTCAGCATCAGCGTCAAACGCGACCCCGCGGGACTCGTCTCACCGTGGGTGCACGAGAACGTCAAACCCGGCACTGTGCTCGAGATGCTCGGACCGGTCGGCGCATTCCACTTGCCGGATGCCGACCGGCGGGCGCGGTATCTCTTGCTGGCCGCCGGCGCAGGCATCACCCCCATCATGTCCATGGTGCGGACCATCCACTCACTGCCCGGACAGGCCGATGTTGTGGTGCTCTATCACGGAGCGGAGGCCGGAGGCTTTGCCTTCCACCAGGAGCTGGCCTACATCGCCTCCGTGGATTCGCGCGTCAAGGTCTTCTACTCCCTGGGCGACCGCAGCAAACCCGAGGGATGGGAAGGGCTCACCGGAAGGCTGACGACGGTCATGCTCGACGAGGTGGCCCCCGACGCCAACGGCCGCCAGGTCTATGCCTGCGGCCCCGAGGGTTACCTGAACACCGCGACCGAGCTCCTGAAGAAGGTCGGCGTCGACGACACCTCCATCTATATGGAATTCTTCTCGGG
The DNA here is from genome assembly GCF_042884555.1 of Arthrobacter sp. NPDC058127. Lineage (NCBI taxonomy): Bacteria > Bacillati > Actinomycetota > Actinomycetes > Micrococcales > Micrococcaceae > Arthrobacter > Arthrobacter sp. NPDC058127. Next base: position 71,547 of record NZ_JBHVTT010000026.1, on the reverse strand, counting down.
AGATCGCCAGACGCTCCTTGAATACCAGGCGGAGCTCGCGTTTGCAGTAGACATTGCGGAGGAAATCGCCGAAGAAATCGCCGATTCCGCCGAGGACTACTACGAAAGCCAGCCCACCGCGTTCGGGCTCTACGAGCCAGGCTACGACGCCGATGGAACCCTGCAGGCCACGGGCCTGCCGCTGGAAACCGCCGACCCCGACGGACCCGGTTCCGAAGCTCCCGAAGACGGCTCCGGGACGGCGCCGGAGGTCGACGCACCGGATGCCTCGAGCTTCGACACGGTGGGAACGGGAAGCCTCACCCTGTCCTTCATGCGCACTGGCATCAATGTGCGGATTGACCCCACCGAACACATCCTCGGGGCGGCCCAGCGCGCGGGCGTCAGGATCGGCGCCAACTGCAAGGAAGGCATGTGCGGCTCCTGCAAGGTCGTCAAGCTTTCCGGAGAGGTCGAGATGAACCACCAGGGCGGGATCCGGGCACGCGAAATCGATGCGGGCAAGTTCCTGCCCTGCTGCTCCACGGCACGAACCGACTTGGTGATCGATGCCTAACCGCTTCCAGCTGCTAGACCTCACTGGAAGCTTTCGCCGCTGGCATGTCAGATCCCTATGCTCAGGCCCGGGACGGCGTGAACCAAGGCACCCACGACTCGCCGGGCACTAGCGCTGCGACCGGTGCAGGCATTCCTGGACCGCTTTACCACCAGCGGAAGACGGATCCGTCATCTCTTCGGACGGCTCCGTCTTCCGACCGCTGAAAACACACGAAACTACAGAAAATATGCCCAGTACAGCCCAGTGCAACCCCGGGTGCGTGCACATTGTGGCACCCTCATTTTTGCGCCACTGCAGTCAATTCAGCCGCTACGCGCCATGCCGAAAATTTGGCACAAGCGACCTCTGAGCAAGCGGCATTGCTCCTAGGGGGCCAGTTCGCCCGCCCGAGTCCAGCCGAGGGCCTCGTACCGTTCCGCCGCCCCGGCGTCGACAGGCGCATAGACGACATCCGCGCCTTCGACGAAGGCTTCCTCCGCCAGGCGGGCCAGAACCACGGCCTCGTGATCGAGCGCCACCGCGTCGCCGTCCACTGGGCGCACCGGGCCCACCACAGCGAAACCATCGCCGAACACCACCCGGCCCCGCGCCAAGGGGCGGTCGAAGCGGGTCAGCTCCACGACGTCGTGATCCTCCAAGGGTGCCTCGAACACGCCGTACTCGGACTCGAGCGGCGGCGCGCTGTTGACCTCGCCCGGCGGCGCGGTCATCAGGACGCCGACGGGAAATGTTTCCTCGCCCTCGTTGAGCCGTGCCCACAGGGGCCGCCAGTCGTGTGTAGTATCCGGTGCGCTCATGCACCAACCCTATCGCCGTCCCTAACTGCCAGTACATGCGGAGTAGCGGTTGAACGAATAGCCGGCCGAATGCGGCAGGGATAGCGATCGGTTGAGAACCGGCGTCGACGGTCACTGCCCTTCGGGGGTGGACTGAAAGGACATGGCTTTCCGGGGCTACCAGCGTGAATGGATCATCTCGCGGAAGTACGCGTCGTAGATTTCCCTCACGCTGTTCTCGAAGTCGGGGCCCAGGTGGTCCAGTATTTGGATAGAGGCAGCGTTGGAGCGGGCTTGTTCGGGGCTTCGGGCACCTGGTATGACGGTGCTGACCCCGCCTTGTGCCGCGATCCAGGCGATGGCCGCTTGGGCTGTCGTTGCTCCGGACGGGACAAGCTTTTTGAATTCTTCCACCGCTTTGAGGCCTTGTTCAAAGTCAACTCCGGAGAAGGTCTCGCCGACGTCGAATACTGCGCCGTTCCGGTTGTATTTCCGATGGTCATTTTCGGCAAAGACTGTGTCCTTGGAATACTTGCCCGAGAGCAGGCCGGAGGCCAGAGGGACCCTGGCGATGATGCCGACTCCGGCATTCTTCGCCGCGGGCAGGACCTCGTCCAAGGGCTTGTGTCTGAAGGCGTTCAGAATGATCTGGACGGTGGCCGTGCCGTGTTTGATGGCTTCGAGTGCTTCATCGGTCCGCTCAACGCTGACGCCGTAGTCCTTGATTGCGCCTTCACCGACGAGCGTCTCCAGCGCATCGTAGACTTCCGGGCGGCTATAAACCGGGGTCGGCGGGCAGTGCAGTTGCACCAGGTCCAGGCACTCCGTCCGGAGGTTCCGCCGGGAACGGTCAACCCACTGCCGGAAGTTGGCCAGTGTGTAGTTCTCCGGTATCTGTTCCAGGCGCCGCCCGATTTTGGTGGCGACCGTTATGTCCAGTCCGGGGTTCGCTGCGAGGTACTTCCCGATGGTTTGCTCGCTCCGCCCGTCGCCGTAGACGTCGGCGGTATCGAAGAAGGTCACCCCCGAATCCACTGCGGCTTCCAGGATGGCGATGGCTTCCTTTGGATCCACGTTGCCCCAGTCGGCACCGAGCTGCCATGTGCCCAGCCCCACAACGGAGACGGACCGCCCTGTCTTGCCCAATACTCGCTGCTTCATCCTTCGACTATAGCCACGGCACAACAGCCCCGTCCCCATGGAAGGGGGCCAGCTGATCCTAGGACCCGAAGGGCCAGCCACGCCTGGTCAAAAGATGATGTCGGACGCGTAGTCTCGGAAACGGCTTCGCAGCATCTACCGTCGAATCAGAAGTTTCTCGATCAGAACGGCGTTGCGCTGCAATCGATGTCGCCGGCGGCCACGCCCAATACCAGGTCGAAACCCTCGTCGGGGTTGAAGTCGTGCCGGTAGCCATTGATCCACAACAGCAGGACCATGAGCGTCCAGGCGGTGCGTTTGTTGCCGTCGATGAGCGGATGAAACCTCGCCACGGACTCGAGCAGCGCTGCCGCCTTCATGGCAAGTGAGGATAGGCGTCGGTGCCCATGACCGTCGTTGCCGGGCGCGCCAAAGTCGAGGCGAGCAGCTCGACGTCACGGATGTGGAAACCGTACCGCTCTATCACCTGCAGGGCATCCTCGATCTCGAGGTACGAACTCATGCATCCTCAAGGCGCTTGAGCAGCTCCGCGTCATGCCTCATCACGAAATCCAGACCCTCACTGATCTCGCGGCGGCTCCCGTGCTGTGTCTTGACCGCCGGTGGGTGATCAACGAGTTGTGACCGCCATCCTCCGGGCTTCCCGTCCGCGACAGCGACAGCAACGGGCACACTCACTAAGTGAACGGGGTAACCAAGAATTAATTTGTCGGTGACTCGCCGCTTGGACAGTTTTCACTGTCTCGCCTCGGCGCCGCACCAAGCTGAATCCATGACTGATGACAAGGAACTCTTTAGAACTGGACTCTCGCGCCGCGGCTTCTTCACGGCTGCCGGAGCCGCCAGCGCCGTCGCCGTTTTGGCAGGCGCAACCCCGGCGTCAGCTGCTGACAACAAGGCGATGTTGCCCTCAGCCGTCGGCGACCCGCTGACCACCCCGGTGGTGAACGGACTGCATCTGCAGTTCGGTACCGATGCATCCAGCGAAGTTGTGGTGTCGTGGCACACCTTGCAGCCCGTAAAGCAGGCCCGGGCGATGCTCGGCGAAACCGACGGAAGTTACGGACGGAGCCAGGACGCGGTAGAAACCAGCTACGTCGACGCCAAATCCGGCCAGAAGGTATATGCCTATCACGCGAAACTCACCGAGCTCGATCCATCCCATGACTATGTGTATGCAGCCATTCACGACGGCGCGCAGCCAGAGTTTGGTTCTTTCCGTACGGGTCCGCGCGGACGCGGAGAATTCACCTTCACAAGCTTCGGCGACCAAGGCACCCCCACCCTCGGAAAGAAGTCCAGCTCCGGGTCAGGAACGCAGCAATGGGTCAACGACAACCTCGGTTCCCCCGCTGCCGGTGACATGCCGGCCGGCGTCGAACGCGTCCAGCCTCTGTTCCACCTGTTCAATGGCGATCTCTGCTACGCCAATATCTCGGAGAACCGGGTGCGGACCTGGACCGACTTCTGGGACAACAACTCACGCAGCGCCCGTCACCGGCCTTGGATGCCCGCCGCAGGAAACCACGAGAACGAACTGGGCAACGGTCCGATCGGGTATGCCGCCTACCAGACGTACTTCTCCGTCCCTCCGCAGCCGGGGCAGACCGACCTCACCCGCGGCCTCTGGTACTCCTTCACCGCAGGTTCAGTACGGGTCATCAGCCTCGCCAACGACGATGTCTGCTACCAGGACGGCGGCAACAGCTACGTCAGGGGCTACTCGAAGGGCGCCCAGAAAACCTGGCTCGAAAATGAACTCAGCGCGGCAAGGTCGGATAGGAACATCGACTGGGTGGTCGTCTGCATGCACCAGGTTGTCATCAGCACGGCAGGATCCTTCAACGGAGCCGATCTGGGCATCCGGCAGGAATGGGTGCCGCTGTTCGACAAGTACGGCGTGGACCTGGTTGTCTGCGGGCACGAGCACCACTACGAACGCTCCCACCCGATCCACGGCCAACAAGCCAACGCAACGCTGACTCCGATTCCGGCGGACACGCACACCGACGTCATCGATACGACCAAAGGGACGGTCCACATGGTCCTGGGCGGGGGCGGAACGTCCGTGCCATCGAACCAGTTGTTCTACAACCCTCCCTCATGCCGTGTCATCACGAGCGTTGGCGCACCCGACCCCACAACAAATAAGCGGCCACCGGTCTACGTCCAGGAAGACGCTCCGTGGTCGGCAAAGCGCGATGCCGCGAACTCCTATGGTTTCGCGGCCTTCAGCGTCGACCCCGGCACCGAACCCGGAGGGACAACGAAGATGGAGGTCACGTACTACAACGTAACCGGTCCCCAAGGACAGCTCGCATCCTTCGAATCCTTCACGCTCCAGCGGCCACGGTCCGATTCACACCAACAAGGCGGCAACGGGAACAAGGGCCGAGGCTAAGCCGATCAGCGTCGCCAAAGCAACGTTCAAAGGCGACTGCCGTCGATTTTAGTCTCGAACCTCGGGCTAGCCCCAAAAAGGCAAGACGAAGGCCCTCCAACCCAGCGTTCCCGCAGGTCGGGGGGCCTTCACTGTGGAGCTAAAGAGATTCGAACTCCTGACCTCTTCCCAGGGGACGGCACATTTTGTTGGTTGTCAGCGGCTTGCGTTGGCTTGAAAATCCGCGGAATCCAGCCGCTTTCCGTGGGACATACGGTCCGTGACATATCAGCGTTTTCCATCGTTTCCGTGGGGTAAACGTGTGGCGAACGTGGACCAGATCGACAGGTCGCATGCGTCGCGTTCGTCGATATTCGTGACCCCCTCCACCAGCGTGAAGATTCGAACGATCCCGGCGTATGTCCGAGCCGCGGACATGCGGGTACGATAACTGCTGCTCGTTGTTGCCTTCCGCCGCGGCCGCGATGGCCTGGGCGATTGCGCGGTTCCATTCCGCTGTTGTCCTGGACAGTGGTTCTGCCAATTCAGGTTCGGAGATGGAGCAGGCCCGGAGCTCGTTCCAGACCGCAGAATTCCTTCGCACGCCGGCGTCGTCCTTGATTTCTTCGAGAAGCAGGTGCCTGAGGTACCGGTCGCGGTCATCGGCGTCATTGCCCCGGGAGGGCGCGGCGTCATCCTTTGCTGACTTGCGTGTTGATGTGGTCCTGTGCGGACTCCCGCGTTGCGGCGGGTTCGGGCCAGACGGGTCTCCGGAGAATCCGTCGAAGGCGCCAAAAATAGCCCTTCCTTTTCTTCCGCAGTGTCATGTACCATTGCACATATCACGTGACATGGACCACATCGTCGATGTTTCACTTGCTCACCACATGGAAGATCACTATGACCCTTTCAGAAATTGCGGACGGCAGGATCGCTCCCCGTTTCGGCATCAAGCTAGACAACATTTCGAAGCACTATGGCGACCACGTCGTCCTTGATGATGTTTCCCTGCACGTCCAGCCGGGGACTGTCACTGCCCTTATCGGCCCCTCTGGCGCAGGCAAGAGCACCTTCTTGCGGTGTATCAACCTCCTGGAGCGGCCCGATTCCGGCACCATTCAGGTGGCCCAGCACACCATCGAGCCGGGCAAGGACGTCAGCAGCCGGGATCTCGCGGCACTTCGGCGCACGGTGGGCATGGTGTTCCAGTCATTCAATCTCTTCCCGCACATGTCCGCGCTGAAGAACATCAGCTTCCCGCAGCAGAAGGTCCTCGGACGCAGCAAGGAAGAGGCCGACGAGCGCTCGATGCAGTTGCTTGAGCGCGTGGGGCTCAAAGAGAAGGCCTCGCAGCACCCGGGGCGATGCTCCGGCGGCCAGCAGCAGCGCATTGCCATTGCCCGCGCCCTGGCCTTGGATCCGGGCATCATGCTCTTCGATGAACCGACGTCGGCGCTCGATCCGGAGGTGGGGCTCGAAGTCCTGGCCGTCATGCGCGAGCTCGCCGCCGATGGCATGACGATGATCGTGGTGACCCACGAGATGCAGTTCGCCCGCGACGTCTCCGACACGCTCGTGGTCATGGCCGATTGCAAAATCATCGAGCAGGGTGATCCCCGGGCCATCATGAGCGATCCGCAGGAGGCCCGCACCCGACGCTTCCTGCGCGCAGTGCTGGAGCGCTGACATGGACGCACTTTCCGCGGTCCTTCAGGGGCTTCCCATGACGATCATGCTGACGCTGTCTGCGTTCGCGATTGGCATCGTCGGCGCCGTTCCACTCGCGGTGGGCTTGTCGTCGTCGAACGTTCTGGTTCGCCTGGCGTCGCGGCTCTTCGTGGACCTCGTCCGCGGCGTGCCGATCATCGTGTGGCTGTTCCTGCTCAAGTTCGGCATCCAGATCGGCACTTTCAAGTTCAACCCGGTGGCCGCAGCGGTGGTTGGCCTCGGCGTAGTCTCCATTGCCTACCTTGCCGAGATCTACCGAGGCGGGTTACAGGGCGTGCCACGCGGCCAGGGCGAGGCAGCGAATGCCCTCGGCTTGACCCGCGGGACCACCTTCTACCGCGTGATGGTCCCCCAGGCCTTCCGAATCGTATCCCCCTCGATCGCGACTTACCTGACGGGCCTGCTGAAGGACTCCTCGATCGCCTCGACGATCATCGTCACTGAAATGGTCTTCCAGTCCCAGGCCTTCGCCCGGCAGCACCCCAGCGTGGAAGGGATCCTGCCCTACATCATCGTGGGCATTCTCTATATCGTGCTGAGCCTGCCGGTCGCCTACTTGTCCCGCCGACTCGATTCCCGCATGAGGAAGGCCGTCTACGCATGACCTGGCTAACAGAATGGGCGGGCTACCTCCCGCAAATGATGTCGGGCCTCGGCGTCAGTCTCCTGATCGCCGGCGTCTCGATCTTCTTCGGCTATCCATTGGGACTGGCACTCAGCCTTATGGTGACCGCCAAGAACCTCGCCGTCCGAACCTTGGGACTCGCCGTCGTCGAAATCGGCCGAGGCGCGCCGGCCCTGGTGATCCTCTACCTCTTCTACTACGGCTTGCCGAAATTCGGGATCGCGTTCGAAAGCATCACTGCAGCTTGCCTCGCCCTGACATGGAACTCGGCGGCGTACTCAAGCGAGATCATGCGGGCAGGCCTCCAGTCGGTGGCCCGTGGACAGCTTGAGGCTTCCAAGGCCCTTGGATTGTCGCAGCGTGACACTTTCTTCCGGGTCATCATGCCGCAAGGGATGCGCTCGGCAATCCCCGGGCTGATGGGCGTCGCGATCCAGATGTTCCAAGGTACGTCTCTGGCGTACGCGATCGCGGTCCCGGAACTCATGAAGTCCGCGTACAACATCGGCAGCCAAGACTTCAACTACCTCCAGATCTTTACCCTCGCGGGCCTCTGCTACGCCGCCATCTCCATGCCGGCCACGTGGATCACCGTCTTCTTTGAGAAGCGCATGGCCCGCCACGCGTGATAATCCCCCGCAACTAACGCTCCACCGACATCCTGCAGCACCCCCAACACCAACAGGAGGACTCATGAATACCCACCGCCTCAAAGGCGCCGGCATCCTGACTGCCAGCGCGATCGCCCTCAGCCTCGGCCTAACCGCCTGCGGCGGTTCCTCGGGCGCAAGCACGGCTTCGTGCACGCCAAAGCACCAGGGCATCCAGACCGTCGCACCGGGGAAGCTGACGGTCGGTGTCATCGACATCCCGCCGTTCAGCAGCTACAACAGCGGCAAGCCCAATGGCATCGACATCGCGATTGTCAGCAAGATAGCCAAGGACGAGTGCCTTGAACCCGCCTACCAGCAGGCCACTTACGCAGATGCCGTGCAATCCATTTCCGGCGGCAATATCGACCTCGCAGTGGGCACCATCGACGCAACCGAGAAACGCCTCAAGGCCGTCGACTTCTCCGCATCCACCTACCTCGACGGCATGGGCATCGTTTCCAAGTCGGGCGCCACGACCGTCTCGGACCTGGAGAAGATGAACAAGGTCGGCACGATCGACGGATACCTCTGGGTCGAGGACCTCAAGAAGATCCTGGGCGACAAGCTTGTCACCTACCCCAGCAGCGTCGAACTCAAGGCGGATTTCGACGCCGGCCGCCTGGACGCCGACGTTGACGCTTACGGCGTGCAGGTGCTTCAGTTCAAGGGCGCCGCCAGCGTCAAGGTCGCCCTCGCGAACGAGAAGCCGGACACACGCGTCGGGGCAATCGCCCACGCTCCCGAGGCTGCATTCCCCATGACCAAGGGCAACAAGAGCCTGCAGGACGCACTCAACGCCGGCATCACCGCACAGCGCGCGGACGGCACCATCACCAAGCTACTGACCGACGCCGGCCTGTCCGAAGGCCTCGGAAAGGTCGCCGAGAAGCAATACGTCGTTCCCGCGAGCTAGCTCCTTCCAGCTGACGCAACTCAGCAAACCCGGGTGCCGGGTTTAGGCCCGGCACCCATTTGGACCACCTGTGCAATGTCACATGGTAGATTAGGCTGTGAGGTATCTCACGGCAGCACAATGACGGCGCCGCGTGTGCCCCACCGAAAGGACCAACCATGACTGAAACCCGCAAGCCCTGGCACGGCGTACTCGTCGCAACGGCACTGCCGTTCAAGGACGATCTCGGCATCGACTACGACGCCTACGCTGAGCATGTCCGCTTCCTGGCCAACGCAGGCTGCGACGGCGTAGCCCCCAACGGATCATTGGGCGAGTACCAAACGCTGAGCGACGAAGAGCGTGCCCGCGTCATCACGACTGCGGTCGAGGCCGCACCCGAGGGCTTCACCGTGATGTCCGGCATCGGCGCATACGGCGGGCTGCAGACGCAGAGGTGGGCCGAGCAGGCCGCCGAAGCCGGCGCCAAGGCGCTCATGTTGCTGCCTCCGAATGCCTACCGCGCCAACGACGACGAGGTGGTGGACCACTACCGCCGCGCCGCCGCCGTCGGGCTGCCGATTGTGGCCTACAACAACCCCATAGACACCAAAGTGGACCTGACTCCGCAGCTCATTGCCCGTCTCCACGGCGAAGGCCTCATTGTCGGCGTCAAGGAATTCACCGGTGACGTGCGCCGCGCCTACGAAATCAAGGAACTCGCCCCAGAAGTGGACCTTCTCATCGGCACCGACGACACCGTCGTCGAGATGGGCCTGGCCGGTGCGGTCGGCTGGGTGGCGGGCTACCCCAACGCGATTCCGGAATCCACCTTGGAGCTGTACCGGCTCTCAACCTCAGGCGACCTGTCCGACCTGGGTCGCGCCCGCGAGATCTATCGCGACCTGCACTCCCTGCTGCGTTGGGACAGTAAGACAGAGTTCGTCCAGTCCATCAAACTGTCCATGGATATCGTTGGACTCCGCGGAGGCGTCTGCCGCCCACCCCGGGGACCGCTCGCCCCCGCAGTGCGCGACGCCGTCATCCGCGACACCGAAGCAGCCCTCGCCAAGGGCTACAAATAAGCAACAAACGTGAGCGAGCGTCCCCGCAAAACCTGCCAAACGTGAGCGAGCGTTTGGCAGGAGACGCACAGGGGCCGTTGCCCGGCGAAGCAGCCACGGGAACCTAGACCAACCAGAAGGAGCACTCGATGAGAACCAACCGCATCTTCCACGCCGTGGACTCACACACCGAGGGCATGCCCACGCGCGTCATTACGGGTGGCATCGGTACGATTCCCGGCGCCACGATGGCCGAGCGCCGGCTGTGGTTCATGGAGAACAGCGATTGGATCCGCACCCTCCTCATGACCGAGCCGCGAGGCCACGCGTCCATGAGCGGGGCAATCCTTCAGCCTCCGACGCGAGCGGATGCGGACTTCGGCGTCCTTTTCATCGAGGTCTCCGGGCTCCTGCCGATGTGCGGCCACGGCACCATCGGCGTCGCAACAGTGCTGGTGGAAACTGGAATGGTCGAGGTAGTCGAGCCGGTCACCACCGTCCGGCTCGACACCCCGGCCGGCCTGGTGGTCGCCGAGGTGGCGGTGAAGGACGGGCATGCCGAGTCCGTGACCATCCGCAACGTGCCTTCCTTCGTGGACCGCCTCGATGCGGCGGTTGACGTCCCTGGCTACGGCACCATTGCTTACGATCTGGCTTTTGGCGGCAACTTCTACGCGATCGTGGACCTGGACAGCCTCGGATTGCCTTTCGAGCGCGCCCGAAAAGACAATCTCCTCAAGGCCGGTCTCGCCATCATGGACGCCATCAATGCCCACGACGAGCCTGTCCACCCTGAGCGCGAGGACATCCGCGGTTGCCACCACGTCTACCTCAAGGCCCCTGGTTCCACGGCTGAGCATTCCCGTCATGCCATGGCCATCTACCCCGGCTGGTTCGACCGCTCCCCTTGCGGCACCGGCACCAGCGCGCGGATGGCGCAGCTGCACGCGCGCGGCGAACTCGCCTTGGACACAGACTTCATCAACGAGTCCTATATTGGTTCGCGCTTCATCGGTCGGCTGGTGGAAGAGACCCAGGTAGCAGGGCGCTCCGCGGTGGTCCCCACCGTGACTGGACGGGCTTGGCTGACCGGAACGGCCCAGTACTTCCTCGATCCCACCGATCCCTTCCCGGAAGGGTTCCTGCTGTGACCCTCCCTTACTTCGACGCTGCGGCGGTGCGGGAGGCGGCACCGTGGACGACGGCGATCGCCGCCCTCGAGCGGGCGCTCCTGAATGGCGTGGACCCGGAGGAGGACAGCCCCAGGATCTTCAGTCCCGCTCCGGGCGGGGAGTTCCTGCTCATGCCCGCAATGGGCCAACACTACAGCGGGGTCAAGGCCCTCACTGTTGCCCCTGGAAACCCGGCGCGGGGGCTTGAGAAGATCCAAGGCATCTACATGCTGCTTGACTCGGACACCCTGGCTCCCCTCGCCGTGATGGATGGCAACGAGCTCACAGCCATCCGCACCCCTGCCACCACCCTCCTCGCCGCGAAGCATATTCTCGCCACGGCCCCCGGGGGCGCCCCGGAGAAGCCGCGCGTGCTCGTTTTCGGCGCGGGGATCCAGGCACTCAATCACCTCCGGGCGGCGAGCGCCGTGTTCCCGGAGGCGAGCTTCGCCGTCGTCGGCCAGCGCCCCGAGCGCGTGAAGGTTCTCGTCGAGAAGCTTGCGTCCGAGGGAATCGAGGTCCGCCCGGCGAGCGCGGCAGGGGTATCCGGTGCCGATGTGGTGCTTTGCACGACATCGTCGCTTACTCCGGTGTTCGACGGCGGTCTGGTGGCTCCAGGTACCGTCGTCGCCGCGGTGGGCCAGCACGGGCTGGACGCACGTGAGGTGGATGCATCCCTCGTGCTGCGCAGCGACGTCGTGGTGGAGGGGCGGGCCTCGGCGTGGCGAGAAGCCGGAGACCTTATTCCGGCCCGAAGCGTCGAGGAATGGAAGACGATCCGTCCGGCCAACCTGCGGGAGCTGGTCAAAGGCGAGTTCGAGCGGACTCCGGGCCGGCCCTGCCTGTATGCGGGCGTGGGCATGGCATGGGAGGATCTCGTGACGGCGGCCTTGGTGTATGAAGGAGGCACTAGACCATGACACCTGCACAAGGAGTGCCCACCGTGCCAGCCAACAACAAGCTTCCCATCGCGCCCCTGGGCCGCCAGCGAAGCCTCCGCGAGTCCGTCACCGAATCGCTTCGCGCGGCAATCATCGCCGGCACCCTCGAGGAAGGCACCATGTATTCGGCGCCGGCTCTCGGCGCGGCCTTCGGCGTCTCGGCCACTCCAGTGCGCGAGGCGATGATGGACCTCACGCGCGAAGGCCTGGTCGAAACAGTAAAGAACAAGGGCTTCCGCGTCACCAGCATGAGCGATCGTGAACTCGACGAAATCACCCAGATCCGATTGATGATTGAGCCGCCGGTCATGGCGGACGTCGCCGGAACGGTCCCGCCGTCTGGCATAGCCGTACTGCGCTCACTGGCTGAGAACATCGTCGAGTCGGCGCGCGAGGGAGACCTGGCCGGTTACCTCGCCGCCGACCGAGATTTCCACGCCGAGTTGCTCCGTTATTCCGGCAACAACCAGCTCGTTGAACTCGCCACCAGCTTGCGCACGCGAACCCGCATGTACGGACTCAAGACTTTGAGCGAGAGCAACCGCCTGGCCGACTCGGCCCAGGAACACCATGAACTGCTTGACCTCATCGAAGCCGGCGAAGGGGCCGCCGCACAGGAATTCATGCGCCGCCACATCGGCCACGCCCGGGGCCTCTGGGCCACTGGCGAGAACGAGGCACCACCCGAGGAGCAACAGACATGAACCAAGGCAGCGACGTCCTCGTCATCGGTGCCGGGGTCATCGGGGCGGCCACCGCCTACTTCGCCGCGCGGCAGGGCCTCTCGGTCACGGTCATCGACAAGGGCCTGCCTGCCAGCGGCACATCATCCGCGTGCGAGGGGAACATCCTCGTCTCGGACAAGGAACTCGGTCCCGAACTCGAGCTCACGCGCTACTCCCTGGGAGTCTGGCACGGAGACCTTGGCGATCACAAGAGGCTCTGGGAGTTTGAATCCAAGGGCGGAATCATCGTGGCCTCGCGCGAGAGCAGCCTCGCTTCTTTGAACCGCGTCATGGCCGTGCAGACCGGTTACGGCGTAGCGGTTGAGGAGTTGGACCAAGATGCGTTGCGGGAAGCCGAACCGCAGATTTCCCACGAGGCCCTGGGCGGCGCAAGCTATTCCGAGGACTGCCAAGTCCAGCCAATGCTCGTCGCGGCCCACCTTGTCCGGCTTGCAACCGAGGCCGGAGCACGATTCCTGGCGGACACTCCCGTGACCGGCTTCCGGCGTAGCAGCAACCGCGTCACCGGCGTCAAGACTCCTCGCGGAGACTTCTCCGCAGACGCAGTGGTGAACTGTACGGGCACCTGGGCGGGCGAGCTCGCCGCATTAGCCGGTGTCAGCGTGCCGGTGCTCCCCCGTCGCGGCTTCGTCGTGGTCACTGAGCCGCTCCCGCCAATGGTCCACCACAAGGTCTACGCCGCCGAGTACATCGACAATGTCGGCAGCTCCGACGGCGGCCTGCAGGCCTCGCCCGTGGTTGAGGGCACTCCCAGCGGCACCATTCTGATTGGCTCAACGCGTGAGCGGGTGGGCTTCGACCGCACCGTGAGCACCAACGCATTGAGCCTGCTGGCCCGCAACGCTACCGCGCTGTTCCCCTTCTTGGAGCATGTAAAAGCTATCCGGCACTATCACGGCTTCCGCCCGTACTGCCCGGACCACCTGCCCGTGATCGGGCACGACGAGCGCGCCCCTGGGCTTTGGCATGCTGCTGGCCACGAAGGCGCCGGAATCGGCCTGTCCGCAGGCACCGGCAAGCTCCTGGCCCAGGCACTGGTTGGCCAAGCTCCGGACCTCGACCTTTCACCCTTCGCTCCGGCCCGCTTCGGCGAACTCCCTACCGGCGAGCCGGCGCGTCACTCCAGTTCACATCACCCCGCTTCACCCCAGTCCGCAGAACACCAGTCCGCGGAACCCCGCGAGGAGGCCAGCGCATGAGTACCCCAACAGGAGGCACGGCAGAGGCAACCCCAAGCGCCGCCGTCGTCCGCGTGAGCTTTGATGGGCGCCCACTCGAAGTAGCTCCGGGCCAGAGTGTCGGCGCCGCTTTGACCGCCCAAAGCATCACGGCCTGGCGCGCCACACGCAAAGGGGAGAGGCCGCGGGGGCTGTTCTGCGGCATCGGCGTGTGTTTCGACTGCCTGTTGACGGTCGACGGCGCCGCCAACCAGCGCGCGTGCCTCGTTGAGGTTCGCGAGGGCATGGAAATTGAAGGCTCATGCCCGGAGGATCCCTCGGAAGAACCCGGAGGCCGAGCATGAAACCCATCGTCAGCACAGATGTCGCGGTCGTAGGCGCGGGCCCAGCCGGGCTTGCCGCGGCCGTTTCGGCCGCCGAAACCGGAGCCGCCGTCGTGCTCGTGGACGCGGGCGCCCAGCCGGGCGGCCAGTTCTGGCGGCACCGGCCCGAAACCGTGGTTCCGGAGCCCGATGGCCGTGGACACCACGGGTGGAAGAGCTACCTTGACCTCCGCGCGAGGTTCGACGCCGCCCGCCACCAAGGGCTGATCACCTACCTTCCCGGCCTCCAGGTCTGGATGGCACAGCAAAACCAGCCAACTCAAGCGGACGACGCCGGCTTCACCTTGCGCACGACGCCCACCGTCGCGGTGGCTGCTTCAGGGGCGGGCGTCGGTGCCCAAGCCATCGTCGCGCGCCGCCTTGTCCTCTGCCCCGGCGGGTACGACCGCCAGCTTCCGGTTCCCGGCTGGGATCTCCCCGGCGTGATGGCCGCCGGCGGCATCCAGGCCTTCATCAAGGCCAACGGAATTCTGCCCGGGAAGCGCTTCGTGATCGCAGGGACCGGCCCTTTCCTGCTCCCGGTCGCTGCGAATATCGCCGAGGCTGGCGGCAAGGTCCTCGCCGTGCTCGAGTCCTCCTCCCCCACCGCCTGGCTGGCGCATCTGCGAGCTGCCGCAGGAGTGCCGGAAAAGGCACTCGAGGGCGCGCAATACGCCGCAGTCTTCGCCCGGCACCGGATTCCGTACCGCACACGCAGCATCGTCACCGAAGTCCTCGGATCCCGGATCCTCGGTATGGATCGCGTGTCCGGCGTGCGTACGGCCAAGGTCGATGTTGAGGGCAGCGCCAGGCCCGGCACGGAACGCATCTACGAAGACGTGGACGTGGTGGGCTTCGGCTGGGGCTTCACGCCCCAGATGGAGCTGCCCCTGTCTTTCGGCATTGAAACCCGGCTCGACGCCGACGGCTCGCTGGTCGGGGTCGTCGATGAGCGGCAGGAGTCCAGCGTCCCGGGCCTGTATCTGGCCGGTGAGGTCACCGGCGTCGGCGGGGCAACATTAGCCGTCCTTGAGGGCATCGCCGCGGGCACGGCCGCAGCGGGCGGCGCAGTTGTGCCGGAGAAAACCGCTGCGCGGCATCGCCGTTTCGCAGAGGCAATGCACGGGGCGCATCCGGTACCCGCTGCTTGGCAGGACTGGCTTTCTCCGGAAACCACCGTATGCCGCTGCGAAGAAGTCACCGCCGGCCAGATCATGGAAGCCCGGGAAAGCCTGGGTGCCCACGATGCCAGGACCCTCAAGTCCTTCACCCGCGCCGGAATGGGCTGGTGCCAAAGCCGCGTGTGCGGCTTCGCCTCGGCCTGCCTTGGCGCAGGCCCGGGCGTTTCGCCAACCGCCGAGTCCCTCTCCGGCATCGCCAAACGGCCCCTCGCGGCGCCCGTGGGCATCGGCGAGCTCGCCGCCCTGGACGCTGACGACCACTGACTCTTCAGTCCAACCCCTCCCGAAAGGAGACCGAGCATGACCACCGTCGCCCAAAACACGCCCGGCCAGCAATCCAACGCCGGCGCCGTAACGCCCACTACTGACGCCGAGCTGGAATCCCTCCTGGCTGCTGCCCAGTCCGCCGCGGCGCACCTCGCCGCCTTGCGGCCTGCCGAACGCGCAAAGCTGCTCGACGCCGTCGCCGACGCCCTCGACGCCGCCGCCGGCCAGTTGGTCCCCGTGGCACAGCGCGAGACCCGCCTAGCCGAGGTCCGCCTCCGCGATGAGCTCAAGCGCACCACTTTCCAACTGCGCCTTTTCGGGGATCTGCTGCGCGACGGCGGTTACCTTGACGCCCGGATCGACCACGCCGACGCCGACTGGCCTATGGGCGCTCCACGGCCGGATATTCGCCGTGTACTGGCGCCGTCGGGGCCGGTGGTCGTGTTCGCGGCAAGCAACTTCCCCTTCGCGTTCTCGGTGGCCGGTGGAGACACTGCCTCGGCACTTGCTGCCGGAAGCCCCGTGCTGCTCAAGGCCCACTCCGGCCATCCCGGGCTTTCCTTACTCACCGCCAAGGTTATCGCCTCAGCCCTTGCCGCGGCCGGCGCTCCCGAGGGCACTTTCGCGCTCATCACGGGAACCGCCGCCGGAGCCGCCGCCCTGCGCGATCCCCGGATTAAGGCCGGTGCCTTCACAGGTTCCATTCCGGGCGGACGCGCACTCTTCGACATCGCGAGCTCACGTCCGGAACCCATCCCCTTCTTCGGCGAACTGGGCAGCAACAACCCCGTCTTCGTCACCGAGGCTGCGGCCGCAGAGCGCGGCCCGGAGATTGCCGAGGCCTTCGTCGGTTCCTTCACGCTTGGGGCGGGACAGTTCTGCACCAAGCCCGGCACGCTCTTCGTCCCGGCGGATTCCGGCCTGGTGGATGCATTGCGCGACGCCGTCCTACCTCCGGCCATGCCTCTCCTCAACGATCGGATCCAGTCCGGCTACGTCGAAGGGCTGCAGGGCTTGCAGTCCAACCCCCGGCTGAACGTCCTGGCCCAGGGCACCGATCCCCTGGCGGACCCGCCGAGCCCCACCCTCCTGCTGACCACAGCCACGGACATGCTTGCCGAACCGCACGCGCTCCAGGCCGAGTGCTTCGGCCCCACTGCTGTGGTGGTGGCGTACGACGACGAGTCCCAGCTTCCGCTGATCGCTGAAACCTTCGAGGGCCAACTGACCGCGACAATCCACGGAACGGATTCCTGCCGGGTGGACGGGCTCGTGGAGATCCTCGCACGCAAGGCCGGGCGAGTGCTCTGGAACCAGTGGTCTACTGGCGTCTCGGTCACGTATGCCCAGCAGCACGGCGGCCCCTACCCGGCGACGACGGCGGCCGGCAGCACCTCAGTGGGCACAGCCGCGATCGAACGTTTCCTGCGGCCCGTCGCTTACCAGGGCTTCCCGCAGCATCTGCTGCCCGAGGCCCTGCGCGAGGAGAACCCCCTCGGCGTGCCGCGCCTCGTGGACGGCCGTCGGGAGAATTAGCCGCTCCGGGGGCCTCATACTCATGATTCCGGAAGCCCCTCCCAAGCATGTCCTGTCCCGAAGGAGTCCTGTTGCTTGTTTTGAAGTGGTTGCAGCCGGTCGTCCGGCGGTACGGGAGGTTGCGATCCAGCCTGGTTGGCCTCCCCAATCCCGCCGAGGACTTGGGGCGACAGACCCTCATCCGACGTCTGGAGGCGGATGACTCCTACTGGTGGATCCTCGTCGGCGGCATACACGTTCGGGGATTCGGTCCCCACGATAAGCAACAACAAGGCCAAGCTGGACCGGAAACATAGCCAGTTTGCTGTAGCGGATCGCTGACTCAGCTAACCGTCCATCTTTGCCCAAGAAGCGGCGGACCGCATCGCTTCCGGTCGGGATTCTGCCGGACGCCCGGGGATGGTCGAGCACAAGCCAGTTCGCGGCCGGCCCGGAAACGGTACTTCAGCATCCGGCTGTTGTCGGCCTCGCCGGGAGGGATCCCACCACTCACGATGGGAGGTTGGCTAGGGCCCAAACAAGACGCAAGATCGCGACTTTGCTTACGGTTCTTGGTCCCACAATGGTCCAATCAGATTCATTCGCCCAGGACGTCGCGGCGGGAGTCCCGATACAGGCACTGCCGATAGATTACTCCGGGCGCACAGGGTCGCCGTCAACAAGTACGAGCCGAAGCGAGCGCCCGTCGGCAAGGACGCCGATGTCTGAGAGGGGATCTCCGTCGACCACAATCAGGTCGGCGTACCCTCCCTCGCCCACGACGCCGGCGCGGCCGGCCTCCCCGACGATCTCGGCACTGACGATGGTGGCCGAGCGAAGCACCTCAAGCGGTTCCTGTACCCTCGCGCGTAACCGGAACTCCTCAAGCTGCAGCGGCAGACCCTCACCATGGAGATCCGTCCCATACCCGATTCGGACCCCCGCGACCGAGGCCTTGGCGAGCGATTCGAGCCCGCGCTCGAAGATGTCCTCCACTGCCGCCCTCTTGGCGGCGTCGAGCCCGTGGCCCGTCACCCCGGAGAGGATCGCCCAGTAGGTGGCGAGCGTCGGGACGTAGAAGGCGTCCCGCTCAAGGAAGAGCCGGATGCACTCGTCGTCGAGCAGGTTGCCGTGTTCGATCGTGCGGACGCCGAGACGCAGCGCGCGTGCCACGGCCTCGGCCGTATACACGTGCGCGGCGATGTACCGGTGGGCGAGACGGGCCTCATCGACGGCGGCGAGGACCTCCGCGTCAGAAAAGCCGAGTGCCTCGAGGCGCATCTTCGACACGACGCCGCCCGAGAGAGTGAGCTTGGCGTGGTCGGCACCATCGCGAAACTCGGCCCGCAGTGCCCGGCGAAGCTCGACTTCGCCGTCGCAGACCTTCGTGAGGACGTGCCCTCCGGTCGGGGCGAAGATCGGGCCACCCGCCTTGAGGCGGGGGCCGGTCACGAGCCGCTCGTCGACGGCGCGGGCCAGTCCGGTGTCCGCCCCGCCCATGTCCCGGACAAGCGTGAAGCCACGCAGCAGCATCTCGTGCAGGACCCGGGCTGTGCGGGCCGCGTGGTACTGCGGCGACCAGGACAGGATCTCGTTGAAGTCCCCGGACGCCTGGGTAACGTGGGCGTGGGCATCGATGAGACCCGGGAGGACCGTCTGACCTTCCACGTCTATTTCGACGGCATCCGGCACCGTGCGGGTCGAGTCTGAGATCTCGGCGATAACGCCGTCCCGGGCAACGATGGTTCGCGGCGGGCTGAGCTCCCCGCTCGCGACGTCGAGGATGTGGGCCCGACGAAGGACGATCGTGGCGGCGCGGGAGCGTCCAGGGTCAGAGCGAACTGCCATGGCCACCTCCTTCACTGGTGCGCACGGTCCGGGGTACGCCCGCGACGGAGGTCGGGCTGCCGCCGTCGGGCCCCGCTTCTTCCCCCGGTTCATCCGCTGACCCGCCCTCGATCTCCTCAAGAGAGCGTCCGCTCGTCGAGAGTCCGAAGACGAGGACGACCAGCGCGGCGCCGCCCAGGACGGCCATGATCATCGTGAACACGCCCCCGAAGCCCAGCGCCGGGAAGGCGGCACCGATGAGGATCGGTGCGGTGATGCCGCCGACCCGTCCGAACGCGGAGGCACTGCCCATGCCGGTTGCCCGCAGTTTGGTCCCGTAGACCTCCGGTGTGTAGGCGTAAAGGCCTGCGTAGCAGCCATTCATGAAGAACGAGAGGAGTGAGCCCGTGAGGAGGATGGCGCCTTCGTTCGACGCTTGGGAGAGGAGGAACGCCGCGCCGGCTCCGCCTAGGAGATAGAGCGCGATCGTGACGCGCCGACTGAGCCTTTCGTTGAGGAACGCGGCGCTGTAGTAGCCCGGGATCTGCGCGATGGTGATGATGAGGGAATAGGTAAAGCTGCCAGTGACCGTCATTCCCTTCGTCACGAGGAGCGAGGGAATCCAGACGAAGAACCCATAGAAGGAGAAAGTGACGGCGATCCAGAGCAGCCAGACCACCGCGGTGCGGCGAGCGTTCCCGTGCCGCCACAGATCAACGTGCTGGAACAGGGGTGGGGCTTTCGGTGCTGTGGTTCCGGCGGTGGTCTGGGGCCCGTGCCATGCCCGAACGAGTCGTCCTTCCTCCAAGCCGAGCACCACTTCTTCCGCTTCGGTGTAACGGCCGCGGGTCAGCAGCCACCGAGGGGACTCGGGGAGCACGCGCCGCCACCAGAGCAGCATCACGATGGGCGCGGCGGAGATGAGCTGGCCGATTCGCCAGCCTTCGGGAAGTCCCGCGACGACCGTGGTGCCGATCAGGGCAGCGCTCACGTAGCCAAGGGCAAAGAACCCGGCGACGGCTCCGACAAAGAAGCCGCGGCGGTGCTTGGGGATGAACTCCGCGATGAAGGTCGGGATGATGGCCGATTCGGCGCCGATGCCGATGCCCGCAATGATCCGCAAAATGAAGAAGAGCTCCCAGCTCGGGGAGAATGCGGCCGCGATTGTCGCCGCCGCGTAGAGCGCGAGGGCGTACATCATGATGCGCCGGCGGCCGATCCGGTCGCCGAGGACTCCGGCGCCGATCGAACCGATGAAGATGCCGATGAGCAGCGCACTGCCGATGAGTCCGGACTGGGCGCCATCCAAATGCCAGAGCGGCTTGATTATCGGCAGGATGTAGGAGACGAGTGAACCGTCCATGCCATCAAAGAGCAGCCCAAGGCCTCCGATTAACGCGAGCTGGATATGAGGCCTGCCGACCCGCATGCCGTCCATCCGCTCCAGTAGTGATTGCGTAGATGCCATCACTGTGCCTTTCTGTTTGTTTGGGAGAAGTGGTGCTTAAGGAGATTTGGTATACATGGTTCCATCAAATGTGACCTGTGTCATCATCTTGCGAGGAGTTTTTTCGGTTTTGGCATGCCAAACGCTATCTGGGACTCAGTCGGAGAGATTGACATGTACGCCCAGGCCCCGCTCGAGCGCCGCGTCGTAGAGGAGCCTCCCGATAGCAAGGTCCTGCAGCCCCATGCCAACGGAGTTGAAGAGCGTCATCTGATCCGGGCCCTCCCGTCCCGCAATCGAACCGATGATGACCTGCCCGAGTTCGCCAGCGACGTCGGTGAGTGCCAACGCCCCCTCGTCGACTGCCAGCAGCAGGTCCCCCGACTTGGCCAGGACCGTCTCAAGGCTGTCAACAACGACCCGCGAGCGGGACATCGCCTCGGCGTCGAGCTCGCGGTGGTCGGGGCGCGGACGCGCCCCGACGGCATTGACGTGCAGCCCGTCCCGGAACCACCGCCCAAGGACAATAGGGGACTCCGAGGGAGTGAGCGTACAGACGACGTCGCTCATTTCCACGACCTCGCGAACACCTTCAGCCCGGATAACCTCGGTTCCGCCGGGCTCGACAGCCCGACGGAACCTGTCCAAAGTCTCGGCAGTGCGCGACCAAACGATAACGGTGTCAATCGGTAGGACGGACATTATCGCCTCCACATGCGCTATGGCGAGAGCCCCGGCCCCGACGAGGCCCAGGATGCGGCTCTCGGGCCGGGCGAGGTGGCGCGAAGCGACCGCAGTCATGGCCGCCGTGCGGATCCGCGTTGGCACGCGGCCGTCGAGAAGCGCGAGGGTCTCCCCCGTGGCCCGGTCGGTCAGAACGATCGACGAACGCTGGCTAGGGAGACCGGCCCGTGCGTTAGACGGGATGTCACAGAGCAGCTTTGAAGCGACCAGGCCTTGCGGAGCCGATGCGGCCGCCATGACGAGATACCGCGCGTCGGTATCCGGTAGCCGCATGGATAGCGGGCCGGGCTGGTCGGCCGCGCCGCGCGCCTGGTCTGCCAGGCTCGCCTCTATCGCTCGGATAGTTGCGCCCATATCTGCCGAGGCGGCGAGGTCCGAGGCGCTAAGAATGAGGGTCACAGGGACTCCTTCCAGGTGTGTTGCCAATCACCATAGATCACTTTTGGTATGCCAAATAGTGCGAAGTGTGAAAAATATTGCAATAACCAAGACTCTTAGGAGATGATTGGCATGCCAAGAAAGTTCCGTGCATGCTTAAGACGTTGTGGCCATCCAGAGGGGAATCTTGTGACAGCAGAGGCAACGAACGTGGCGGTCTCGACGTCGCGCGCCGGCAACGTGTACGAGTGGATCCGCGAGCGGATCATCGACGGCACCTTCCCTCCGGGACAGCGGATCCGCGAGCGGGATGTGGCGCTCGAACTCCAGGTATCGCGAGTGCCCGTACGCGAGGCACTCCCCCAGCTCGAGAGCGAAGGCTACATCGAGACCCTGCCCCGGCGTGGGGCGGTCGTGACCCACCTGACCGTCCAGGCCGTCACCGAGCTGTTCGACGTGCGGTCAAGTCTCGAAGTCCTCGGCACCCGGCTCGCGGCCCAGGCCTGCGCGGGCGGCACCGACGCAAGCCGGCTGAGGGACCTCTTGGGCGCTGCGGAGGCTGCCCTGCAGGAGAACAACGAGAACCTTATCGCGGATATCAACTCGAAGATCCACGAGGAGATCCTTGAGCTCAGCGGCAGCCATCTCCTCAGAAGGCTCATGTCGCCAGTGAACGGCCAGGTCCGCCGACTCTTCCATGTGGCCTCCGACCGCGACCAACTCGTGCAACACCACGAGCACAGCGCCATCGTGCAGGCGATCACCGAAGGACACTCCGAGCTCGCCGCAGCCCTCGCCTTCGCGCATGTCGAACACAGCCGCAATGAGTGCCTGCCCATCGTGGAGAAAAGCCTCAAGGCATAAGCATCGTGGTCCGGGACCACGTTGGCCATTGCCATCCCCCAAGGACCACCCGCTTGCCGAAGAAAAGGCGGTCTGTCCGATTTCCGGGGCGACTCCTGGGTCTGGCTCCCCCGGTCGATCTCGCCGGAATATCACGTCGAACTCGTTGCGGCATGCAGACAGGCGGGCTTCAGCCCCAACGCGCAGCACTATGCCAACTCGATCAATTCCCAACTCGCGATGGTCAAGTGCGGTCTCGGCGTGACACTGGCGCCCGCGTCCTCCGTCCGGCTTCAACCGGATGGCCTCGTCTGGCGGGACATCACAGAGCGCGCGGATCTGTGGAACTCTCCATCGTCGGCCGGACGGGAGCGACAGAACAAATGTGCTGCACCAAACGGGCAAGCGTTCATCGGAGAAGCACTACATCCGGACCTCTCAATCCATCCCGAGAATGGGTGTTTGGGGTCGCGCCGGGACCCTGAACCCGCCACCCCAAACACCTTCATAGGCCACCGCGGCAGCCAGCGCCGGCCCGCCAACCAAGCGTCAGAGGGACGCCACTACAAGCTTTGTACACACGTTAAAGCAAAAACCCCTCTGACGAGCGGAAACACTGTGCCCGAGGTGGGACTCGAACCGCATTCCGGGCCACGGAAACACTGGGAACTCCCGAAAACATAGCCAGTACGGGCCAATCCGGCACCGGTACGGCCCAGTCCGATGGACAAAGTGTGTATGTTGTACGCACCCCAAATCTCACCCCTGCAGATTCCCCCACCTACCGCACGTCAAGGAGTTCCGACAATCAGCTTGGGATCCCACTCACGGGACCTACCGTCGAATCAAATGTTGCTCGATCAGGACGGCGCTGCCCTGCAAGTCAATGTCATCAGCGGCCACACCCACGACCAAGGCGAACCCCTCGTCGGGGTTGAAGTCGTGCCGGTGGCGGTTGCTCCACAGCAGCTGGACCATGAGCGTCCATGCAGTACCTCTGTTGCCGTCGATGAACGGACGGAACCTGGCTACGGACGCGAGGAGTGCCTCGGTCTTCATGGCCTGCGCACGCAGCGTGATCCCTTGCGCCCTCCTTAGCCGGGTGCAAGCCCAGGCTGCTTTCCGGCCGCCTCCGTCACGGTGACCTCTCGGGCCGAAGCCGAAGCAGCGGCTGGCGTTTCTGGGCCGTAGCTAGCTGATGACGCTCGCCTCGCGGGAGGCGCTCAGCAGTTGTTGCACGCGCGCGATGTCCGGAACGTCCTCCAGCCGAGTGACCAGATTGACGAGTTCGACGGCGTCATCCGGCGCGAGGCGCGCACCGGCCAGGGACATGAACTTCCCGATGGTTTCCTCGTCGCTGAGCCTGTTGGTGGACGCTCCGCGCGCCCGAACAGCCTGGAGCGAGTAGTCGCCGTCGGCGGTGCTGACGGTGAGGTATGGTTCGGCGGATCCGCCCTGCTGGGCCGGATCCAGTTCCAGCGAAATTAGTCCCATCAGCGCGCTGACGCGGGGATCTGTCCTGCCTTGTTCAGTGATGTCGTCCAGCCCGACGCCGCCGCGGAGCAGGGCCGTGGCCACGGCAAAGTGCATGCTGAGCTGTGCCGATACCAGGGAGGACACATCCATTTTGCCGCACATGTCCATGATCAGGGAGCTGGTCCGGACCGTGATGCCGCGAATGTCCTCCGTAGTGAAGCCGTGTTTCCGTTGGAGTTCCAGGGCGGCGTCAATGGCGGAATGCGTGCTGCGGCAGCTGGCGTACGGCTTGATGGAAGCCTTGTCGATCTGCCAATCCTTGCCCAAGGTGGCGTGGATTGCCGACTCGTCCGTGGACACACCTGAGCTTCCGCCGTAGATCTTCAGGAAGCTGCCCCAGGGCGCGGAGAAGAGGTCAGCGGGACCGGTGAAGCCGCCCCGAGCTAACAGGGCGCTGTTAAGTCCGGCCTCGGCGGCCCGGCCCACGTGCATGCGCTTGGACATGGCACCATCTCCGATGAACGCCCAAGTTCCGCCCGTGAAGGAACCGGCCAGCCCGATGGCTGATGCCATCTGCCTAGAATCGAGTTCGAGGATGATGCCTGCGGCCACGGCAGCGCCGAAAGTACCGCAAACGCCGGTGGAGTGCCATCCAAGGTTATTGACGGCGTCGTACCCGCCCAAAGCGTCCTGGACCCTGCGGGCGAGCTCGTATCCGGCCACCACCGCGTGCATGAGTTGCGCGCCCGGCACCGGCTCGTCACGCATGGCGGCCGCGGCGAGGGCTGCAGGGAGGACAACAGCCCCGGAATGATCGCAGCCGCCGGAATCGTCCAGCTCAAAGGCGTGGCTGGCGACGCCATTGATGAAGGCGGCGGCAAGCGGCGGGGCCACGGCCGGAGCTCCCCAGAGCGGCACAGCCTTCGGTCTGTCGGCGCGACCGGGCAAGCCACCGCTTGCCTGGGCCTCATCCGCCAGGCCATACCCGGCCAAGAGCGCCGAACGGCTGATGGCGACTTCCCGGGAAGCAGCCCCCGCGATCCCGGCGCCGAGCGTATCCAGGATGTGGAGCCTCGCCCGATGCTTCACGCTGTCCGGGATGTCCTGGAAGCCGAGCGAGGTGATGAAGTCTGAAAAGATCTCGGAAGCGCTCCGGGAATGGTTCATTTGCCTTTGCCTGACGTGGTGATGGTGTGGAAGATTTCCGCGGGATGGCCGGCTGAATTCGGTTCGCCGTGGTCGCGCCACCATGCCGCGACCTCGCTGCCCGTGGCAACCCAGACGTTCTCGTGGCGGTTTACATGGTCCATGAATTCGCGCAGCATCCCGATTCGGCCCGGGGTCGCGATGATCTCCGGGTGGACGGTGAGCACGAAGCAAAGACCCTCGGTACGGTAGGCCTCGAATTCGATGATCCAATTTCGCAGTACTTCCCGGGTGGAGGCGATGCGCGGGCTGCCCTTGGGAATCGGCGGGTCAAGGTTGAAGACGAAATAGGGGAAATCGTCCAGTTCGTGGTGCCTGGGGATCTCTACCAGTCGGCGCGCGTCCCCTGCGTGGAAATGCGGAATGTCGTCGCCATGCCACGAGGAGGACCAGCTGAAGCTGTGGTCTGCCAGTGCCGCGGGCAGGCCGTGGGCATACGATCCTCGACCAACCCGGAAACCCTCCGGCCGGAAGCCGAGTCGGTCATGGAAAGCCTCCTGCGCCCTGAGGATCGATTCCAGCTGCCCGGTGAGGTCCAGGCTGCCGAAATCCTCCAGCGCCCAGCCCATGTTGGCGAGTTCGTGGCCTGCCGCCACCACCGCTTCGAGCTGCCTCGGATAGGCCTCCAGGTTGCGCCCGGGGACGAACCAGCTGGCCCGCGTGCCGCTGCGCTCAAGCTCCGCGAGCAAGCGATCGACGCCGCGTGTCGCGCCATATTGCCCCACGGAAAGGCTTTTGGCGCGGTCGACGGCGTCCGGGGCCGCCGAGAGGATGGACAGTTCGGCTTCGAACGCCACGGTGAGGACGAAGGCGCTCTCCTTGCCGTCCGGCCAACGGGCAGGGCCGCGCGACTGTTGCTCCGGCGTCGGGGACTGTTGTTCCGGCGTCGTCATCATGCCTTCTCCCGCAGATCGGGTGCTTGCCGCGATTGCCACCAGCGGCCCACGTCCCGGCAACTGGCAAACCACACGTCGTCTTGGGCGCCCATGTGTTCCATCCAGCGGTCCAGCAGCGCGGCACGGCCCGGGCGGCCCACCACCTTGGGGTGGAAGATCGTCGAAAGGCACAGACCCTCGGAGCGGTAGCCATCGAATTCGCGCATCCAGTTGTCCAAGGTCAGTTCGTAACTCGCTATCCGGTCGCCGCCCGAGGGCCAGTCCGGATTGGTGGTGTACGCGAGTGACGAGTAGTCGTCCATTTCGGAGCGGGCCGGGATCTCCACGAGCACTCCGCCGGGATGGAAGTACGGCCGGTCGTCGCCGCGCATGGAGCTGGAGTATTCGAAGCCGAGTTCCTCCAGGAGCGCCGGCGTCTCGGGGCGCCAGTCCCCCGACGGAGTCCGGAAACCGACGGCCGTGGTTCCCAGGACGTTGTGGAAGATCCGCTGGCTGGTTTCGATGACCTCGCGCTGCTGTTCCGTGCTGAGGTCCCAGTATTTCTCGTGCCGGTAGCCATGGTGCGCCACCTCGTGTCCCTGCTCCACGATCCGACGGCATTGTTCCGGCCAGGTCTCCACCACCCATGCAGGGGTGAAGAACGTTGCCGGGAAGGAGTGCCGCTCAAGGAGCCCGAGGATGCGGTCCAAGGCGCGCCAAGGGCCGTAAGCGCCTTGGGTGAAATACTCGGGACGGTCCCAAATGGTGCCCTTGAGCATGGCGTCCCCCGTGGGACCGTCCAGATCGAAAGCGAGGGCGACGGCGGCCCGCTTGCTTGCGGGCCACACCGCCGCTCCCGCTTGGTTGTTCAACGGGATCAAGACTTGACGCCGTTGACTTCCGGGGTCATCGAGCCGTAGCCGAGGCCCCACTTGTCCAAGATCTTCTGGTAGTCGCCGCTGGCCTTGACCTTGTTGAGGGCGTCCTGGATGGCGTTCACGAGTTGGGTGTTGCCCTTCTTAGCGAGGATTCCGAACGGCTTGGCCGGAAGGGAATCAAGCACTGCCTTGTATTTCCCGGGCTCGGTCTTGTCGAAGTACGCGAGGTTCTCGGCGCCCTGGACGGCCAGGTCCACGCGTCCCTGATCGATCTGCAAGCGTGCGGCTGCCCCGGAGTCCGTGGGAAGGATGCTGATCTCCGGCAGGCCCTTGTCCGTGCAGAGTGTCTTGCTCAGGGCCTTGACCTGCTCGAAGTAGTCGGTCTTTCCGCTCACAGCCAGCTTCTTGCCGCAAGCGTCCTGCTGCTTGGTGAACTCGCCTGCCCGGCTTCCGGACGTGTAAAGGCGGCCCTGGGACTTGAAGTAGTCCACGAAGTCCGCGGTTTTCTGGCGTTCCATGGTGTCCGAGATGCCGGACATGACCACATCGACGCGGCCGGTCTGGGCCGAGTTGATCAGCTGGTCGAACGGCGATTCCACTACCTCGACCTTCACGCCGAGGGCTTCGCCGAGCTTCTGCTGGAGCTCGATGTCCAGGCCTGCCAGGTTCTTGTCATTGTCCCGGAATTCCATCGGGGGGAAATCGGGAGAGAGTCCGATGCGCAGCTTTCCGGCATCCTTGATTTCCTGTGGGAGACCGGCAGGGGCGGATGCGGAAGGGGCGGCAACCGGTCCGCCCACGCAGGCGGTCAGGCCGAGGGTTGCGGCGGCGGCCACCGCGGCGAGGCGGGCAGCAGTCTTGAGGTGCTTCATGTTGGCTCCGTTTGTTGTGAGGGGGCGGGATGCGATGGGGGTAAAGCGGCTAGAGGACACGTGACAGGAAAGCCTGCGTGCGTTCGTGTTGGGGGTTTCCGATGACTTCCGACGGCGGCCCCATCTCGACGATCTGTCCGTTGTGCATGAAGGCCACGCGGTCAGCGACTTCCTTGGCGAAGCCGATTTCGTGGGTCACCACGATCATGGTGAGGCCCGAGAGGGCGAGGTCCTTCATGACATCGAGGACTTCGCCCACGAGCTCGGGGTCCAATGCCGAGGTCGGCTCATCGAAAAGAATCAGTTCCGGTCTCATGGCCAGCGCCCGGGCGATTGCCACGCGCTGCTGCTGGCCTCCGGAGAGCTGCCGGGGGTAGGAGACCTCCCGGCCTGCGAGCCCGACCCGTGCCAGCAATTCGGAAGCGAATTTGCGGGCGTCGGCCGGTTTTTCCTTCTTGACCAGGACCGGGCCTTCGATGATGTTTTCCAGGACGGTCAGGTGGGGAAACAGGTTGAACCTCTGGAAGACCATGCCGATGGACTGCCTCTGCCGGGCAGCTTGCTTGTCTGAAAGCTCGAACAGGCGGTTCCCGTCCTGCCGGTAGCCCACCACACGGTCACCCACCCAGATACGGCCGTTGGAAAGTGTCTCAAGGTGGTTGATGCAGCGCAGGAAGGTGCTTTTGCCGGATCCCGAAGCGCCCAACAGGCAGACCACTTCGCCGGACCTGACCTCGAGGTTGATCCCTTTCAGGACCTCATTGAGGCCGAAGCTCTTGTGGACGTTTTCAGCCCGGACAAGGACGTCGCTCATCGGATGGCCTTTCTGTTGGTGCCGAAGAATTTCTTCAGGTGCTGGAGCGGTGTCAGTGGAAGCTGTTTGCTGGAAGAACCCTTGGCGAAGAAGCGCTCCAGGTAGAACTGGCCGATGCTCAGGAGCGACACCGCTCCCAGGTACCAGACGGCGCACACGATCAGGAGTTCCATGATTCGGTTGTTCACGTAGTAGATGTGCTGGGCTTCGGAGAGGATTTCGCTCACACCGATGGCCGATGCGAGCGAGGTGGTCTTGAGCATGCCGATCACCTCGTTGCCGAGCGGCGGGATGATGACCCGCATGGCCTGCGGCAGGACGATTTTCCGCATTGCCTGTAGCCGGGTCATGCCGATTGCCTGGGCAGCTTCGGTCTGCCCTTCGTCGACGGACAGGATGCCGCCGCGGACCACCTCGGAGGTGTAGGCGCCCTGGTTGAGGCCGAGGCCGATCGAGGCCGCCACGAACGGCGTCAGGAGGTCGATCATCCTTCCCTGGAACACCCCCGGGATCCCGATATACGGGAAGATGAGGGCCAAGTTGAACCACATGAGTAGTTGCAGGTAGACCGGGGTTCCGCGGAAAACCCAGATGTACAGCCAGGCCACCCCTGACACCACCGGGTTCTTGGACAGCCTCATGACGGCCGTGATAACGCCCAAGGCAACGCCAATGACCATCGCGACGACCGTCAGGATGATCGCAACGCCAATTCCTTGGATTAGCACCGGGACGGTCAGGTATTCCTGGACGGTGGGCCAGTCGATCTGCGCGCGGGAAAAGGAGATTCCCAGCCAGACCAGCAGCAACACGACGAAGGCCGCGCCGGCCCAGCGGCCTATGTGGCGGCGCGGGACAATTTTCAGCTCTGGCACGTCGCTCGCGACGCGCGGCTCGATTTGAGTATTCATAGCTGTTCCTGGCTGTTCCTAGGTTAGGGATCGATGTGCGGCTGAGAGTATGGTCACGGCACGGACCACCTTTCTAGCCTTGGTCTTCCGGCGTGACCCGAAGGCCTTGATAGTCGCCGGTCCAGCTCTTCACCTGGTCAAGGTTCGCCCGCAGGCGGGTGAGCTGTTCCGCAACGCGATGCGGTGCGGTTCCACCGAACCCGGAATGTGCCTCGAGTGCGGCTTCGATGGTGAGGACCGATTTCACTTCGGGTGTGAGGCGGGGGTCCACGGATACGAGCTGTTCAGTGCTGAGATCCCCGTAGTCCAATCCGTTCGTTTCGCAAAAACGGACCAAGGCCCCCGAAATCTCATGCGCCTCACTGAACGGGATGTCCTGCTTGGCAAGCCAATCGGCGACCTCAGTGGCGAGGGTGAACCCCGCCGTCGCCTGCTTTGTGGTGACCTCGACGTTGACCGTGAAGGTGCGCACCAGCCCGCTGAGGGCCGGAAGCGCCACCTCCAGGGTGTCCACCGCGTCGAAGACGGCGTTTTTGTCTTCCGCGAGGTCCCGGTTGTAAGCCAGGGGAAGCGACTTGACGCTGGCCATGAGGCCCATGAGGTCGCCAAGGACCCGGCCTGACTTCCCCCGGGCAATTTCGGCGATGTCGGGGTTCTTCTTCTGCGGCATGATCGAGCTGCCCGTGCAGTAGACGTCATCCATGCGGATCCAGCCGAATTGCTGGGATGCCCAGGAGATGATTTCTTCACACAGACGGGAGATGTCGATCAAAGTCAGGGAGCAGACGAACAGGAATTCGATTGCCGCATCCCTGCTTCCGACGGCGTCGATCGAGTTCTCGGCGCTCGTTTCGTACCCCTGCTCCCGGGCGGCAAGCTCGGGGTGGAGCGCGAAAGTCGAACCGGCAAGAGCTGCTGCGCCGAGCGGGGAAACAGCTGATCGGCGGTCCCAATCCTGGAAGCGGTGCAAATCCCGCAGCAGCGGCTGGGCGTGGGCCAGAAGCTGGTGGCCGAAGACCACAGGCTGCGCCGACTGGAGGTGGGTGAATCCCGGCACCGGGGTGCGAAGGTGCTGCTCGGCCTGCCCCGCCAATGCTTCGGCCAGCTCCAGCACGAGGGCGCTGACCTCGCGGACCTTGTCCCGCATGTATAGGCGAAGATCGTTGGCTGCTTGGTCATTGCGGGACCGGCCTGCCCGGATCTTGCCGCCAACGGGTCCCATGCGCTCGATCAAGAGGCGCTCCAAGAAGGTGTGGACATCTTCGTCGCCCTGCTGTGGAACTGCCTTTCCCTGCGCAACATCATGCGCCACCTCGTCGATCGTGGAGAGGAAGCCGGGCAGCTCGTCGTCGTTGATGAGTCCCACCCGGTTCAACTCACGGACGTGGGCCCGGGAACCATGAAGGTCATAAGGGGCCAAAGCAAAGTAGCGAGGGTCCGAGCGGGACAAGCGGGACAGCTCCGGACTCGACGTGCCGGCGAACCTGCCGCCCCACAGCTTGGTCTGTCCTGTCATGAGTGAAACTCCTAGATCTATCGGCGTCTTACCACTGGTGGGGTGCATCCGGTGAGCTACGTCACCTTGGGTGCAACTAAAGTATTTCTTTAGTAAACCAGTGAGGTCAATGAAATTTGAGATATTTCTGAGATTTAAACATGCAATTTACAGAGAATGTTCACGTTTGAAACATGCGTCATCGCCATCTGAGACACCGGTATCATTCTTCTCGGAGAGACCGGTGTCTCTTCTGACGAACCGTACAGGACACCGGTATCTTCATCAATAGTTTTTTGATTTGCTACATCGACGCCGGCGCATTCGGGCAGGATTCAAGGCAAGCGCAGCACCCGGCAGGCACGGTTGGAAGGCGCGCCCTGCGGTCGCGAGCGGCCGGCCAGGGCACTGGCTACCGCTGCTGCCAGAGCGCGGAGATTACGGAGTAGCGAGGCTGAGGTGTCCCACTGATTCGCGTTCCACGAACTCAGTGGGAAGAAGGTGATCTGTTGATTCGGGCCCGCCACCGGCAATTCTGGCAAGCAGGATCTCCGCGGCACGAACGCCCAGTTCGTAAGACGGGACGTGCACGGCGGAGACGGGAGGCGCACTGACGGTCATCCAGTCGGTGTCATCCAGGCAAACCAAGGACACATCATCCGGAACCCGGAGCCCTAGCGCCTTGATGGCTTGAAAGGCAGGGAGGGCCAGGCGGCTATAAGACATAATCAGGGCACTGGGGCGGCCAGGAGAGCGCAGCAGCTCAGTTACGGCGGCATGGGTGAATTCAGGGCTCATGACTCCCGAAATGAACTGGTACTCAAGGCCGGTCTCGGCGGACTCGTCCTTGATGGCACGCACGCGGTCCGCAATGGTCGAAATAGGCAACGGGTGCCCTGCTTCCAGTTCAGCCGGCGTCTTGGTGGTCGCCGAGACGAAAGCAATCCTTCGGTGACCATGCTCCGCCAGATGAGCCAGAACCTTGCGGGCGTCAGCGTATGAATCCGTCCCCACCCGGTCCGCAACGACATCGTCCGGCCGCCGGTCAAAAAGAACCAGGGGCCTTTCCATCCTGACAACATCAAGCAAGTGTGCTGAATCGCTCCGCGTCGCGGAAGCAACCACCAATCCGTCCACCCTCTTGTCGAGGAAGACCTGAACCGCAGCCCTTTCCGCCTCGACGTTCTCATCCGTGTTGGCAAGGATCACGTCGAACCCGGATTCTTTGGCTTTGTCCGCGATACCCCTGACTGCCCGGGCAAAATATGGATTCTCGATGTCGCTGACAACCACGCCGATGGTGTGGGACCGCCCCGAGCTAACACTGCGGGCAAGGGCATTTCCGCGGTATCCCAGGGTTTCCGCGGCAGCGACCACCATCGCGACAAGCTCGCTACTGACGGATCCATACCCGCCCAACGCCCGCGCCGCCGTCGAACGTGAAACGCCGGCGAGGCGCGCAACATCCATGAGGCTTGCAGTCCGATGCGACAGGGAATCCATGAATAGAATCTACATCAAAGTTAGCCGCATTCCAGCAAATTCCATCCGTAAGTGTCGCGGAAAGACACCGGTATCACTGACAATGGAGATATACCCAGCCGAATATCGGGTCGACCGCGCTATGGTTGCAGATTGTGCGAGGCCCAGTTCGAGCCGAGTACACCCTGGACGCGCGAGAATATTCGCGGCACGGCCCCATAAGTGAGCGCGGCCTCGGGTTCCTGGGCAACATCGTCCGCCAAAAGGGATCGCGAGGAGATGCGGGCTGCCCTCCCCCATACCGCAGAGCGCCCGTTCCTGGGGATAGCCATTGCTGCGGGCGTGCCAACTGCATGAGAAACACAAGAGCCGCTCGGAAAGGCACGCGAGGATGCAACGCCTGCCGCGGATAACACGGTTCCGGGTGGATCAGTGCCTTCAGCCCGCCCCCTGCACCGACGCACCGCTGGATCCCAGCGCCCCAGGCGGCGTAACGTAGCGCAACTTGTGGACCTTAAGCACAGACGTGGTCTCCATGTGCTTAACGCCCGGCAGGCGGCCAATCTTCTCGTTAAGAATCGTCCACAGGGCGGTGTTGTCCGTGCTGAGGATCTCCACGCAAATATCAGCGCGACCCAGCACGGTCGAAACGTACGTAACCTCGGGCAGCGCGGATACCGCTTCGACGACCTCTTGGTGCCGGCTGGGCTCGACCTCGAGAAACACTATCCCCAATTGGGTCCGGCCAAGTGATTCGGGATCGGCGAAGGCGACGATGCGAAGGATGTTCAGATCCTGGAGCCGCTTGACTCGGGCGCGGACAGTTGCTTCCGAGGTGTCGAGGTTGCGGCCGATTTCACGCAGGGCCTTCCGCCCGTCCTGCTCCAGCTCGCGCACTATGTCGCGGTCCAGGTCGTCCAACACGTAGTTGCTCATACCGCAGATATTATCGGACTCCTGCGGAATTCAGCGTAGGCAAGGCCTCGCACCTCATCTTTGCGTTGCGTTCGGCCTGCGGCGCTACGCAATGCGCTTCGATAGCCGTCCCCCGATCGGCACATCCACCTCCCGTACGCCGCAAGCCAGCCGATACGTGCCCTCGGGCCATTGGATCCCGATCGGGACGAAGGGCCCCTCCGTCGCCACTTCATTTCCAAGGACACTATATGCGCAGCCCTCCTTCCAAGATTCAACGCAATGCGTCGCTTGAGAGCGCTTGTGCTACGCAATGCTTAATGTTAGCGTCGTCACACGCAACAGCTTGCGTGATGAGTATCGCAGCTCTCAGCGTCGAGAGCGGAAGATTCAGGAACACGCCCCTCCGCCCCCGAGGCACAAACAAGGAGACAGCATTATGAGCACTCACGACTCCCTAGCCGGCGAGCACGGCTATCAAAAGACCCTGAGGTGGTGGGACGGCTTCACAATTAGCCTCTCCATTCCGGCGGCCCTATTCATCGCCATGGGATATGCCATGGGGGCGATCGGGGCCTGGGCCGCCATCGCCCTGGTGTTCGCGGTCGCCGTTATCGCCTGCCTGCAGAACTACGTCTATTCAGAAATGGCCGGTATGTTCGGCGAGCAGGTCGGCGGGATCTCGATGTACGCCAACCAGGGCTGGCGGTCCCGCACGGTGTTGGCGGGCCCGCTGGCGACCTTCGGCTACTGGTTCAGCTGGTCAAGCTCGCTGGCGATCTACGGCCTGCAGATCGGCACGCTCGCTCAGGCGCAGTGGTTCCCGGACCAGACCTGGACGTTCTCTACCGGTCTCGCCACCGTCGGCTTCCCCCACATGGTTGCCCTGGGAGTCCTGCTGCTGGGCTGGGGAATGAATGTGCTCGGCATGCGTCCGGCCATGTGGATCATCTACGTCACCGGCGTGCTTATCCTGATTCCCATCGGCATCTTTGCCTCCGCAGCCTTCACCAGCCCTTCCTGGTCCATTTCGAACCTTCACTGGGACCTGGCCTCCAGCGGCGCTCCGGCCTGGCAGACGGTGCTTGCTTGGATGTTCGTCATGGCCTGGTCGGTCTACGGCATCGAAGCCGTGGCGGCATTTGTCCCCGAGTTCCGGGACACCGTCCGCGACACCCGCATCTCACTGAAACTCGCCGGATTCTTCGTTCTGGCTGTGTACTTCCTGGTTCCCCTCGGCGTCGGCGGCCTTTCCGACCAGGCTGACATCGCCCAGAACCCTGTCACCTTCTACCTGCAGGCCTTCGACCGGCTCATTCCGGGCAGTGACTGGATGATGACCATCTGCCTGATTGCCGGACTGATGCTCATGATGGTGACCACGACGGCGGCCGGTGGCCGCGTGCTCCACGGCAGCGCCCTCGAGGGTCTGACCATCCGTCAGCTTGGCAAGATGAACCGCTTCAAGATGCCCGGGCGGGCCATGTCCCTGGACCTGGTGGTCAACGTCATCCTGATCCTGTTTGTCGGTGATGCCCTCGCCGTGATCGTCGCCGGGATCATGGGCTATCTCATCTGCCACGTCCTGTCACTGACCGGCTTTATCAACCTCCGCCGCGACCGGCCGGGCGCCGAGCGACCGATTCGCCTTGGCCGCCAGTGGATCTACATTGCGGGTGTGCTGGCCGTCATCGACACGCTCATGCTGGTGGTCGGCGTCGCCAGTTCCGGAATCACAGGCTACGGCGGGCCAAAGGAAGTCATCATCGGCATCTTCGTGCTGTCCCTGTCCGTAGTCCTTTATTTCTACCGCCAAATGAAACAGGACGGACAGCCGTTCAGGTGGCGCCACGCGGGCGCCGAAACCGCCCCGACGGCGCCCACCGCCGCACAAACCACACCCGAAGACGACATTGACGGGGCCATCGTGACTGCAGGAGAAAGGGAGTAGTGGCCGTGAGCACCTGGCCCGACAACAAGGCAGCCGCTGTTTCGCTCACCTTCGACGTCGACGCCGAAGCCGGCTGGCTCGGCGAAGGCGAAGAATACGCCCGGCGCCTCACAATCCTGTCCGAAGGCCGCTACGGGATCACCCGCGGCGTCCCGCGCATCCTCGAACTTCTGGCCCGCTACGACATTCCCGGCACGTTCTTCGTCCCCGGGCACACGGCCGAACACAACCCCGGATTGGTCAACACCCTACTGGAAGCGGGCCACGAAGTGGCCCATCACGGCCACCTGCACCTGCGCAGCGACAAGGTCAGCACGCAAAGGCAAAGGGACGAGATCGAACGCGGACTCGGCGCGCTCGAGCGCGCCGGCGCCCCGCGCCCGGCCGGGTACCGCTCCACCTCCTGGGAACTCACTCCCGAGACCTTCGCCTTGCTGGTCGAACACGGCTTCACATACGACTCCAGTTGCATGGGCGACGACCGTCCCTATGTGGAGCGTTGGAACAGCCTCCACATCCTGGAGCTCCCCGTGCACTGGTCCTTGGATGACTATCCGCGGTTCGGCTGGAACATCGACGGCGGCGGAAACGTCGCTGATCCCGAAGAGCTCCAGCGGTGCTGGATCTCGGAGTTCGAATCGGCACGCGCCGAGCGACGCCACACCACCTTCACGATGCATCCGGAAGTGATTGGCCGCCCCTACCGGCTGGCCCAGTTCGAACGCGTCATCGAGCACATGGCCACGTCCAACGATGTCTGGTTCGCCCGCCTCGACGACGTCGCCCACCACGTGGCCCCCGCCCTGCTGGAGCTGGCATGAGCACCTACCGGTTCCGCTCGACCCAAACCAACCCTTCGGCACGCGGGCTTGAATTCGGACGCCTCCACGCCGACAAGATCCGTGCCTCCCTCGCCGCATACCAGCGGCTCTTTGAGCGCGCGGCCGGTTCCCCCGTGGACGTGGCATTCTGGGGCGAAGCCGCCGCAGGGCAGATCAAGGCGGTTTCACCTGCACTCCTCGAGGAAATCGAGGGAATGGCGAAAGGCGCGGCCGTTCCGCTGACCTCCCTCGCGGCCATCAACGCCCGCACTGAGATCCTGGCCGCGGTGGGGTGCACCGCCGCCAAGGAGTGCTCCACCGTAGTGCATGTGCCCTCCTCGGGTGCGCCGGTGGCTGTCCAGGCGTGGGACTGGCACCCGGAACTGGCCGATTTGTGGCTGGTCTGGGAGATCCCGCATGCTGACGGCCGTCTAACCACTACCGTGACCGAATACGGCATCGTTGGAAAAATCGGCGTCAACGCGCACGGCCTGGGAATCCTGTTCAACATCCTGCACCACGAACAAGATGGCCACGGCATCGGCGCCCCGGTGCACGTCCTGGCGCGGGCGGTGCTCGACGAGTCCCGGAACCTCAACCAGGCGATGCTCCGGCTGGCCTCCGCGCCGGTGTCAGCGTCAACATCGCTGACCCTCGTGGCCCACGCGGCCGGTGAGTCCGCCGCGGTCAGCGTCGAGCTTAATCCTGGCGGCGTCGGATACGCACTTCCGGACGCCCAGGGGCTGCTGGCCCACACCAACCACTTCCTGAGCAGCCCCGCGTCCTCGCACGACACCGAACCGCGCAACGGCCCGGACACCGTGCTCCGACTCGACGGCATCCGGCGCCGCGCGCGGCGCCTGCACCCCCCGCACAACAGCGGCCGGATCGACGAAACCGCCCTCCTGGCGGTCCTGGACTCGCATCTGCTGGGCGGCGGCGCCACCTGCTGCCACGCAGATCCGGCGCTGCCCGCCGACTCCAGCTTCGACACCCTTGCCACCGTTTCCCTCAACGTCCAGGACGGCACCCTCTCCGCACACACGGGAGGACCCTGCACCCACCCATCACGCACCACGACATCACCAAAGGAGAACGCTGTGCTGAACCTCAAGCGCATCGACAACATGGACATCCTGACCCGCGACGTCGACAAATTGGTCGACTTCTACCACGGCACCCTGGGCCTCGCCTTCCACTTGCCGTACGAGCCCGACGAGGAATGGGCCGCCATCAACATGGGAAATCTGACCCTGTACATCTTCAAGTCCGAGGTGGGCGAGCACGCACCGCGCCGCACGGCCATCAACGAAGAGAACGCCCCGGGCTTCGATTCCTTCGCCTTCGAAGTGGACGATCTGGACCAGGCCGAAGCCCACCTCGACGGGAAAGTGGAATGGGTGGTCGAACGGATCGAATGGAAGCATCCGAACGGCACCTGGTACCGCTACCGTCCCTTCTTCGACCCCGACGGCAACATGATCTACATCACCGAGCCCCACATCACGGAAGTGGTCGAATGAGCATCACGGACATCCCCGGCGTCCGCCTCGATGGCAGGGTCGCCGTCGTCACCGGAGCCGCCCGCGGCATGGGCGCCGCCCATGCCCGTACCCTCGCCTCGCGGGGTTGCGAACTGGTCCTCGCCGATCTGGACCTCGCGGAACTCGACGCCGTCGCCGCCGAGATCCTGGCGACCTTCGGACGCAAAGCCGTGACGCTGCAGCTTGACATCACCGCCCCCGACGCCGGGCAGCGCCTGGTGGATGCCGCCGTCGGGAGCTGGGCGCGGCTGGACATCCTGGTCCACAACGCGGGCCTCATGCACAACTGGAAAACGCTAGGGGAAACGCCGGCCGAAGACCTTGAACCGTACTTCGCCGTCAACGTCCTGGCTCCATATTCGATCACGCGAACCGCCGTTCCGTGGCTCCGCAAGAGCGAGGCACCCCGGGTCATCTTCATTTCCTCGCAATGGGGACAAGTACCGGACGGCCATTCCTACGGCTACATGACCTCCAAGGCAGCCCAGCTTTCGCTGACGAAGGCCTTGTCGAAGGAACTGATCGAAGACGGCATCCTGGTCAACGCCGTCGCGCCCGGCGCCATCCACACGCGGATGGTCCCGGACGAAGCGTACGACGCCGAACTCGCCGCAGTGCCCCTCGGCCGCCTGGGCGACCCTTACGAAATTGCCGCCGCCGTGGCCTTTCTCGCCTCGGACAGTGCCGCGTTCATCACCGGACAAACCATCAGCGTCAACGGTGGCGCATTGATTACCGGCGCCTAGCGCCGCCAGAAAGGACCATCATGACTACAACACTCGAACCCGCCACCCCGGTTGTCGCCACCAAGCGCGAACTGGCCGAGGCCGCTATGCGCCGTTCCTGGTTCCCCGTAGCCCGCATGGCGGACCTCGACAAACCCCAGAGCGCCACTCTCCTGGGCACCAAACTGGTGGTCTACCGCACCGGTGACGGCACCGTCGCCGTTCAAGACCGGCGCTGCCCGCACCGCGGCGGCGACCTGTCCAAGGGCGAGGTGCACCAGTCCTCGATTGGATGCCCCTACCACGGCTGGCAGTTTGCCGCGTCGAGCGGAGCCTGCGTGCGCGTTCCGTCGTTGGCGGACCAGTGCAAGATCCCGGGCAGGGCCGCCATCAAGTCCTACCCTGTTGAATTGCGGTACGGGCATGTGTGGACGGTGCTGGAGGATCCGATCCGGGAGATGTACGACGTCGAGCGTTGGCGCGGCCTGGACCTGGAGTGGTTGGCCGGTCCGGCGATGGATTCCGCCGTCGGAGTGGGCATCACCATTGAGAACTTCCGCGATGTGGCGCACTTCCCGTTTGTCCACAAGGTCTCGATGGGGCCCTCCCCGGAGGTTGTGGAGCCCCTTGAAGTGACCCGCGCAGGGCTGGACATCAAGATGGAGCGCCCGCTGAACGCGTCCACCGGCGAATGGGCTGAAGACGGTGACGCGATGATGTACTACGAGTGCTCCGCGCCGGGTCTGGCAACCATCACTTATGACTACGAGCGCCTGGGCCACCGGATTGTGGCCGGGTTCCCCTGCCCGGTGGACTACGAGACGGTCGTGATCTTTTGGGGCGTGGCCAACGAGGTCGGCTACAAGGGTGCCGGCCTGGAGGAGTGCCTGCGCGTCGAGGAGATGGTCTACCGCGAGGACCTTCCGATTGCGGACGGCATCGAGCCGCGCGAGATTCCCTGGGACGCCGAGAGCCAGGAGTTCTCGGTCCCCGCGGACCTGTTCACATTGAACTACCGCCGGTCCTTCAATGAGCTGATGAACCGGGTCAAGGAGGAATCCCGTGTTGACGCTTCAGCCTGAGCCGGACCTCGCGGAACTGGAGGATGGCAGGAGCCAAGGGGCCGTCACGATCAGAGTCCGGGTCATCGCAACCCGCCGGGAAGCCGAGTCGGTGACCTCCTTCGAGCTGGCCAGCCCCGATGGGAGTCTCCTGCCTTCCTGGCAGCCCGGGGCGCACATCGACGTTCATCTGCCCTCGGGAACGGTCCGGCAGTACTCCCTGTGCGGCGACCCCGGGGACGCGACCTCGTACCGGATTGCCGTCCTGGAACTTCCCCAGGGCCGCGGCGGATCCGTGGAGGCGCACCGCGAACTGCGGCCCGGCCACGTCCTGAAGATCGGGGTGCCGCGGGAGAACTTCTCCCTGGCACCCGCGCAACGGTACGTCTTCGTTGCCGGCGGCATTGGCATTACGCCCCTGCTGCCGATGATCCGGGAGGTCCAGCGGAGCGGGAAGCAGTGGACGCTGTTCTATGGCGCCCGGTCGGTGGACCACTTTGCCTTCGTTGATGAGCTGCAGTCCTTGGATGAGCCGTCCGTGCGGCTGCTGTCCCAGGACACCGGCGGCCACCCGGACCTGGCGGCCATCGTCGATGGCGCCGCGGGTGCCGCCGTGTACACCTGCGGACCGGCCGGGCTGATGGATGCCCTGTCCGAGCAGATGGAGCGCGCCGGTCGCGTGTCGGAACTCCACCTTGAACGGTTTGCCCCGGCAGCACCAGCCGCGGTGGCGACGGACGGCGGCTTCGACGTCGAACTAAGCCGCAGCGGGATCGTGGTCGGGGTGGGCGGGGGGGAAAGCGTCCTCGAAGCGGTCCGCGCGGCCGGCGTCGAACACCCTTCCTCCTGCGAAATGGGCATCTGCGGCACCTGCGAGGTCAAAGTCCTGTCCGGTCACATCGACCACCGCGACGAGCTGCTGACCGACGCCGAACGAGCTGCGGGCAATTGCATGATGATGTGCGTTTCCCGCGCCAAGTCCCCTCGCCTGGTGCTCGACCTCTAACGGCACCGCACCACATGCGTTCCTCCCCCCACCCAGCAACAACAACCCCATTGAGAAAAGGTGATATCCGTGACCCAGCTAGCTGAGCAGCGGAACCGGACCGATTTGAAGTCCGCAGCAAGGGACAACCTCTGGCTGCACTTCTCCACCCAGCCCCAGGCAGACGACGAGCTGCCAATGATCGTGCGAGGTGAAGGCGCCTACGTCTACGACGACCACGGGCGCAAATACCTGGACGGGCTCGCGGGCCTGTTCACCGTCCAGGTCGGCCACGGCCGGAGCGAACTGGCTCAGGTGATGGCCCGCCAGGCCTCTGAACTCGCGTTCTTCCCCCTATGGTCCTTCGCCAACAAGCCCGCCACGGAGCTGGCCGAAAGGCTGGCACTGCTCGCCCCGCCAGGGCTGAACAAGGTGTTCTTCACCAACAGCGGAAGCGAATCCGTGGAATCGGCCTGGAAGCTTGCCAAACAGTACTTCCGGCTCACCGGACGGCCGCAAAAGCACAAAGTCATCTCCCGGACCACGGCGTACCACGGCACGACGCACGGCGCCCTTTCCATTACGGGGATCGCGGACTTGAAGATCGATTTCGAACCCCTAGTGCCCTCTTCGCACCGCGTCACCAACACCAACCTTTACCGCGCGGCACACCATGCGGACGATCCTGCCGCGTATGGGCTGTGGGCCGCGAACGAGATCGAGGCCATGATCCTCGCCGAAGGCCCGGAGACCGTTGCCGCCGTGTTCCTGGAACCGGTCCAGAACGCCGGCGGCTGCTTCCCACCACCGCCGGGTTACTTCGAGCGCGTGCGCGAAATCTGCGACCAATACGACGTCCTGCTGGTCAGCGATGAAGTCATCTGTGCCTTCGGCCGGCTCGGCACCTACTTCGGTGCGGAGAAGTTCAATTACGTTCCGGACATCATCACCTGCGCAAAAGGCCTGACGAGCGGTTACGTGCCCATGGGGGCGATGATCGCGTCGGACCGCCTCTTCGAGCCCTTCGCCAAAGGCGAGGCCTTCTTCAAGCACGGATACACCTTCGGTGGCCACCCCGTCGCGGCCGCAGTGGCGCTGGCCAACCTGGACATCTTCGAGCGCGAGGGACTCAACCAGCACGTCCTGGGCAACGAGGACGCCTTCCGCGGCACCCTCGAAAAACTCCTGGACCTTCCCTTGGTAGGCGACGTACGAGGGAACGGCTACTTCTACGGCATCGAACTGGTCAAGGACAAGGCCACCAAAGAAACCTTCACCCCGGAAGAAAGCCACCGGATCCTCAAGACCTTCCTCTCCAAGCAGCTCTTCGACAACGGCCTATACTGCAGGGCTGACGACAGAGGGGACCCTGTCATCCAGCTCTCCCCGCCGCTGATCATTGGACAGGCCGAGTTCGACGAAATGGAGCAGATCCTTCGGCATACCCTCACCGCAGCGTCGGCGCTGCTCTAGCAGAGCAGCGCCCACCCGCACCATCAAAGGTTTTCCAGCCCGGCTCCGTGCTGGTGGGCATCGCAGAGGACCAGGGCGGCTGCTTCGAGAGCACGTACCCCGCCACGCCCCAGGCACCCACGCTCGGCGTGGAGTTGGCGCCGCTGAGTGACCTCATTTCGGCCTAGACGAATCCGCCGCGCAGACGCCAAACAAGAAAAGGTACCTACACATGCATCAGTTCATTGACGGGCAAAGCCAGACCGGCACCTCCGGCCGCAAACTAGACATCGTCGATCCTTCCACCGGCGAAACGGTGGAAACGGTGGCCCTCGCGAGTGCGGCCGACGTCGACCTCGCGGTGGCTGCCGCGCGGGCAGCGTTCCCGGAGTGGTCCACCACCTCCCCGGGTGAACGTTCGGCTGTTCTTACCCGATTCGCTCGCCTGCTTGAAGACCAGGCAGAGGAGTACGCTGTGGCGGAGAGCCGCCAGACCGGCAAGCCGCTTCGCTTGGTCCGCGAATTCGATATTCCGGGGACGATCGACAACGTGGACTTCTTCGCCGGCGCCGCCCGGAACCTGGAAGGTAAGGCCACCGCGGAGTACTCCCCGGACCACACGTCGAGCATCCGCCGCGAACCCATCGGAGTCATCGGATCGATTTCACCCTGGAACTACCCGCTGCAGATGGCCGCCTGGAAGATCCTTCCTGCCATCGCAGCGGGCAACACGATCGTGCTCAAACCTGCCCAAATCACCCCGCTGACTTCCCTGATGTTCGCCCGGACCCTGCAACAGGCGGGCCTGCCGGACGGAGTGGTGAACATCGTCGTCGGTGACGGAACCGAAGCCGGCGCAGCCCTCATGCGCCACCCCGACGTCGACATGGTCTCCTTCACCGGCTCCACCGGGGTTGGCCGGAGCGTCCTGGAAGCCGCCGCCACGAACTCCAAACGAGTCCACCTTGAGCTTGGTGGAAAGGCGCCGTTCGTCGTTTTTGAGGACGCCGACCTTGAGGCCGCCGTCCACGGCGCCGTTGCGGGAAGCCTGATCAACACCGGGCAGGACTGCACCGCCGCCACCCGGGCCATTGTCCACCGAAGTGTCTACCAGGAGTTTGTTGCCAAGGTTGCTGAGCTCTACCGGGGCATCCGGGTCGGAATACCGGCGGATGTGGAGACCGACATCGGCCCGCTGGTTTCCTATGCACACCGGGACCGGGTGGCCGCGATGGTGGACCGGGCCCGGGCGTACGCCACGATCGTCATCGGCGGCGAAATCCCCGGTGAGGATCTGGCCGCAGGCGCCTTCTACAGTCCCACGCTGATCATCGACGCTG
Organism: Arthrobacter sp. NPDC058127; assembly: GCF_042884555.1. NCBI lineage: Bacteria > Bacillati > Actinomycetota > Actinomycetes > Micrococcales > Micrococcaceae > Arthrobacter > Arthrobacter sp. NPDC058127. Next base: position 28,305 of record NZ_JBHVTT010000026.1, on the reverse strand, counting down.
CAGCGGACAGCGAAATTGTTCGCGATGAGGTCTTCGGCCCTGTCTTGACGGTGCTGCCCTTCGAAACCGACGACGAAGCCATCGCCCTAGCCAACGACACCCCCTACGGGCTCGCCGCGTCGGCTTGGACCCGTGATGTGTACCGCTCCTTGCGAGCCAGCCGCGAGATCAAGGCCGGCTGCGTTTGGATTAACGACCACATCCCGATCATCAGCGAGATGCCCCACGGCGGCGTGAAGGAATCAGGTTTTGGCAAGGACATGTCCGCCTACTCATTCGACGAATACACCCAGATCAAGCACGTCATGTATGACATCACCGGCGCTGCCGTCAAGGACTGGCACCGGACCATATACCGGCTTCGCTGACGCCGTCCGTTGAATTCACCGTCCACGACGCATTTGACCCGGAAAAGTACGAGCCGTTCGGACTGGGGCACGTGCAATGGGTGCGCCGTCCGCGCGACGGAGACCGGCCGGCGCTGTCAGCATCGAAGGCCACCTGCGCATCGAGGTCATCGGCAGCGTCATTCAACAAAGGCGCTCGGACTGGATGCTTCGTCTACTCCTGCCCCCCACTCCCCGAATAGGACCACTAAAGGCTTGATCATGACTGGAACCACCGCCCCGACCGAACAAACCGACGTCGTTATCATCGGCACGGCTTTGCAGGCCTCATTGCCGCCCGCGAACTACAGTCCGGGCGATCCGTGATCGTTCGGGAATTGGTGTTACCTAAGGGGACACGCCGTTGAACAACGTTAGTCAAGGTGGTGTTACAGCCGTGCGCTCGGAACGTTAAATCCTCACGTCGCGATCGGCCGGCGATTGCAACGGAAACGTAACGCATGCGAAACCCACAATCGTTCACTGTCATGAATCATGGTTTCATCTCACGGTTACTTTGTGCGTGGTCTTGCGCTCATCACCGTCAGACCCCAACCCCTTCTGATTGGAGTCCCATGAATTCTGGAGATACCGCCTGGATCCTCGCCGCGAGCGCGCTGTTATGCATCATGATTCCCGGCCTTGCACTCTTCTACGGCGGCATGGTCGGGTCGCGAAGGATCCTGAACATGATGATGATGTGCTTCGGCGGAATGAGCATCGTGGCTGTGCTGTGGGCCGTATTCGGCTACTCGATGGTCTTCGGCAACTCCGTCGGGGGTGCCGGCCTCATCGGCAACATCACGGAATACTTCGGGATGGAGCAATTGCTGTCCGAGGACCCGAACGCTGCGATACCTGCCGCCCTGTTCGCTGCCTTCCAGTTGTTCTTCGCCGGAATCACGACGGCAATCATCGCCGGAGCGGCGGCAGGAAGAATGAAATTCGGTGCCTGGATGACCTTCGCCGCCCTATGGGCAACCCTTGTCTATTTCCCTGTCGCACACTGGGTATTCGCCTTCACCTCGGCCGATGGGTCGGTGACCGGCGGCTGGATCGTGAACAACCTCAAAGCCATCGACTTCGCCGGCGGAACGGCCGTGCACATGAACGCAGGAATCGCAGCCCTGGCACTTGCACTGGTCCTGGGACGCAGCGCCGGCTGGCCCAAGAGCGAACACACCAAACCCCACAGCCGGCCGCTCGTCCTGGTCGGCGCGGGACTCCTGTGGGCCGGCTGGTTCGGCTTCAACGCAGGCTCGGCGCTCACGGCCGGGCAGTCAGCCTCCGTGGTGTTCCTTAATACCGCCGTCGCCGCTTGTGCGGGCCTCCTGGCCTGGGCGCTCGTCGAACGCATCCGCCTGGGCAGCGCCAGCAGCATGGGCGCCGCCTCCGGCCTGATCTCAGCCCTTGTCGCCATCACCCCCGCGTGCGGGGCCGTCAGCCCTCTCGGTGCCCTCGCCATCGGCGTGATCGCCGGCGCCGTCTGCTCCCTGGCCATCGAACTGAAGTTCCGCATGGGCTTCGACGATTCACTCGACGTGGTCGGCGTCCACCTGGTCGGCGGCATCCTCGGCACCCTGCTGATCGGCTTGTTTGCGACGGACGCAGCTCCGAACAAGGTCAACGGACTCTTCTACGGCGGAGGTTTCGGTCTGCTCGGCATTCAGACGGTGGCAACCCTGGCCGTGCTCGCCTACTCCTTCATCGTCACCTGGATCATCGCCAAGGTCCTCAACGTCACGATGGGCCTGCGCATCCACGAGGCCGACGAACTACGCGGAATCGACATCGCGGCCCACTCCGAAGCCGCCTACCTCAGCGACGAAGAACCCGTCGAACTCGGCTCCCCGCACCGCGCCTAGACTGGCACCGGGGGCCTCCGCTGCGAAGGCCCCCCGCACTGCCAACCAAGGACCGATCACCGCACGTAGGTTTGTCCGGCGCTGTTAGTTCGCAGCGAGTTCCAGGGCTCCATGGGCAAATTACGGAGGCCGGCGTAGGCCCGCCAACAACTCGAGATGAACGACGGCCTGGACCTGGGCCGGGCCCGGATTCTCGACGAGTTCCGGAAGGAAACCCCGCCTGCGCTTTTGAGCTCATCACGCGGCATTTCGCAGACAACTTGGGGACCACCGTCACATTCCGTGACCGCCTTGGGGGTGGACTGGATCGGTAAGATCGTGCCCCTATCCTAGGGTCATGGGGAATCTGAGTGTGCTGGTGATCAGCCATCTTGTTGCGGCACTGTATGTAGTTGCGATCGGCCCGGTCCAGATCCTGCGGCCTCGCAGGGACCGCGTGCACCGGATCGTGGGGTACTTGTGGATTTCGGCCATGTACTACGTGTGTCTGAGCAGCTTCTGGATTGTCAGCGAGGGGCATTTCACCTGGCTCCATGCACTCTCGGCCTTCACGCTGGTGACAGTGACCCTGGGTCTTGTCGTAGCCATCAAAGGCAACATCCGAGCCCACCGAGGCAACATGATCGGTAGCTACATCGGCACACTCATCGCCTTCGGATTTGCCGTCGGTGTCCCGAGTCGAAGCATTCCGCGCCTTCTTTCCGCCGATGCGGGGACCGGAGTTTTCGTTGCCCTGCTAGTGGCATTGAGTATCGGGGCTGTGTACGTTTCGTTGATCCGGGGAAGCAGGTCCAGATCCCAGGCGCGGTCACGTGCCCCGCGACGCCGGGCCGAGGTGCCGGCGAACAGCACGCACGGCTGAGGACGGCGATCGAAGCGTAGTCCCCAGCCTGTTCAACGGCCCGGAATGAACCGGAATTTTCCGCGGCCCGGAAGCTGAACCGAGCTATGCGCCGATCGCGGTGATGGCATAGTTCGCGATGCGGGTGAGGTCTTCCTTGGTGGCGCCGTCGCGGGCTTGCTGGCTCATGCCTTGCAGTGTTGCCCCGACAAAGGCGGCCATGGCTTTGGTGTCGGTGTTTTGCGGGATGAGCCCTGCGTCCAGGTCGCGGGTGAGGGCTTCGGCCATGGCGGCGATGTTGTCGTTGCGCATTTTGGCGAGGCGGTCTGCGACGTGGCGGTTGGCGGAGGTCACGGTCACGGCGGCGCTGATGACCAGGCAGCCTCCCGGGTACGAGGTCGAGGCGTAATGGTCGGCCGCTTCGAGCAGCAGTCGGCGCATGAGCGCCAAACCGGTGGCTTCTTCCGCGAAGGCGATCGACATGAAATTGCCGTGGGTGGCGTTGTAATGGTCGACGACGGAAAAGAACAGATCTTCCTTGGACCCGAAAGCCTTGTACAGGCTGGGCGGGTTGATGCCCATGGCGTGGGTCAGTTCCGCGAGGGACGCGCCTTCGTATCCGTGGTCCCAGAAGACCAGCGTGGCCGCTTCCAAAGCATCCTCGACATTGAATTTGCGCCCTTGACCTGCTTTGCCTGACATCGTTGTCCTTCCGTTTGCCTGTTGTTTCCAGACGCCCCCTTTCGTCCGTTCAATACTTGCAGCCTCCCCGGCCGCCGCCGCGGGCATGTGGCGAGCTTCACAGCTCCGGGGGCGAAATAATTCTTGTAGTGATCGCTACACGTATGTAAGTATCTCACTCATGAGCGAAACTAACAAAGACCAGATTGCTGTTGTGACAGGTGCCAGCCGTGGAATCGGTGCCGCGATTGCTTCCCGCCTCGCCGCCGACGGCTTCACGGTCGGGATCCACTACGGGCGCGACGTCGAAGCCGCGGACGCCGCGGTAGCTGCCATCGAGGACGCCGGGGGCAAGGCGTTCGCTTTCCGCGCCGATCTCGCTGCCGGCACCGCGGCGGAGGACTTCTGGGCCTCCTTCGACAAGGCCGCGGCGGAGGCGGGAATAATCGGCCGGCGCCTGAAGGTCCTGGTCAACAACGCCGGGGTCACCCTCCGCGGAGCGATTGAAGACTTCAGCCGCGAGGATTTCCTCTCCCAGCAGGCCGTGAACGTCAACGCCCCGTACTTCATCGTCAAGGAAGCCCTCCCGCGGATCGTCGACGGCGGCCGGATCGTGAACATCTCCTCGGGCGTGACCCGCATCGCGTTCCCGGAAATCATCGGCTACTCCCTGACCAAGGGCGCCATCGACGCCTTCACCCTGACCCTCGCCAAACACCTCGGACCCCGCGGGATCACCGTCAACGCCGTGGCCCCGGGCGTCGTGGACACCGACATCAACGCGTCCTGGCTGCGCGGCAACCAGGACGCCATCGACGGCGTGTCCGCGAGCACTGCACTCGGCCGTGTCGGCCAGCCCGAGGACATCGCGAGCATCGTCGCGTTCCTCGCCTCCGACGACGGCCGCTGGGTCACCGGACAGACCGTCGACGCCACGGGCGGAACCAATCTATAAGACAACCACCCGCACTATCCGGCGGGCGCCCGCCTCACAACGGCGCCAATTGCACGAAAAACATAGGGGGAATGATGAACCGTGCCCGCACACGCGGCATTGACCATTTCGGTCTGACCGTCGGATCGCTGGAGGACGCGATCCACGACCTGAGGAACGCGCTCGGCGCCGGCCTCTGCTATATCGAGGGCCCGATCCGGGACCCTGAACCCGGGTGGATGGCCGCCAAGCTCGGTGCGCGCGGCAGCTGCACGTTGCGTGTTGCCGCCCTGAACGTGCTCGGAACCAACCTCGAACTGTTCGACTATGCCGGCGCCGAACCCCGGTCCTGGACCTCGCCCCCAGGCACGGCAGGGACGTTCTTCCTGCTGCTGCGGACCCCGGCGCCGGAGCGGATCATTTCGCGGCTGTTCAACGAGGACGCGGTGGTGCGCCCCGTCGAGCACCCCGCGCCCGGCTACGAGGTGACCCTGCCCTCCGGTATCCATCTGGCCATCCAGCATGGTCCCGGGGAGCAGCTTCTCGGTGCGGTCTGTCTGAACCGGTACGACCACCACAGGGCACTCACCGAACTCACCGGGACCTTCGGTCTGCTCGAGGTGGAGGCAGTGACGGCTTTCGGAGCCTCGGGAATCGTGCTGGCAGGGGACCACGGCGCGCCCCTGGCGGTCCTTCACGGCTACTCCCCCGCGCCCCGTCCGGCGAACAGTGACGCGGGTGGGCACCACGTGGCATTCCACGCCGACGACATCGATGCCTCCGTGGCGTCCCTGCCCGTGGCCACCCGGTACGTCCCGCGAGGGAGGCCGGAAACCATCACAGAGGGCCCGATTGCCGGGGACCGGTGGGTGTACCTTGACTCGCCGTTCGGTCTGCAGCTCGAACTGATCAACATGCCCGACGGAACCCTTCCGTATGAAGCCGGCTCCACCGCGCGCCGGACGCCGATGACGATCGGAGCGTTCGCATGAGCACCACCACTTCTTCCCGCCGCACCTTCCTCGGGGCCGGGGGCGCTCTCGCAGGCGCCTTCGCCCTGAGCAGCATCGCAGCAGGCGCCAGCGCCGCGCCTTCCGGAACAGCCCGCACCCCGTACCGCGTGATCACCGCCGGATCGGAACAGTACGAGGACCTGCTGCAAGGCACCAACCTGCGCTGGAGAGGCGCCGCCCAAAGGATCGCCTTTCCCACGACCACCGATGAAGTCGCCCAGGAACTGCGCACCGTCCTGGGCCTGGGGCTCCGCCCCTCGGCCCGCAGTGGCGGGCACTGCTACGAAGGCTTCGTTGCCAACGGCGACGTCAAGGCGATCATTGACCTTTCCGCGATGGACCAGGTGCACTGGGATCCGGAGATGAAAGCGTTCGAAGTCGGGGCAGGCGCGCAACTGGGTCTCGTCTACCAGTTGCTGTACAAGCAGTGGGGCGTGTACGCCCCGGCAGGGAACTGCCCCACTGTCGGGGCTGGCGGCCACATCGCCGGTGGCGGCTACGGGAGCATGAACCGCCGCGACGGACTTGTCGTGGACCACCTGCTTGCGGTCGAAACCGTCCACGTCCAGGCGGACGGGACCGTCACGGTCAGCCGCGGCACCCGCGACCCTCGGGACCCGCACCACGAGCTGTGGTGGGCACACACCGGCGGCGGCGGAGGGAACTTCGGCATCGCCACACGGTACTGGCTGCGGTCCCCCTCAGTCAGCGGCGACCAGCCCGAAAAGGCCTTGCCCGCCCCGCCCCGTCACGTCTGGCTCAGCACCGTGGCGTGGGACTGGGCCTCCATTGACGAGGCCGCGTTCACCCGCCTGCTGAACAACCACGGTCGCTGGCACGAAGCCAACTCCGCTCCCGGGACCCCGGAAGCCAAACTGTTCGCCCAGCTGAAAACCTGGCACCGCTCCAATGGCTCGATCACGATGGACACCATCGTCGACGCGGCGGCACCCGACGCGACCGGTGTCCTTGACCGCTACCTCGCCGCCGTCTCGGCCGGACTCCCTGAGCCAAAGGTTGTCCAACACAGGCTTGTTCCCTGGCTGCAGGCAACCCAGTGGAGCGGGTTCACCGGCCCGGACTCGACCCGCCGCTTCAAAGGCAAATCGGCTTATCTTCGCCGCAGCTACACCCCGGATGCCATTTCTGCCGCCTACCGAGGCTTGAACGATCCCGCTATCTCCAACCCGACTGCCCTGCTGATGATCGCCTCCTACGGCGGCGCCGTGAACCAGGTCTCCGCGGCGGCGACCGCCGTCCCGCAGCGTGACTCGATCATCAAGTTCCAGGTCGTCTCCATCTGGGACAACCCGGAGGACGATGACGCCAACGTCGCCTGGACCCGTACCACCTACCGGAACATGTTCGCCGTCACCGGAGGCGTGCCCGCCCCGAACGAGAACGCCGACGGCGCCTTCGTGAACTACGCCGACGTTGACCTCAACGTCCGTGCCTGGAACATCTCGGGACTGAGCGCGTTCCAGCTCTACTACAAGGACAACCTGCCCCGCCTAAAGCGCGCACGCGCCACCTACGACCCGAAAGGAGTGTTCACCCATGCCCAGAGCATCCCTCTTGTCTGAAACAACAGCCCCGGCACCGGGGGGCGTCCGCCGCCTCGATGCCCTGACGGGGTTGCGCTTCTACGCCGCTTTGCTCGTCTTTGCCTTTCACCTGAGCTTGAACCGCTTCTTTGCCGGCGACGCACCGGCCGTTGAACCCTTACGCTTCATCCTGAAAAACGGCGGCTGGTTCGGCGTGACGTTCTTCTTCGTGCTCTCCGGCTTCGTACTGGCCTGGTCGGCCAGGGCCGGAGACACCCCGGGACGGTTCATCTGGCGACGCATCGCCAAAATCGTGCCGAACCATGCCGTGACCTTCTTCGCCGCCCTGGCCATCGGCGGGCTGGGGGCCGCAAGCACCGGCGAAGCCATTGCGAACTTTTTCCTGCTGCAAGCCTGGATCCCGGCCGACACGGCGTTCTTCAGCATCAACCACCCCAGCTGGTCCCTGTCGGCAGAACTGTTCTTCTACCTCGCCTTCCCTTTTGCGTTTCCGCTCGTGAAGCGTGTTCCCCGCCAACGGCTGCTCGCCGTCGGCGCCGGCCTGGTGCTTCTTGTCACCGCGGCACCCCTGGTCGCCGCGATGCTCCCCTATGGGGCAGAGTTCGGCGCAAACCACCTGCAATCCCCGCTCCATGGGGCATCCATCCCGCAGATCTGGGCCGTCTACGCACTGCCTCCGGCCAGGTTCATCGAATTCGCCCTTGGCATGCTCGCAGCCCGCGCCGTCCTCGAAGGACTCATCCCGCGGATTCCGCTGGGGCCGGCGGCCGTGTTCGCTGCCGCCGGATACGCGCTCAGCCTCTTCGTGCCGCTGGCCTGGCAGATGGACTCCGCCTACGTTCTGCCGGTCGCCGTGCTTGTCATCGCGGCCGCACAGGAACCGGCACCACCAAGGATCCTTGCTTCACCGGCCGCCGTGCGGCTCGGAGAGCTCTCCTTCGCTTTCTACATGGTCCACGACATCATCCTGACCGCGACACGGGCCATCCTGGGCCCCGACCCGTTGCAGCCTTTACCTGCCGCCGGGGTCATCGTTGCGTCCTTCGTCGTGAGCCTGGCAGCCGCGTGGCTGCTCTGGCGGCTGATCGAAACACCCGCCAACAATGCCCTCCGGACTCTGAACCCCTTCGGCACCACCCGACGTTCCACCACACGAGAGGCCTGACATGACCACGAACAACCGATCTTGGACCGTCTCTGCACAACAGGACGTGAACTACCGCGTCGAAACGACCTTCAACATCCTCGACCCGGCCAACCCGACCCTCATCGACGGCGAACACGGTACCCGCCGCCTCATCGTCACCGACACCACCGTAGATGCCCTTTACGGAGAAAAGATCCGAGCCTACGCCGAAGCCAACCTCACCGAACACCGGATCCTCGTCCTGCCCCACGGGGAAAGCAACAAACGCTGGGTCGCCGTCGAGACCGTCCTCGAAGCGATCGAGTCCTTCAAACTGGACCGCCGGCGTGAACCGGTAATCGCGATTGGCGGCGGCGTCCTGACCGACATCGTTGGTTTCGCCTGCAGCATCTACCGCCGAAACACTCCTTTCGTCCGGGTCCCCACCACCCTGATCGGCATCGTCGATGCCAGCGTCGGTGTCAAAACCGGGGTGAACTTCCAGACGGGCAAGAACAAGATCGGCACCTACTTCGCAGCCTCACGCAGTCTCCTGGACACCTCGTTCCTGGCCACGCTCGGCGCCCGGCACCTCTCCAACGGGCTCGCCGAGATCCTCAAGATCGCACTCATCAAAGACCGGGACCTTTTCTCCCTGCTGGAGGAACACGGCGCCTCGGCCCTCACCGGCCGGTTCCAGCAACATAGCGATGCCGAGCAGCAAATCATCGACCGGGCCATCGCCGGCATGCTCGAAGAACTCGAACCCAACCTGTGGGAGCAGACCCTTGAACGACTGGTCGACTACGGCCACAGCTTCTCTCCGACCGTCGAAATGAAAGCCCTTCCCGAACTCCTGCACGGGGAAGCCGTCTGCCTCGACATGGCACTGACCACCGCCATCAGCGTCCACCGCGGCCTCGTCTCCGCAGAACAGGCCCGTCGGGTGTTCACCGTCATGGGCAAGCTCGGCCTGCCGGTAGCCCACCGGGCCATGACAGCCGAAAACCTGCTCGAAGGCCTTGCCGACACGACCCGGCACCGCAACGGCCTCCAGCGGCTCCCCCTCCCGGTCGGCATCGGGGCTGCCGTGTTCGTCAACGACCTCACCCCCGCGGACATCGCCGCGGCCCTGGAGATCCTGGCATCGGCAGCCCAGTTCGAGGGTGCCGCCGCATGAACATCCTGACAAGCGCCCCGCCCAGGCCGCGCACCCCGGCTCGGCATTCCACCGTTCTCGGCGTCCACGGCGCGGAAGGCCAGACCGGCTGGAAAGCCTTCTACACTCGCCGCGAACTGGCCTCCCCGACAGAGGCAGTCGAGTGGGCAACCCTACCGCCCGGGGCAGTCTCCGGCGAACACCGCCACACCCGCACCGAGGAGATCTACCTCATCCTGGACGGGAACGGAGAATTCTTCCTCAACGGCGTCGGGCACCCCGTCAGCCAGGGCACACTCGCCCTCACCACGCCCGGGAACATCCACGGCCTGCGCAACACCGGGAACACCACCCTGAACTGGTGGGTCATCGAGACGCTCACCCCCCGCACCGAGAATGCCCTGAACCGCACCGACCACACGGAGACCGCACCCATGCCCGCAAAGATCTTCGACCTCAACACGGCACCAAGAATCGACACGAAGGGAATCTTCGACGGCCCGCTCACCGCCGTCGAACGCCACACCCTCACCACCGGACAAGCGCTCACCTTCGGGGAGGAAGCCACCGAAATCGCCGGGTTCCTCAACCAGGGAGCGGCCGAACTCGCCTTCCCCGGCTCCACGGCACGCATCGAAGCCCCCACCGCGTTCCTGGTCCCTGCCGGTGCCACGGCCACGTTCACACCGGAAACCGGCGGCGAACTGTTCACCGTCGAGCTGCGGATCGCCCGGCCATGATCATCAGCACCATCGACACTGACGACTACTGGAGCTGCCTGATCCGCCGCGGCATGCTGCACAGCGAAACGGAAGCCATCGAACACTGGACCCTCGCCCCCGGCCAGGAACTTCGACTGGGCACCCATGGAGTCCACGAAGCGCTGCTCCTGCTCTCCGGAACAGCCACCTTCTCCGGGGAAACCCTGGCAGCCGGGAGCCTGCTGCTCGCCCCCGCCCTGCAATTAGCCACCCTTACCGCGACAACAACCACCCAGGTCCTCAGTATCCGCACCTACCCCGGGCACGTCACCCGGGTGCTGCCAGCCCGGATACCGGAACTTCCCGAGGCCGAACGTGCCATCTGACACCCTGGGAGCGAGGCTGCGGGCAACCGTGGCCTTGCCCCTGGCCGTCTTCTTCGCAGTCACTGTCGAAATGGCACCCGCCGGCGCCCTCACGCACATCGCCACCGCACTGAGCACCGACATCGGATCCGCAGCCGCAGGCTCCAGCCTTTACGCCCTGAGCACGGCAATCCTCGCGCTGCCCCTGGCCGGCTTTGCGCAACGATTCGAGCTACGCAAAGCCACTATCCTTGCCGGCGCGATCTTCACGGCCCTGGGCTTGGCCACTGCCGCGGCACCCGATCTGCCCGCCTATCTAGTCCTGCGCGCCCTGCACGGGGCCGCCCACGGCGCCTTCTTTCCCCTCGTTCTCGCGCTTGCGGCTGCATCTGCACAGCAAAACACCGGCAAGGCCGTCGCCAGAGTACTGCTGGGCAACGGTTTCGCGCTGGCCGTCGGTGTTCCCGTCTCCGAGGCCCTGGCCACCCTGAACTGGCGGATACCGATCGCATTATCCGCCATCGGCGTTCTCGCATCCATCCTCTTCGCACCCCGTCCGGTGCCTCAAGAACAGGGCAGTAGGGAGGAACACGCAAGAAGGCCAGCCCGAGGCATCTTCTGGCTGTCCGTGACATTCGCCCTGGCCTTGGCCGGGCACTTCTCGTATTACACCTTCCTCGCCCCGGCAGCTACCGCCGACGCCGTACCGGCGCCTCTGGCCCTCGGCGCCTACGGAGCGGCGGTCATCATCTCAACCGCCTTATCGGGCACCATCGCCGGCCGGCACCGTTTGCAACGTGCAACTGCCGTCATCACCGCCGAAGCCATCATCCTGGCGGTTGCAGCCCTCACCCCCGGGCCGGCAACAACCATCATGGCCGCATCGCTGGCCGGGATCTGCTTCGGTCTGCTCCCGACCCTGATCCAGACGGAGATGCTGGAGCGCGCCGCGGGCCACCGGGCGCTGGCCTCCGGAGCCGCAGTCGTTGCCTTCAACACCGGCATCGCCACGGGAGCAGCGGGCGGAGCGACAGTCACCGGGATCACCATCCACACCCCTGCCCTCCTCGGTGCAGCCCTCCTGTTCCTCGCCGGCGCCGGACTTCAGGCAGTCCGATTTCACACGGACAAACTCCAACGTTCCAGGTCAACAGTCCACACCGTATCGGAACCAGGGCTCACCGCAGCGCAAGCAGGAGAACGCAGGGCATGACGGCAATTCGGGGTCTCGGCCCCGCCGCTCCACATCAGTCCCACAGCAGGCTTTACCCGCTCGACTGGCACTGTGCAATGAGCCTTGGCACGCTTTGGCGTCCTGGAGGGCGGATCTACTTGAGCAGCCGGCGTCATCCCAGATGAACCAGTCCCACTACTTGTCATGCTCGATTCATGACAGTCGAGGACTGGCGGCCACCCGATCCTGCGCTCGGTGGTGTCCTCAGGCGGCGGCTTTGCTGCTGGCTGGCAGTCGCAGGAAGAGCGCGACCACGACGGCGGAGGCGAGGCAGATGACCGCGTTGATGCCGATTGCGGCCTGGAGTCCGGGAAGGAGCGTGGAGGCGGCGAAGGCGGTGACGATTGCCGACATGACCGGCGTGCCGAGGGTGATGCCGACCTGCTGGCTCATGGTGATCAGACCGGTGGCGAGGCCCTGCTGATCGGCCGGGACACCGGTGGTGGAGGCGACGGCGTAGCCGACAATAGCGACAAGGTTAGCCACCCCGCCGATGAACGTGACGGCCAGTAGCGGAATGACCCAGGCCTGGTTGTCCGAGACAAACGCGAGCGGGAGGGTCGCTGCGCCTTGGACGATGAAGCCGATGACGATTGCGTTCTTGGAGTTGGTCTTTCCGATGACTTTCGGAGCGATGAGTCCGCCCAGGACGGTCCCGACGCCGAGCCAGGCGAAGATCAGGCCAGCGGTGACGGCGTTGAATCCGAGGGTTTCCTGCAGGTAGAGCGTGAGCGGGAACACCAATGAGGTTTCGGTCGCGAACGCCAGGAGCCCGGCGAAGTTGCCCCAGGCGATGTTGCGGCGCTTCAGCAGCGCCGGAGCAACGAGTGGTTCGGCGACGCTGGACTCGATCCGCAGGAAGACCGCGAACAGGATCAAGGCTGCGAGGATCGACCCCCAGGCGAGCGGTTCGGCCCATCCGGCCTCACCGGCGGTAGTGATGCCGAAGACAAGGGCAACCAGGGCAACTGTGACCGTGATCGCACCGGGAGTGTCGAGGCGGGGGCGGCGTTCGGCGGGCTTGTCTGTCAGTGCGAACGGTGCGGTGGCGAGGACAAAGAGGGCGACGACGACGTTGATGAAGAAGGCCCACCTCCAGCTCACCAGGCCGGCGAGGACACCGCCGAGGGCGGCACCGGTGGTGAATCCTGCGGCCATGAGGGCGCCGCTGAGGCCGAGAATGCGGGCGCGGGCCGGCCCCTCGGCGAACATCGTGGTGAGCAGCGACAGGGCTGCCGGGGTGACCATGGCGGTGGCGATGCCCTGCCCGACCCGGGCGGTCAGCAGCAGCACAGGTTCCGCGGCGAGGCCGGCAACAAGGGAGGAGGCTCCGAGCAGGACGATGCCGAGAATGAACAGGCGCTTGCGGCCGAACAGGTCGGCAACACGGCCGAAGAACAGGGTGAACCCGGCCGCGCACAGGGCGAACGCGGTGACGATCCATTGCAGGTTGGCGGTGGTGAAACCGAGGTCGCGGCCGATGCGCGGCAGGGCGACGTTGAGGACGGAGAAGTCCACGGCGAGGGTGAAGTTCGCCGTGAGCAGCACGGCGACGGCCAGGCGCTGGCGGACGGTAAGCCGTTCCGTCGCCCTGGTCGCGAGCAAAGTATTCGCGGTCATGGTGGTCTATCCCTTTCTGGAGAGGTATCCGGAAAGCCCGGATGGGCGCAGTTGAGCTGCGGACGCGAATTTGCACTGTCCGCTGACTGGTTAGTGAGTGGTTATCGGGTGGCGGTCAGGTCGCGGTAACGCCTTGAAGCCGCCAGCGGGCGGTCGTTAAGGTTGCTGACAGCGTGGCGTACCTGGTGGAGCGCTTCTGTCCGCAACTCATCGTCCAGATGGGCCGGGCCGTAGGTGATGATGGGTTCAAGGGCGTCGTAGCCGACGAACTCGAACATTCCGCGGTGGATGTGGAAGAGGAAATCGTTGATGTCACCGAAGGCACCGTCGGGGGCGAAGGCGTCGGCCGAGCCACCGGTCGTGGCCAGCACCAGGGCTCGCCGCCCGGTCAAAGCCGCCTGCTCGAAGGCGCCAAAGTCCCCGCCGCTGACGGCGCCCATGACGAAGACCCGGTCCATCCAGCCTTTGAGAATCGCCGGCAGGGAGAACCACCACAGCGGGAACGACAGCACGAGCAGGTCGGCGCGGAACACGGCGTCCAGATCGGAGCGGACGTCTGCCGGCAGGGTTCCGTCCTTCACGGCATTCCATTGCTCGCGCTGCGGCTTGAACGGCCCCTCGAACGGCACGAACTCGCCCCTGTCCAGGACCGGCTCCCAGTGCCTTGCGTACAGGTCGATGAACTCGACGGCGTAACCCTGCGCCCGCAGGGACTCGGCCGCGGTGTGCGCCTGGGCGGTGGAAAACGAATCAGTCTCGGGGTGGGCGTGGATGATGAGCGCCGAGGCGCGGGTGTCAGTTTGCTTGCTCACCCGCTCATCATATCTACAAATCGCGATATATCGATATGTGGCTAGGCTTTGCCCGCCACCCTGTCCCCCACGCGGCGCAGGAGGATTTCGTTGCGCCGGTAGTGGGTCCACTTGCCCACCCGGGTGGATTGGACCAGCCCGGCACGTTCCAGGGTGGTCATGTAGGAGGAGACCGTCGATTGGGCAAGGCCACTCTTGGCCTGGATGTGGCTGACACAGACACCGACCTCGATCCGGTCGGCGATGGGATCATATTCGGCGAACTCGGCCACCGGGTCACGGAGCCAATCCATGATCTGCAGGCGCACGGGATTGGCCAGTGCCTTGAGCGCATCAAGCAGCTCATTGGCAGAAAGACCGTCTTTGTCGCTCATGGCACACACCTCCTCGGCTATCAGTGTATCCACCCAGTTCGCACCCAAAGCGACCGATACCCGCCGGAGATCCGTAATTCAGGTCACCCTACGAACTTCGGTCAAGGGCCCCCGATCGTGTAGAGCCGCTCGGTCCCGGCTGCGGCGCTCCCCATTCGCTACTCGCGGCTCGGTCTTGGTGAGCTTTGAACGCCGTGGGATCGCCGAACATTCATCAACCTGTCGCACCTAGGACTCGTCACAGCTCACACAGAAGCAGATACACCCGCTTCGGCTCGAGCCGGGGCGATATGGCGGGCGGCCCGGCTTTCACATCTCTTTTTGGTGCCGTTGGCGCAAGAGGAACGACAAACGGGCGGAGGTTAGGCTGAGACAATGAACCCTGATTGGATCGAGCACCGCCGCCATGGAGACCACGAGCTTCTCGGATGGGTCGTGATCGAGAACGATGGCTTCGTGGCGGTGGATTTGCTCGGCCGGACGCGGACAGATGTCGTCGATTGGCTGACCGCCGAAGAGGCGCTCGATACAGCGGGCATAGGGTATCTCGCTGAGCCGTACGAGCTCCTGCTCGACGATGGACGCTGGTTTTCGGTGCGCCTAACCGAGGTCTCGCCGCAGGCAATCAAAGTAATGAAGGACGACTGGAGCGTCGTGGATGCACCCCAGCTGCACTTCACGCTTCCCTTCCCGATGCCAGCCCAGCTCCGGACATCCAAGAAGACCTCCTGACCTTCACTGGACCATGTCAACCGGGCGGGGTGGCTCAGCAAGCTTCACGAGCACGACAGGCCTGCACTGAAACTACGTCAAAACCCGACTGGGGATTCGTCTTGGCTTCGCCTGCTGGCGGGGCGCGTTTGGAGACGTTCAAACCCGCGCACAGTCGGTAGAGAATTTCGATCACAACCGCCTTCCGGCCGCTGTCAATGGCATCAGTCCCACGGTCCCCGCGGCACCGGGCGCTCAGCCACCAAGCCAACAGGCGCCGGAAACGGACCAGGGTCGCACCCGGAACACGATTCTAGTGGTCGCCAGAGCGTTACCGACCGGAACGGCCCAGCCATCCCCCGCCCAGGGTGGGCGCCGGCTATTTCCCCTCCTCCGCCAAGGGACACGCCATCGGCCAAAGAAGATTCCCCGAGGACGACGGTCGCGTTTGGTTTGTGCCGCGTCGGCTTTTGACCGGATTTCGCTGCCGCTGGCTTGCCAGGTCGATGATCGGTGCGCCGGTGGTGCTGGAGGACCTGCAACATCTCGTCCTTGCCTATTCCGCACGCAACGTGGCAACCACGGAACTGCTGGACGACTGGGAGCGGAGATCACGGACCACCCCTTCGCCGGCGCAGGCCCATGGTTCGGCAAAGCAGCGGGTTGGCGCCGAGGGATGGCTGCAGGTCCCGGTCGGTGTGCGTCAGCAGCTCTGGGGACGCTTGGTGGTTCCGGTGCCCCAGCGCGCCGGAGGTGACGACGACATGGCGGTCATGGTCCTTGAGCGGGCCGCGCAAACCCTCGCCATCAACCGCCTTGCCGAACGGGACCAGCGCGAACTTACCCAACAGGCACAGTCCGGCCTGCTCAACGCGCTTCGCCAGCCGCGCGGACTGAGCGAGGCAGAAGCCCTCGCACGCGCCGGCGCGCTGGGCTTGAAACGATCGCCGTACTACCTTCCCTTGGTGTTCCGGACGGAGCTTCCCGCCGCGGCCCCCTTTCCCGGCGACCCCTTGGCAAGTCAGCAAGAGGCACGCGTCTTGCTGGAAACGCTGGCCAGGGCACTGAAATCCACGGCCAGCAGCGGATTGACGGCCAGCATCCACTCAGGCTCGGTGGGAATGATCCTTGCCCTCCCGGCACGGCAGCTCGAGGAAACCGCGCTGCAGCGCCTGGCCGGCGCACTGCACGCCCACGGCGGCGACTTCGCCCCGCACTGGACCATCGGCGTCGGGCGCTGCCGCTCCTCGCTTCTGGAAGCGGCGGCCGGAATCGACGAGGCCGCGCACGTTGCCGAAACAGCGGCCACCCTCCGCGAGCCAGGCAAACCGTACTACCGCGCCACGGACATCCGGCTCCGCGGCCTCCTGACCCTGATCCGCAGTGATCCCCGGGTCCAGCAGTTCGTGGAATCCGAGCTCGCGGCCGTGCTGCAGGCCGAAGTCGAAGGCAGGCCCGGTTACCTGGAGCTGCTCGGCCGGTATCTGGAATCCGGAGGCAACAAGGCGGCCATGGCACGCGGCGGATACCTGAGCCGCCCGACCCTGTACGCCCGTCTGGCCAAGCTGGAGGATCTCCTGGCGGTGGATCTGGAGGACGCGGAATCACGGACCTCGCTGCACGTGGCACTCATGCTGCACCGGCTGCGGGGGTAGTAGAGGCTCGCTCACTTTGGGCGCCTTGACGCGATATGTGAGCGAGCGTCGCCGGAAAAGGGGATATATGTGAGCGAGCGTCGGAGGGCGAGGGGCGCCGCGACCGCACGCTTTACGGAAGATCCACGAAAGCCGCTAGGGCCTCCTTCTCTGCGGCATCGAGGTCGTCAGCGTAGTAGCGGTAGATGTTGTTGACCGCGATCGTCGCGGCCGCCTTGGAATCCTGTTTGCGGATCGCATCCACCAGAAGCGCGGCATCGCGTGCGCTCTGCCTGAGCCGGGATCGGCGGTCGAGGTCCGCGGACAAACGCCGGTCTACCAGATCGGCCATGATCCCTCCCACTACGTTCCCGCAGACTTCGATGAGCGTGTTGCCGGAGGCGCGGCGGATGGAGGCATGGAAGCTATCGACGTGCTGGCCAAACGGGCTGCCCTCGACGTCGGCGATTTCCTCCAGCCCACTGGCCGCCTGTTCGATGAGTGCGAGGTCCTCTTCGCTTCGGTGGAGTGCCGCCAGCATGCAGGAATGGCCCTCGAGCAGGAGCCTGAACTGAAGCAGTTCCACCCTGGAGATGCTTTCCAGATGCGCCAGCCGCGACATTTCCTTTTCCAGTACGCGTGGCGAATACGGCATGACCACGGGTCCGCGGGGATCACCCGGGCGAGACTCGATGATGTCGTTCGACTGAAGGACACGAAGGGCTTCCCGCACGGTGGCGCGGCTGACCGAAAAGTCGGCCATGAGCTGGCGCTCACTGGGCAGACGGTCTCCGGGCTTTAGTTCGCCGCTTGCTACCGCGCCCTCAACCTGCCCGACGATCGACTCGTATGCGCTGACCTTCTGAACGGGGGTGAATGTCATGAGCCTTCCTTCGTTAGCCGTGGAACCAAAGGTTAAATCTTTGTTTCCGCTCTTGATACTCGCGTACTACCGATCATAGTCTTCAATCTACTGGCCAGACCAGTACGCTCCGCCGACCAGTACGAAGCTATTTGTTCTTCATTCTCCCCTGTCCGCATCCCTCACCTCTGGAGGCGCGAAAGTGTCCACAATCGTCAAACGCATTGCCGCCGCTGCAACAGCCACCGCAGCCGTGATCGCCCTCGCTGCATGTAGCGCAGGTTCCGGCTCGTCTTCCTCAAGTGGAGGAACACACGCACCGTCCGTCAAAATTGGACTCACGGGCGAACCAGCTAACTTCGACCTCACAGCCACTGCTGGTTCCGCGATCCCGCAGGTCCTCATGAACAACGTCTATGAAGGCCTCGTCACCCTGGACCAGGACGGCAAGGTCCAGCCGAGGCTCGCCTCCTCGTGGACCGTCAGCGAGGACCGCACCACCTACGACTTCAAGCTCCGGCCGGGCGTCACCTTCTCCAACGGCCAGGCGTTCACCGCAGATGATGTGAAGTTCTCCCTGGAACGCATCGCGACGAGCTGGAAGATCAACCAGTCCAAGATGTCCGCGTTGGACCACGTGGAGGTCGTCTCTCCCACGGAGGCAAAAGTGGTCCTGAAGGCCCCGAGCAACTCATGGCTCTTCGACATGACCGGTACCGTCGGCCTGATGTTTGATCCAAGCGGAGTCGCCAAACTGGCATCTGAGCCGATTGGCACCGGGCCTTACACCATCACCGAACGAGTTCAGGGCGACCACATCAGCCTTACGGCCCGCGACAAGTACTGGGGCGAGAAGCCCAAGGTCACGGATGTACGGTTCCGTTACTTTGCCGATGCCGTCGCGAGCACCAACGCACTGCGGGCCGGTGACGTCGACATGCTCTTCAACATGCAGGCTCCCGATCTGATCTCCCAATTCAAAGCGGACAAGAAGTTCCAGGTGATGCAGGGTTCCTCCAACGGTGAGGTCCTGCTCTCCTTGAACAACAAGGCCGCGCCGTTCAATGATGTGCGCGTACGCCAGGCGATTGCTTATGCGCTGGATCCACAGGCCATCATAGATACGGCATGGGCCGGAAACGGCAAGCGGATCGGGGCCATGGTCCCGCCCACGGACCCGTACTACGAGGATCTGACCGGCCTCTACCCGCACGACCCCCAAAAGGCCAAGAAGCTGCTTAAGGACGCCGGGGCGGAGAATCTATCGATCGCCTTCGACGTCCCTACACGCCCTTACGCCAAGGCCGTCTCCGAGGTGGTTGTGTCCCAGCTGGCCGAGGTGGGCATCAAAGCCACCATCACCACCGATGAGTTCCCCGCCGTGTGGCTGGACAAGGTCTTCACAAAGCACGATTTCCAGATGTCCGTCATCCTGGCAGTCGAACCGCGGGACATTCTGGCCACCTTCAACAACCCGAAGTACTACATCGGCTACGACAACACCACCATCGCTCCGATCGCCGCCGCTGCCGACAAGGGAACCACCGAGCAGTGGATCCAAGGTATGAGGGAAGTTGCGAAGAAGACCGCGGAGGACGTTGCCTCCGTTCCTCTCTTCCTCTTCCCCAACGTCGTGGTAGCCAACTCCAAGCTGCAGGGCATCGCGGCAAACGCCGTCACCGAGTCCCTCGTCCTGCAGGGCCTGAACTGGACGTCCTGATCCCATCCACTAACTACGAAAGGGGGTGGCCGTGGCCTTCCGACTCTTCACACTGATTGGCAACTTCATCGCCACCGTGCTCGTTTCAACCGTGGTGGTCTTCCTGCTCCTGCGCATCATGCCGGGAGATCCGGCCACGGTCGCCCTCGGGATCGAAGCAACACCGGACCAGCTTGACGCCTGGCGCAGCGAGCATGGGACCAACACATCCGTCGTCGCCCAGTACTTCGACTGGCTGGGCGGCCTGCTGCGGGGTGACTTCGGTACCTCATACGTGAGCCAGGAGAACATCTCCGCAACCGTCCTGGACCGCCTCCAGGTAACGCTGATCCTGGTGGGGGCCGCCATGCTCATCGCGCTCATTGTTGCCATTCCCTTGGGAACCTTGTCCGCCATGAAGCACAAGGACGCCTCGGGAGTACTGATTTCCGGGGTTTCGCAGATTGGGGTGGCAGTACCCAGCTTTCTCGTCGGCATTCTTCTAGTGGCGTTCTTTGCGATCAACCTTGGCTGGTTCCCTTCGGGCGGATGGGCAGCCCCCGGCGACGGCCCGGAGTTCCTCAACCACCTCGTTCTGCCTGCCGTGGCCCTGGGTTCCGTTCAGGCATCCATCCTCACCCGGTATGTGCGGTCCGCGGTCATGGAGATTATGCGCGAGGACTTCCTTCGGACTGCCCGGTCCAAGGGTCTCACCGCCGGGGCGGCGCTGGTCCGCCACGGCCTGCGGAACGCCGGCATCCCGGTACTCACCGTGGTGGGCGTGCAGCTGGCGGGTCTGCTGATCGGCGCGGTCGTCATTGAACGTGTCTTCAGCATTCCCGGCCTGGGAAGCTACCTGGTTGACTCTGTCGGCAACCGGGACTTGCTCGCGGTCCAGGCAGTCGTCGTCGTACTTGTCATCGCCATCGTCCTGATCAACTTCCTTGTTGACCTCGCCTTCACCGTGGTTGACCCGAGACTCCGGAGGGCTTCATGACCACCACAATTCCGCCGGTCAAAACAGAGCCGGCCGCCCCGGCGAGAAGGGGACCGGCTTCCACTGGGGGCATTCGTCGGCTTCTCTCCGGCACCAACACGGAGCTAATTATCGGCTGCGCGCTGATCGCCCTAGTTGCCGTCGCGGCACTGGTATCGCTGGTCTGGACGCCGTATGATCCTGTCCGATCCGTCGCCGGCGACCGCCTCCTCCTTCCCGGCCCCGAGCACCCTTTCGGCACAGACCGCTACGGCCGTGATCTGCTCTCCGGAATCATGGTGGGGGCACGGATCACCCTGCTGGTGGGGACAGTGGCTGTTGCGATCGCCGCCGTCATCGGGGTTCCCCTCGGCATCCTCGCCGGGATGCGGGCCAAGCGGCTGGGGACCCTCATCATGGGAGGCAGCGACGTGGTCATGGCCTTTCCCGGTCTTCTTCTGGCCATTGTTTTCGGCGCCGTTTTCGGCACTGACACCTACACGGCAATGATCGCCCTAGGCATCGGCGCGGCCCCGGCGTTCGCCCGGGTTGCCCGTGCCGGAACGCTCCAGATCATGAAAACGGACTATGTGTTCGCGGCCCGCGCTGCCAACCGCTCCGGGTTCGCCATCGCCATCCGGCACGTGCTCCCCAACATCAGCGGCATGATCGTGGTGCAGTGCTCGGTGAACTTCGCCACGGCCGTGCTCGCCGAGGCCGGGCTGTCCTTCCTGGGACTGGGCACCAAGCCGCCCACCCCGTCCTGGGGACGCATGCTGCAGGACTCCCAGCAGTTCCTCGGAAGCCACGACTACCTCGCAGTGATCCCCGGCCTCGCCATCGCCATCGCCGTCCTGGGATTCAACCTGCTCGGCGACGGGCTCCGCGACCGATTCGACCCGAAGCTGAGGACCAGATGACATCCATCGCCACATCACTGCCTTCCGTGAGGGAGCGCGAAGGACGGCCCGCCCTCGAAGTTTCAGGGCTCACTATCTCCAGCGCCGACCACGTACTTGTTGACAGCCTGCAGTTCCGGATCGACAAGGGTGAGCGCGTCGGCCTGATCGGAGAATCAGGATCCGGCAAGTCCTTGACCTCTCTCGCGGTCATGGGCCTGCTACCCGAAACGCTCTCCGCAAGGGGCATTGTGAGGATCGACGGCGACGAGCGGAACCTCGTCGGCCTCGGGGAAGCCCAAGCGGCCCGACTCCGCGGCCGCAACATGGCCATGGTGTTCCAAGAACCCATGACCGCACTGAACCCGCTCATGCGCGTGGGCCGGCAGATTGCCGAAGCGATGACCATCCACGCCACACAACCCAACCGGCCCTCGGCCGAACGCCGGGCAATCGAGCTTCTTGCCGATGTCGGGCTCCCCACCCCGGCCGAGACCGCCCGCGCCTACCCCCACCAGCTGTCCGGCGGGCAGCGGCAGCGCGTGGTCCTGGCCATCGCACTCGCCAACGACCCCGCCCTCCTGGTCTGCGACGAGCCCACCACCGCCTTGGACGTGACCGTGCAGAAGCAGGTGCTGAACCTCGTGCTGGAGACCGTTTCCAAGCGCGACACCGGCCTGCTCTTCATCACCCACGACCTCGCCGTGGTCGGCGAGACGTGTGAACGCGTCTTGGTCATGAACAAGGGTGTCGTGGTGGAGGAGGGCCCCATCGATCGCGTCTTCACGCGGCCGGAACATCCGTACACGCGCGGCCTGCTCGCTGCCTCCGACCTGGATGCGACGGACGAGTCCGGCCGACTGTTCACGGTTTCGACGGCGGGATCCTACGTTCCTGGCCGTTCCGTCCAACGGATGGACCGGACGGAGGATCCCGCCGCCGCTTCCATGGAACAGGCGACCGAGCCGCCATTCCCTGAGACGCCCACCGTCGTGGTGAAGGCGGAAAACATCACCAAGCAATACAGGCGCGGCCGCACTTCGCTCTTTGCCCCCGCGCAGACCGTCGACGCCCTGAAGGGCGTTTCCTTCCAGATCGAGGCAGGGCAGCGGTTCGGCATCGTGGGAGAGTCCGGCTCCGGCAAATCGACGCTCCTGCGCATCCTGTCGGGCCTTGACGTACCCACCTCTGGAAACATCGACGTCGTCGGGCGGCGCCTGAACGGCGCCCGCAAGGCCGACCTCGCCGAAATGCGCCGGAACCTGCAGATCGTCTTCCAGGACCCTATGGGGTCGCTCAACCCCCGGATGGCAGTAGGCGACATCATTGCCGAACCGCTCCTGAATGCGGCGAACTTGCAGTCAGGCGTCGGCATGGGCAAGAAGGAGCAGCGGGACCTGGTCGCGGAGATGGTTGCCGCCGTCGGACTGCCAAAGGACGCGGTGGACCGCTATCCGCACCAGTTCTCGGGAGGGCAGCGCCAGCGCATCTCGATCGCACGGGCTCTGGCTTGCCGTCCACGCATCCTGGTCGCGGACGAGCCTGTCAGCGCCCTCGACGTTTCGGTCCGGGCCCAGGTACTGAACCTCCTCGCCGACTTGGTCCAGGAATACGAGCTGACACTGATCTTCGTTTCGCACGATCTGCATGTTGTCCGGTACCTGTGCGACCAGGTAGCCGTCATGCAACGAGGCGAGATCGTTGAACAGGGCTCAACCCGCGACATCTACGAAAACCCCAGAAGTGACTACACGCGTTCACTCCTCGAGGCGACACCCACGATTCGACACACGCAGGAGAGGCCATGATTGACGCAACCACCACAGCAGCACCAAGCCAGGAACTGGCAGGCGCTGAACTCGTCCGCGCCTACGCCGGAGGGGCTGTTTCCCCGGTGGACGTTGCGCGCGGTGTCCTTGAAGACATCGAGGCGAACAACCCCGCCATCAATGCCTTCAGCAACCTCGATCCGGAGCAGGTCCTCGCCGACGCCGCCGCGAGCGAGGCCCGTTGGCGACGCGGTGAACCGTTGGGCCCGATCGACGGCGTGCCCTGCACGGTGAAAGAAAACCTCTACCGCGTCGGCATTGCCGCACGGGCGGGAACGGCCAGCAGCGATCCCGTCATGCCGGTCAGGAATTCGCCCGTGGTTGACCGCATCCTCGAGGCTGGCGGGGTCATCGTTGGATCCACCACCATGCCCGATTGGGGCATGCTGTCCTCCGGCGTCTCCAGCCTGCACGGCGTGACCCGGAGCCCCTGGAACCCGGATTGGACGGTCGGCGGTTCAAGCGGAGGCGCCGGCGCCGCCGCCGCAGCCGGATTCGGCTCCATCCACATCGGTACCGATATCGGCGGGTCCGTCCGCCTTCCCGCCACATGGCTTGGCCTGGCCACCCTCAAACCCAGCGACGGACGAGTCCCGATCGACAATCCATACCTCGGCCGCGCTGCCGGCCCGCTAGCCCGGTCCGTCGAGGACGTCGCCCTCGCCATGTCGGTCCTTTCCCGCCCAGACGTCCGCGACTACACCTCTCTCCCGCCCGAAAAGCTGCCCTGGGACGAGCTCGACGTCGACGTCCGGGGCAAGCGAATAGCTCTCCACCTTGAGCCCGGTGCAGGGATGCCGGTGGATCCGGAAGTCCGCGCCGCGGTTTCCCGGGCAGCCGACCTCTTCTCCGACGCCGGGGCCGAGGTGGTGGAACTGAAGCCATTCATGAACGAGCGCTACCTCGAGAACATGGACGCCTTCTGGCGCGTGCGATTCTGGCGCAGCTACGTTGACCTGACCCCCGAGGCCAAAACCCGGGTGCTGCCGTTCATCGCCACCTGGGTACACGGAGGCGCGGACGTGTCCGGACGGAAGGCACTTGAGTACTTCGATTCGATCGCCGATCTACGCCGAGCCACGGTGGACGCCACTCAGCCGTTCGACGCCGTCCTCTCTCCCGTCGCGTCTGTGGCAGCGTTCCCCGCCGACTGGCCCATGCCTTGGGGACACGACGACGCCGGCATGGCACACATTTCCTTCACGCTGCCGTACAACATGTCGGGGCAGCCAGCGTCCAGCGTAAACTGCGGGTTCACCTCAGACGGGAGGCCGATCGGCCTGCAGATCTCCGGCCGCCGATTCGCGGACCTCGAGACCCTGCAATACACCTCCTGGTACGAAAAAGCCCGCCCTGCCAACGCCACTCCAACGTTCCCTAGCGGATCCTAAGAGCCGCCGGACTGTCAACACAGACGAGAGACGCTTCCATGAAGAAACGCACCGCCTACGAAAAGGCGCACCCCAGGAGGATTTCCAGCGCAACCACCACCCGGACAGGAGAGCACTGCCCGACCAACGGGTGGTGGGCGCCCACCACCGACGCGAAAAATCCGCGATTTGTCTCCGAAGGAAGCATGATGCCCAGCGAAGGGGGCGGATCCGTTACCTGGGTGCTGCTTCGCAGCTTTGGCGATCTTCCGTTGCCGCTTTAACAGACAGTTCGGTCTGGAGCCCGCCGTGCAGACATGGGTGAAGGGTGAACGGATGGGTACAGCCAAGCATTGCGAGAGTCCGGCCGGTCCCCACCAAACGCGCAACGATCGGTCGAGCTATTCAACCCCCGTACCAGGGGACGAAACAGGGCCGTTTCTTCCCTGACACATCACCGCGCGACGATTCTCGATCTGTGGGAATGCCCTCCGATTTTGGGGCTTCAGAGCCGCTTACTGGAGCTAATCGGCTTCCATCCGGCCTCACGGCACCAGGGTGAGAAGGACCGGAGTCGTTGCCAGCGGCGTTGGCATATGGAGAAAGACTACGCAAAAGGATTCGGAACATGGCAATTTCTGTCTCAAGTGATACGTCAGTAGGGAGGCGCGCGGTTGTTGCGGCCTCTTTCGGGAACGCCATGGAGTGGTATGACTTCTCGGTCTACGCATTCTTCGCCACTTACATCGCGAATAACTTCTTTCACGAAAACGATCCGACGACAGCCCTGATCAACACGTTCATAGTGTTCGGTGCTGGGTTTGTCGCGCGCCCGCTCGGCGCCGTACTGATCGGGATGTACGGCGACCGCGTCGGACGTAAAGCCGCACTCATGCTGTCAATCGCAACCATTGGCTTAGGCACCCTGGTGATTGCTATGGCCCCGCCGATGGTCTTCATTGGCATAGCGGCGCCGCTACTGCTGCTCGTCGGTCGACTTTTTCAGGGGTTCTCTGCCGGCGGCGAGATCGGCGGCGCGGCTGCGTTCATGATCGAACACGCACCAAAGGGCCGCCAAGGACTTTACAGCTCGTGGCTGCAGGCATCCATGGGTATCTCAAATCTGATTTCGGCGGTGGTCGGGTTCACCATCACCAGCGTGTTCCCGGCATCAACCGTGAACGAGTGGGCATGGAGAATTCCCTTCATTCTCGGCCTCTTGATCGTGCCGGTCGGGTTCTACATTCGACACAAACTACCGGAAACCGGCGACTTTGAATCCCGTCGAGCCCAGAGCACCGGAGGACGCAATCCGCTAGTCCAGCTGTTCGCCAAACATCCGCGATGGCTGATCACTGCGTTTCTTTTCTCAGTGATGTGGACCGTGTGCGTATACGCGTTCGTCATCTACCTGCCGACCTACTACCAGTCGGCCGCGGTGGGGCTCAGGTTCACCTAGCAGGAGTCCTTCCTCGCATCATTGATCGGCAACGTCGTGCTCGTGTTGGGCTGTATCACGGCCGGCCGGATGGCGGACAGCACCGGGCCGAAGAACCTGATAATCGGCAGCTCCATTGCGATGCTGGTCATGCCGACTCTGTGCATGTTGTGGTTGCACTCCCAGCCGACCCTTCCGGTGCTCTTGGTCGTTCACACTCTCTTGTGCGCGAATGTTGCAGCTTTCGTCGGGGTTGCCCCCTCCGTGCTGCCCAAGGCCTTTCCTGTGCCGGTGCGCTCCACAGGGCTTGCCGTAAGCTACAACCTCGCGGCTATCGTGTTTGCTGGGTCCACCCCTGCCCTGATGACATGGGCGACGGCGAGCCTGACAGTCTATGCCCCGGCACTTTGGGTCGGATTAGGCTCCATTGCGGCCCTGGTCTCAGTACGCGCGTTGTTCAGACAAATCGCAGAGGTCGAAGCACTCCAGGAAGTCCATGCCGGAGAAGCCCCGACCGCCTGACACTGAGTTGAAAGACGAGAGGCGCGTCCAGGTCATCATGGACCGGGACGCACTCTCCTTTTTGGTGCGCAAGCTCCGGCTCCTGCAGGACAGAACACCCCGCTCCCCTCTCGGGCACCCCAAGTGTCGTTCATAGCTGATGATCGCCGATGCCGCATGGCTTAGGCCGGTCCTCCGGATCACATGCGCAGGACGAGGAGAGGAGTTGTCAGATATGCTCGTGCATCACGATCCGGAGTCAGGCAGTTTCTCGCTGCAGGGCGCGAACCAGTGTGACCCGGCCGACTCGCTCCCTCAGAACGTGTTGAGCGTCGGTACCGAGTCGGTCGTCGCAGATTACTTCGTCGACATCCTCCAAGGCCGCAATGGTGCTGATTCCCAGGATTCCCCACTTGCTGCGGTCCGCCAGTACCACTACTTCACGCGAAGCAGCCGCCATGGCCCGGTCCATCTCGGCCTCGAGCAGGTTGGGCGTGGTGAAACCCGCGTTTTCGTCCATCCCGTGAACACCGAGGAAGAGCATGTCCAGGTGCAACTGTTTGATCGCGGCCGTGGCGACGGGACCCACCAGAGCGTCCGAGGGTGTCCGCTGGCCTCCGGTAAGAATTACGGTCGACCGTGCATGGCTTGAGTGGAAGACGTCGGCGATCCGAACCGAGTTGGTCACGATGGTCAGAGACTTGCGCCTGGTGAGTAGCCTGGCCAGCGTCCACGTGGTGGTACCGGCGCTCAGCCCTATCGCCATGCCTTCTTGGACGCGCGAGGCGGCCTCGGCAGCAATGGCTTCCTTCTCTGCCAGGGCCTGGGTGGATTTAAGCTCGAAACCGGGCTCGTGAGTGCTGGACATACCGGACACTTTGGCTCCGCCATGGACCTTCACCAGCAGTCCGGCCTCGTCCAGCAGTTCAATATCGCGCCGAATCGTCATCGGAGATACATCTAACAACCCGGCAAGTTCGGCGACTCGGACAATACGCTGGCGCGTCACCGCGTCAACGATGGCGGAACGTCGTGCGTCGGCAAGCATGATGACCTCGATTCAGGGGTAGAGGGACGGTGCAGCCGCACGACGGCGACACCTCCTGCAGTAACGTTCAGCGTACCCCCGGTGGCGGTAACGCTGAGAAGCTCGACGCCGTCGAGCGCCACCTCCACGTCCTGGGCGCTGTGGTTGATGACGAAGGTCCAGTCCTTGGCCCCATTGCTGCGGCGGACGATCTCCACGTCTTCAGGGGGCCGGAGCCAAGGACCGGCTCCACCGCGTCCGGCGGATCCCGCCCGGCGGGTTACCGCGGGCGAGCCGTCGACGCCGGTGCCCGCGCCGCTCATGCCTGCGCTGGCGCCGAACGCGGCTCGACGATCGCCGTCGTCAGGGCTGCTGCCGCCCGACGATAGTCGGGCGAGCACGCCGCGAAGGCTTGCCGGGAACCCTAACTTTGCCGGACGCCGTCGGCATCCACCGGGAGCGAATCGGGGTACTTCCGGCTGAACCACGGCGGCGGAGAGGCACTCGCGTTCGCAAGATCCACACTGATGCCGTTGGCGTGGAGCAGGTCCAGGATCCTGTCCAGCCAGCCGAACTCGTACCGGCCTTCATTGCCATGCGTTTTATCCTTTGCTGGAACCGAGCGTGAGACCGGCCACGAATTGGCGCTGCAGCACGAGGTAGATGATCAGGGTGGGTATCAC
>NZ_JBHVTT010000025.1:0-75501 GCF_042884555.1 Arthrobacter sp. NPDC058127 | reverse complement strand
GCCCCGCACCAATGGTGCGGGGCCGGAGCCATTTAAGCGCTGCTCAGTCTTCGATCGTCGCGATGACGGCGCCTGCGGAGACGGTTTCGCCTGCCTTGGCCACCAGGCCGTGGATGGTGCCGGCCTTGTGGGCGGTGAGGGGCTGTTCCATCTTCATGGCTTCGAGGACCACGATCAGATCGCCTTCGGCAACCACATCGCCCGCGGCAACTGCCACCTTGACGATGGTGCCCTGCATCGGCGAAGTGAGGGCGTTGCCGCCCGCCACGGCAGCCGTAGCGCCCGCCGAGCGGGAACGCTTCTTGACCTTCGCGCCCTTGGCGCCCGCGCTGGCAACCGAGGAAACCGAGCCAAGAGTCGCGGGAAGGACAACTTCCAGGCGCTTGCCGCCAACCTCGACGACGACGCGCTGCCGCTCACCGGCGTCGGCGGCTTCTGTTCCGGTTCCGGTGGGCGTCCACGCGGGGATGTTGTTGACGAACTCGGTCTCGATCCAGCGCGTGTGCACCTTGAACGGGCCTTCGGCCGGAGCGAACGCCGGATCGGTCACCACTGCGAGGTCGAAAGGAATGACGGTGGGGATGCCTTCAACCACCATTTCCTCAAGGGCGCGGCGGGAACGCTGGAGGGCCTGTTCGCGGCTGGCACCGGTGACGATCAGCTTGGACAGCATGGAATCGAAGTTCCCGCTGATGACGTCGCCCTGCTCGATGCCGGAGTCGATGCGGACGCCCGGACCCGTCGGGTTCTTCAGGGTGCTGACGGTTCCCGGTGCGGGCATGAAGTTGCGGCCCGGGTCTTCGCCGGTGATGCGGAATTCGAAGGAGTGGCCGCGGACCTCGGGATCGCCGTAGCCGAGCTTTTCGCCTCGGGCGATGCGGAACTGCTCGCGGACCAGGTCGAGGCCCGTGACTTCCTCCGAAACGCAGTGCTCCACCTGCAGTCGGGTGTTGACCTCAAGGAAGGAGATGATCCCGTCCTGACCAACCAGGAATTCGCACGTTCCCGCGCCCAGGTAGCCGGCCTCTTTCAGGATGGCCTTGGAGGACTCGTACAGTCGTTCGTTCTGCTCGGGGCTCAGGAACGGTGCCGGGGCTTCTTCCACCAGCTTCTGGTTGCGGCGCTGGAGGGAGCAGTCGCGGGTAGAGACGACAACAACGTTTCCGTAGGCATCGGCGAGGCACTGGGTCTCGACGTGGCGCGGGGAATCCAGGAAGCGCTCGATGAAGCACTCGCCGCGCCCGAAGGCGGCAACAGCCTCGCGCACTGCAGACTCGAAAAGCTCAGGGATTTCCTCGATGGTGCGGGCCACCTTGATGCCGCGGCCGCCGCCACCGTAGGCAGCCTTGATGGCGATCGGGAGACCGAACTCCTTGGCGAAGGCCAGGATCTCGTCAGCGGACTCCACCGGGTCGGCAGTGCCGGGAACCAGGGGAGCGCCGACCTTCTCGGCGATGTGGCGGGCCTGCACTTTGTCACCCAACGCAGAGATGGCGTCCGGGGAGGGGCCGATCCAGGTGATGCCGGCGTCGATGACCTTGGCGGCAAACTCGGCGTTCTCGGCGAGGAAGCCATAACCGGGGTGGATGGCGTCCGCGCCCGACTGCTTGGCGACGTCGATCAACTTGTCCATCACGAGGTACGACTCAGCGGCGGTGTTGCCGCCCAGCGCATAGGCCTCATCTGCCAGCCGGACGTGCAGTGCGTCGCGGTCGGGGTCCGCATAGACGGCCACGGAAGCGATGCCTTCGTCCCGGGCTGCGCGGATGATGCGGACCGCGATTTCGCCTCGGTTGGCGATCAAGACCTTGGTGAGAGGGCTGGAAATGGGCTGCGCCGGATTAGCTGACAAGTTGACTCCTTCTGTCCTTCAGGGAGCCTAGCGTGATTTTGAGGGTTCCGCCCATATTGATGGGGGATTCCGTGTGTGAGACGGCCTGTCTTTGTAGGGTTGCTACAAAGGCCGGAAATTGGCCGCCGCGCTGGCGACCTGGACCGCCGCTATTCGCTGCCGGCTTCGGAGCCGTTTTGGGTCCAGAGTTCGGTGATTCCAACATTCGCCTGGCCGAGTAGATCGCGGAGGGTCGAGATGGAGAGCCCGACGACGGCGTGCGGGTCGCCGTCGACCTTGCGGATGAAGGCCCCGCCCAAGCCGTCGATCGTGAAGGAACCGGCGCAGTGCAGGGGCTCGCCGGTTGCGATGTAGGCGTCGATGTCCTTCTCGCTCATCTCCGCAAAGTGGACCTCCGCGCTGGACACGGCACCGACTGTTGCTCCGGTGCCAAAGGCCGTCTCGCCGTCGTTCACGTCCGCCGCGGTTTCGCGACAGTCCACCAGCCAGTGCCCGGTGTGGAGGACGCCCTTGGAGCCGCTCATGCGCAGCATCCGTTCCTTGGCAATGTCTACTGTGTACGGCTTACCGTGCGATTCGCCGTCGAACTCGAACACGGAATCGCAGCCGATGACCAGGGCCCCCTCGGCGTCGGGCAGGGAAGCGACGGCCTCGGCCTTGGCGCGGGCCAGGAGGAGAGCGGTGTCGTGCGCATCGGTCACACCGTACCGGGCTTGCACAGCGTCCTCGTCCACGTCCGAGACGAGTACCTCGTGGTGGATGCCGGCCTCCCTAAGGAGCTTGGTGCGGGCGGGGGACTGGGAGGCCAGGATCAATCGGGTCACGGCTCAAGCGTAGTACGCGGCGCCGCCCCCCGACGCTCGCTCACTTGTGTGGGGGTTGGGCCGGACGCCCGCTCACTTATGAGGCCAAATCGGGAAACGCTCCTTCAGATATATCCCAAGGTGGACATGTTCCTTGAATTCAGGTGAGCGAGCGTTTGGGGGAAGGGCGTTATAGGTGAGCGGGCGTTTGGGGGAAGGACGTTATAGGTGAGCGGGCGTCGGTTCCGGACACAGAACCGACGCCCGCTGAAAGGCAACCAGACGCTTAGTGGACCAGCTCCTTGGCCCCGTCTGCCGCCGTCGTGCGCTGCAGCTTGGCGCCTTCGACGTCGACGTCGGGTAGGACGCGGGACAGCCACCGCGGTAGCCACCAGGCCTTCTCGCCCAACAGGTACATCGCGGCCGGAACAATGGTCATCCGCACCACGAACGCATCCACGAGCACGCCGAACGCCATCGCGAAACCGAGCGGCCGGACCATGGTCAAGTGGCTGAAGATGAAGCCGGCAAACACGCTGACCATGATGATGGCGGCGGCCGTGACCACAGCTGAGGCATGGCTGAAGCCGCTTCGGACCGCCTGCTTCGCGTTCTCTCCATGCATGAACGATTCACGCATGCCAGAGGTGATGAATACCTGGTAGTCCATGGCCAGGCCGAACAGCACACCAATCAGGATGATCGGCAGGAAGCTCAGCACGGCTCCGGGATTGGCGACGTCGAACACGGATCCGAGCCAGCCCCACTGGTATACGGCCACGACGGCGCCGAAAGCTGCCGCGAGCGAGAGCAGGAAGCCGCCGGTGGCGAGCAGCGGGACCACGATCGAACGGAACACCAGCAGCAGGAGGACCAGCGAGAGCCCGACGACGATCGCCAAGTACGGCGGCAAGGCGGCACCGAGCTTCGCAGAGACGTCGATATTGCCGGCCGTCTGCCCCGTCAATCCGATGGTGGCGCCTGTGGCCTGCTGGATTTCGGAACCCTTGGCCCGCAGTTCCGAGACCACCTGGACGGTGCTGGCGCTCGCGGGCCCGTCCTTGGGGATGACCTGGAAAACGGCCGTGCGGTGATCCGGGCTGAGGGCTACCGGTACGGCTGCCACGACGTTGTCGACGCTGCGCAGCTTGTTCGCGACGTCGAACTGCTTGGTCTTGGCCTGGTCGTCGCTGAGCCCGTCCGGGAAGGTGCCGACAACCACGATGGGGCCGGTCATGCCCTCGCCGAAGCTCGTCCGGGTGAGGTCGTACGCCTTGAACGCTTGCGAATCGACAGGCTCCGAACCGCCGTCGGGCAAAGCGAGGCGCAGCTGGGAGGCCGGGAGGGCCAGCACGCCGAGCAGCACGACGCCGGCAAGCAGCGAGACCACCGGATGCCGGGTCACGAGCCCACCCCAACCACGGCTGCTCCGCCGCTGGTCCGCCGCGCGGTCCGCCGAGGCGTGGTCCGGCTCGGCGTTGTGGCGTTCTGCCTTGGCCCACGCCCGCTTCGAGATCAGTTTGCGGCCCACCAGCGAGAGGACTGCCGGAGTCAGAGTGAGGGAGACGACGACGGCGACTGCCACCGTCGCGGCGGCCGACAGGCCCATGACGGCCAGGAACGGGAGCCCCGGCACGACCAATGCGGCAAGCGCGATGACAACAGTGAGGCCGGCGAAAAGAACGGCGTTACCCGAGGTTCCAGTGGCAAGAGCCACTGATTCCTCCGCGTCCATCCCCGAAAGCAATTGCCCGCGGTGCCGGTTGACGATGAAGAGCGAGTAGTCGATTCCGACGGCGAGGCCCAGCATGAGCGCGAGCATCGGGGAGATGGAACTCATATCAATGACGCCGGTGAGGGCAAACGTTCCGCCGACACCCACGGCCACGCCAATGATCGCCATCAGGAGGGGCAGGCCAGCGGCGACGAGCGTCCCCAGCATCACGATGAGGGCGATCGCCGCCACCGCAATGCCGATAATTTCCGAGACACCGAACAACTGCGAGACGTCCTCGGTGATTTCCTTGCTGGCCAGGGCTGTGACGCCAGCTGACGAGACTCCGTGGACGATGTCCTGAACTTGCTGCCGGACGGCAGGGGTCAGGCCGTTGATGGAGGTCTTGAACTGGACCTGGGCGATTGCCGCCTTACCGTCTTCGGAGACGAAACGCATGCCTTGGGAAGCCGTCAGCTGGCGTTTTGCCAACGCAAGGGCTGCAGCGCCGTCCGTGGCTTGCTTCTGGCCAGCATCGAGCTTTTGGCGCCCGGCCAGGAGTTCGGCCTCCTGCGGGGCAAGTTGCGCTTGGATCTGCGCAGCCGGCATCCCGGCAGCGGCCATTTGCTGTTCCGCAGCCTTGAGCCGGGCATCCCCTGCATCGAGCGTGGCCCGGGCCTTGTCCAACTCAGCCTGCCCGGCAGCTGCTTTCTGTTCCCCGGCAGCAAGGTCGGACGGTGCTTTGTCCAAGGTGGCTTGGGTTGTGAA
The DNA here is from genome assembly GCF_042884555.1 of Arthrobacter sp. NPDC058127. Classification (NCBI taxonomy): domain Bacteria; kingdom Bacillati; phylum Actinomycetota; class Actinomycetes; order Micrococcales; family Micrococcaceae; genus Arthrobacter; species Arthrobacter sp. NPDC058127. The sequence goes on along the minus strand of NZ_JBHVTT010000025.1, from coordinate 70,364 downwards.
GGGGTTGACCGTTGACTGCACATCAGGCAGCTTTTCCAGCCGGGCGAGGGCCGACGCAATGGCGTCCTTGCCCGCTTGGTTGAACCCGGCGTCGCCGGCTTCGAAGACGATCCCTGCGGAACCGCCCGAGGAGGCAGGAAGGTCCTTCTTGAGCTTGTCCAGCATCTGCTGGGTCTCAGTGCCGGGGATCTGGAAGTTGTTGGACATGGTGCCATGGAAGGCGGCCGCGGAGCCGCCGACGGCCATGAGCACGGCCAGCCAGAGGGAGATCACCAGCCAGCGGTGACGATAGGAGAACTTGCCAAGACGGTAGAGCAGGAGTGCCATGTCGGAACCGATCTGTCGGTGTGTGGTTATGCCGAGTATTGAGGGTCAGCCGCGGGCTGAGGGCTGTGCGCCGACGGGGTTTGAGGGGCGGGTGCCGTGAAGCCCGAACCGAGCAGGCCAATTGCGTCGATCAAGTGCTGCCGCAAGCTCGCGAGGGATTCTGCGGAAAGATCCGGGCCGTGTTGTTCGAACCAGACGCTCATGGCTGCCTTGCCGCACGAAATGATGGACCCGGCCAAGGCCCGCAGATAGAGCTCGTTGACATCCGGGCCGAGGCGACGACGGGCAGCGTCGATGATCTGCGTGGTGCAGTGGTCCCAGGCTTCGAGTTCGGAACGCACCAGGGCGCGGTTGTCGTGGGTGAGACTGAAGAGCTCGGCCATGGGGGAGACCGTCATCGGGTCAGCCAGCGCCATGAGGGCGGCCCGGGCGGAATCGAGGATGGGTTCGTCCGAGGGGCGCAATCGGAATTGTTCAAGGGCATGGTCCAGGAAGCCTTCGGTCACGGAGGCCAAGGCGGCTTCGAGGCTGGGGAAGTAGTTGAAGAAGGTACGCCGGGATACGCCGGCCTCTTCCGCGATGTCTTCCACAGTGAAATTGCCGACGCCCCTGCTGCGCAGCATGGCGAGGGCTGCGTCCGCGATCGCTTGGCGGGTGGCCAGTTTGTTTTGTTCGCGGCGCGAGGGGAGGGCCGTGGTGTCGGTAGTGCTCACGTATTTACACTAAGTGCAACTTTGCACTCAGGGCAAGTTAAATCTCCAGCTCCCCAGGCCAGCCAAAAGGAACGGCCGGCGACGCTTGTGCGTCGCCGGCCGTCGTCGTCCGCCTTACTGGTGGAAAGGCTCTTGGGGAGACGGGGAAGCGGGGAACTGTCCGGGCGCCGGCGGTGCCGTTTGTCCCTGGGGCGCCGCCGGCGTCGTGGGCTGCGTGGATTGCCGGGCTGCGGCGCTCGTCAGGTAGATCGACTGGCCTGTCGCGCCTGGCTCGCCTTCGGCCAGGGGGATGGCGAACACCGCGGTGCCGTAGGCGCACACTTCGGTCCAGTTCCCGCCCATCTCGGATGTGTCGAAGCGCATGGCGACGATTGCGTTGGCGCCGCGCTGTTGTGCCTCGTTGACCATGCGCGCCATGACTTCCTGGCGGCTTTCATAGAGCGCCTTGGTCATTTCGGGCAGCTCGCCGCCGCCGAGGGAGCGGAAGCCGGCCATCACTTGGGCGCCGATATCCCGCGATCGGACGGTGAGGCCCATGACTTCCCCGAAGACGGCGTCGATCCTGTGGCCCGGAATCTTGTTTGAGGTGACTATCAGCATGGACAGAGCCTATCCAGAATTCACCACTGTTAAAAGGACAAATCCCCAGGGCATTCCCCCGGGGATTTGTCCGCGCGACGCTGGGTGACCGCTAGGCCGTGGCGTCAGCGAGCTCCCGAGTTTCCTCGGATGCCTCCGCAGACGCAGTCTCGGCCGCGAACGCCGTTCCCTTGCGGGGAGCGTTGTAGAGCGATTCGTCCAGGATTCCCTGCCGCTTGGCGACGATGGCCGGAACCAGCGCCTGTCCCGCCACGTTGACGGCGGTGCGGCCCATGTCCAGGACCGGGTCGATCGCCAGGAGGAGCCCGACGCCGGCGAGCGGCAGTCCCAGCGTGGACAGGGTCAGCGTAAGCATGACGACGGCGCCCGTGGTGCCTGCCGTTGCCGCCGAACCAAGGACCGAAACCACCACGATGAGCAGGTACTGGCTGAAGTCCAGGTTGATGCCGAAGAACTGGGCAACGAAGATCGCAGCCACGGCCGGGTAGATGGCGGCGCAACCGTCCATCTTGGTGGTGGCGCCGAGCGGCACGGCGAAGGATGCGTAACCCTGGGGAACCCCGAGGTTGCGCTCGGTGACGCGCTGCGTGAGCGGCAGCGTGCCGATCGAGGAGCGCGAGACGAACGCGAGCTGCACGGCGGGCCACACGCCCGAGAAGTATTGCTTGACGGACAATCCATGGGTCTTGACCAGGATGGGGTACACGACGAACAGCACCAGGGCGAGGCCTGCGTAGATGGCCACCGTGAACTTGCCGAGCGAACCGATGGTGTCCCAACCGTAGACGGCCACTGCATTGCCGATCAGCCCGATGGTGCCGAGCGGGGCGACGCGGATGATCCACCAAAGGACCTTCTGGATGACGGCCAGGGCGGAAGCGTTGAGGTTCAGGAACGGTTCGGCCTGCTTGCCCACCTTGAGGGCTGCGACGCCGACGGCGATGGCGATCACCAGGATCTGCAGCACATTGAAACTGATCGACGTGCTGGCGACTCCGTCCGTGACAGTGGTGCTCGCGCCCAGGCCCAGGAAGTTCTTGGGGAAGAGGCCGGTGAGGAACGCCCACCAGTCGCCGGTCTTTCCGGCGTACTCGGCCTTCTTGGTGATGCCGGTGCCGGAGCCCGGCTGCAAGAGCACTCCAAGTCCGATGCCGATCGTCACGGCGATGAGCGAGGTGATGGCGAACCAGAGCAAGGTGTTCCACGCCAGTTTCGCCGCATTGGACACTTGGCGGAGGTTCGCGATGGAGCTCACCACTGCGGTGAAGATCAAGGGCACGACGGCGGTCTGCAGCAGCGACACGTAGCTCGAGCCGATGGTCTGCAGCGTGGCGCCGAGCCCGTTGGGAGCCTTCGTTGTGCTACCCGTCGCTTTGGCCAGGAGGCCGAGGGCCAGGCCGATCACCAAGGCCGCGATGATCTGGACGCCGAAGGACGTTGCCCACTTGGGAAGCCGGGAAGACGTCTTTCCGGCGGAAGTCAAAGTGTTGGATGAATTGCTCACCGGAACAAACTAAGCCCGGACAAATACCACTGCGACCCGAGGTTGAGAAATGTTACGGCCTCACATTCGACTCACTACAAAAAAGGCCCATGAATTCACCGCCAATCCACCCATTTATGAAGTTATTCCCGGACGGAATGTGGGGAATGTAACAGCGTTTTGGCTAGGTGATGGGCACCTTCCGCACCGTGCCCTTGACGACAGGCATCCGGCAGCGTGCGTCAAAGCGACGAAGTGGGCCCACACCGGCAGGGTTCCCTGGCCGAACTTGTGAGGCTAGGGGGCCGGTGGGGAGCAGCACGCCGAGGATGCGTGTCGCCAAGGGCGACCGACACGCCGGACTAACCCAGCAAAGCGCGTTTGAGCGTATCCAAACCAACCGAACCGATGTTCAGGGCATCCGTGTGGAAGGACTTCAGGTCGAATCCGTCGCGGCGTTCGAGTTCAGCCCGGATTTCTTCCCATAGCCGTTGCCCCACCTTGTACGACGGAGCCTGCCCCGGCCATCCGAGGTACCGGGTGAATTCGAACTGGAGCTGGCCTGCGCTGATGGGAAGGTTGGCCTTGAGGAATTCGAAGCCCTTTTCCGAGGTCCACGTGCCGCTGCCCCAACGTTCAGGCACCTGCAGCTCAAGGTGGACGCCTATATCGAATACGACGCGGGCGGCACGCATGCGCTGCATGTCCAGCATGCCCATGTGGTCGCCCGGGTCCTTGAGGTAGCCGAGCTCCAGCATGAGCTTTTCGGCGTAGAGGGCCCAGCCTTCGCCGTGCCCGGAGACCCAGCAGACGTTCCGTCGCCAGTTGTTGAGGAGCTCGCGGCGGTAGACGGCGGTGGCCACCTGGAGGTGGTGGCCAGGGACGCCCTCGTGGAAGACCGTGGTGGTTTCGGCCCAAGTGGTGAAGGTGTCTTCGCCGGCAGGGACGGACCACCACATGCGGCCGGGCCGGGAGAAGTCGTCCGACGGGCCCGTGTAGTAGATGCCGCCTTCGTCCGTGGGCGCGATACGGCATTCGAGGGTCTTCATGATGTCCGGGATGTCGAAGTGGACGTCGGCCAGTTCGGATACTGCGCGGTCTGAGAGTTCCTGCATCCAGGCCTTGAGGGCATCAGTGCCCTTGATTTGCCGTGCGGGATCGTTGTCGAGGATGGCTTTGGCTTCCTCGATGGACGCGCCGGGCTTGATTTGCTCGGCCACCCGTTCCTGTTCGGCAATGAGCCTGTCGAGTTCCTGCACGCCCCAGGCGTACGTTTCCTCCAGGTCCACGGTTGCTCCGAGGAACAAACGCGAGGCCAGGGCGTAGCGTTCGCGGCCCACGGCGTCCTTTTCCGGCGCAAAGGGCAGAAGCTCCGCATCGAGGAAGGCGGCTAGGCGCAAGTAAGCGGAGCGCGCGACGGCGGCACCGGCGTCGAGCTTTTCCTGCAGTTCCGCCGGCAGCGGCTGGCCGTCGATGGAGGCTTCGGCGGCGAGCTTGGCGAAGAAGCCGTCTTCGGCCGCGTATTTGCTGGTCTGTTCGACGACGATCTTGACTTGGCGGACCGCGGAGACTTTCCCCGCTTCCTTGGCCGAACGAAGGGAAACGATGTACCCGTCGATCGCTTCCGCAACGTTGGCTGCGCGGCCGGCGATGTGCTCCCAGTGTTCGGCCGTGTCGGTAGGCATGAGGTCGAAGATCGCGCGGATGGTTTGGGCCGGAGACTCGATATTGTTCAGGTCCGCGGCGTCCCAGCCGGATTCGTGGATCTCGAGGGCCAGGCCGAGCCGTTCCCGCATCGCGTCGAGGGTGACGACGTCGGAGGCGTCCGTGGGTTCGAGGGCGGCTAGCTCGTCGAGGGTGTGGCGTGCTGCCTTGGCGAATGCCGCCGCGCCCGCAGGCGAGAAATCCTGGTATTCGGTTTCGTGTCCGGGCAGGCCGAGGGTGGTGGCGAGGCTCGGATTGAGGGCAAGGAGGGTGTCCGTGTAGGCGTCGGCGACCGCATCGATGGCAGTCTGGAGGCGTGCCGGAGCTGTATTTGGAGTAGTCACCCCAAGAGCCTAACCGTGCCCGGGCCCCTTATGAAAGGGTTGTTGCAGATGTATCGGATGACAACCCAACTAGCTCGCATTTAATGTCGTTCTGGGCCTTCAAAGCGACATTAAATGCGACTCAGTTGGGTTACCGCGGGACTCAGCCCCGGCTGCGCTTCCAGGCGCCCGGACCCGGCGTGGGTTCCAGGCGCAGCTGCTGGCGTCGCAGCCAGTGCCGCGTGCTCGGTTTTGGAGCTTCGGCTTCCTCGGGCGATCCAAGGGAGGCGACGACGGCGGCAAGCGCCGCGAGTTCTTCCGGCGTCGGGTCTCCCTTGACCACAGAAAGCAACGGCTCGGCCGGTGCCGCGTCCGTGGAATCCGGTCCGGAGTCGGGGAGGTTCTGTTCGGCGCTCACAGGGGGATGTTTCCGTGCTTCTTGGTGGGCAGGCTGGCCCGCTTGTCGCGGAGGGCGCGAAGGCCCTTGATGATCTGGAGGCGGGTCTCCGACGGCGCGATGACGGCGTCGACGTAGCCGAGCTCGGCTGCCTGGTAGGGGTTGAGGAGTTCTTCCTCGTACTGGCGGATGATCTCGGCACGCTTGGCTTCGACGTCGCCACCAGCCTCGGCGACCGCGGCAAGATCGCGGCGGTACAGGATGTTGACGGCACCTTGGGCGCCCATGACGCCGATCTGAGCCGTAGGCCACGCCAGGTTGAGATCGGCTCCAAGCTTCTTGGAACCCATCACGATGTACGCTCCGCCGTAGGCCTTGCGTGTGATCACGGTCAGCTTGGGCACGGTGGCTTCGGCGTAGGCGTAAAGCAGCTTGGCTCCGCGGCGGATGATGCCCTGGAATTCCTGGTCCTTGCCGGGCAGGAAGCCGGGGACGTCCACCAAGGTGATGATTGGAACGTTGAAGGCGTCGCAGTGGCGGACGAAGCGGGCGGCCTTTTCCGAAGCGGAGATGTCAAGCGTGCCCGCGAACTGCATGGGCTGGTTGGCCACGATACCGACAGTGTGGCCTTCAATCCGGCCGTAGCCGATGATCACGTTGGGGGCGTAGAGCGACTGCATTTCGAGGAAATGGGCGTCATCCACGATCTGCTCGATGACCTTGCGCATGTCGTAGGGCTGGTTGGCCGAGTCCGGGATGAGCGTGTCCAAGGCGAGGTCGTCGTCGTCGAGCTCCAGTTCCTGCTCGTGCTCCAGGACGGGTGCCTCGGAAAGGTTGTTGGACGGCAGGAAGTCCAGGAGTTCGCGGACGAACTCGATCGCGTCGGCTTCGTCGCTGGCGAGGTACGTTGCCGTACCGGTGGTGGCGTTGTGCTGGCGAGCGCCGCCGAGGGTTTCCATGTCCACGTCTTCGCCGGTGACGGTCTTGATGACGTCCGGACCGGTGATGAACATGTGGGAGGTCTTGTCCACCATCACGATGTAGTCGGTGAGGGCGGGGGAGTAGGCGGCGCCGCCGGCGCACGGGCCCATGATGAGGGAAATCTGGGGGACGACGCCGGAAGAGTGGACGTTGTTGCGGAAGATGTCAGCGAACATCGCCAGCGAGGCGACGCCTTCCTGGATACGCGCGCCGCCGCCGTCGTTGATGCCCACCATCGGGCAGCCGTTGCGGAGCGCGAATTCCTGGACCTTGACGATCTTCTCGCCGTTGACCTGGCTCAGGGAGCCGCCGTAGACGCTGAATTCCTGGCTGTAGATGGCCACAAGGCGGCCGTCGACGGTGCCGTAGCCCGAGACGACGCCGTCGCCGAGGGGCTTCTTCTTCTCCATGCCGAACGCTGTGGAGCGGTGGACGGCCAAAGCGTCGAACTCGACGAAGGAGTCTTCGTCGAGGAGCATGTCGATGCGTTCGCGGGCGGTGTTCTTGCCGCGTGCATGTTGCTTTTCGATGGCTTCGGGGCCGGAAGGTTGTTCTGCACGGGCCTGGCGGTCGCGGAAGTCGGCAATCTTTCCCGCTGTCGTTGTCAGATCGTGGCTCATCAAATGTCTCCGGCTCTGTAGCTGATTTACGCTGGCACTGCTTCGTTAGGCATGCGCTCTTAAGTAGCATCCGTACAAAGTGCGGGCCCTGTTGGCTAGTCTAATGACGCAAAAGCCACAGACCGCTGTAGAAACCCTACAATTTTCCGACTTCAAGTCGAGCATCGAGCAATGTTACTCGCCAGTAACATAGTTGGGCTACAGTGTCCTCATGACCTCAAGCAACGATGCTTCTGCAAGCCCTGCCCTTCGCTACCAGGCACGTGGATCACTGAAGGGCCGCACCATCCTGATGTCCGGCGGCAGCCGCGGCATCGGCCTGGCAATCGCCACCCGCGCGGCCCGTGACGGCGCCAATATCGTCGTCATGGCCAAGACCGGAGAACCCCACCCCAAGCTGCAAGGAACGGTCTTCACGGCCGCCGAACAATTGGAAGCAGCCGGCGGCCAGGCGCTGCCGCTCGTTGGGGACGTCCGCAGCGACGGCGACGTTGCCGCGGCAGTTGCCGCCGCCGTCGAACGCTTTGGCGGAATCGACGTCGTGGTCAACAACGCCTCGGCGATAGACCTCTCCCGCACTGACGCGATTGACATGAAACGCTATGACCTTATGCAGGACATCAACGTCCGCGGCACCTTCCTGCTGTCCAAGCTCGCGCTGCCTGCCCTACGGAAATCGAGCAACGCCCATATCCTGACTCTCTCGCCGCCGCTGAACCTGGACCCGAAGTGGGCTGGGATGCATCTGGCGTACACAATGGCCAAGTACGGCATGAGCCTCACCACACTGGGCCTGGCCGAAGAACTCAGGAACGATGGCGTGTCGGTCAACTCGCTCTGGCCCTGCACACTGATCGACACCGCCGCCATTCGAAATATGCCCGGCGGGGAACAGATCGTCCAAGCCGCCAGGGGCCCGGAAATCATGGCGGATGCAGCCCACGCTGTGCTGACCGGGGCGCACCTGTCTGCAGACTCAGGCGGTTCAGCAAGCAATACGGGCAATTTCTACACGGACGAACAGGTGCTGAGGGCAGCGGGTGTTTCAGACTTCAGTCCCTACAGTCTGGGAGCACCGGAGGAGAAGCTGGTGCCGGATATCTTCCTCTAAGCGGACAACTTCTTCCGGGACCAGCCAGGCTGGATAGGATTCTGTCTATGGATGTCGAACAGCCTGCCAGCAGCGAACCACGTGCCCCGCGCTTGGGCCTGGACCGTGATGCCCTGCTTCACCCCGACTTCCTCGCGGCTGCCGGTATTTCGCAATTGCAGATCGTGGAGACGACAGGCTCCACGAACGCTGATTTGCTGCGCGCCGTCACCACAGAGCCTAAGGAATGGGCCGACCTCGCCGTCCTCACTGCCGAGCACCAGACGGCGGCGCGGGGACGGCTCGACCGTCACTGGGAATCTCCCGAACGTTCCGCGATTTCCGTTTCGATCGTCCTGCGACCCGTCAATTCCCAAGGGCTGCCGGTACCGACCCAGAGCTACTCCTGGCTGTCCCTTCTGGGCGCGCTGGCCTTGCACGAGACCCTCCTGGAGACCGCCGGCCTGCCTGCCGAGATCAAGTGGCCCAACGATGTCCTAGTCCGGGGCAAGAAGATTGCCGGCATCCTGGCCCAGATGGGGCCGATGGGGGACGGATCCGTTCCGGCCGTGATCCTCGGTACCGGCCTCAACGTGACGCTCAACGAGGATGAATTGCCGGTCCCGACGGCCACGTCCCTCCTCCTTGAGGGTGCCACGACCACGGACCGCACGGTCCTTCTGCAGAACTACCTGTCACGTTTCGCGGCGCTCTACCGCAGCTTCTGCAATGCCGACGGCGACCCCACCGCGGGATTGGCCGGCGGCTCGTCCCTGCACAAGCGGGTTGAAGCTGTCATGGTCACCTTGGGACGAGAAGTGAAGGCGCATTTGCCGGGCGACCACGAATTGGTGGGGCATGCGTCCAGGTTGGATGAGTATGGTTCCCTTTTGGTGGTGGACCATGGCGGCCGCGAGCACGTCGTGACCGCCGGCGACGTCGTCCACCTGAGGGCTACCGAAAGCGGTTATGCGTAAAGAGCTCCTGCGTGGGGAGCAAGTCATCGTGATCACGCGGCAGCAGCCCAGGATGCTCTTTGGTCCCGTCCTGGCATTCATACTGGTCCCCGCTGCGGCGGCCTTCGCCTGTGCATGGATAGTCAAGGGCGGGCCGGGCAAGCTGCTTCCAGTCATCACGAGCGACTGGACCCAATGGTTGGTGACCGCGTGCCTGGCCATCGTAGCGATCGTTCTGCTCGGCTACAGCCTCCCGCGATTCATCCGCTGGCGCGGCATACGGTACATCCTGACAAGCGGTCGGATAGTTGCCCGCTTCGGAATGCTTCGCCGAGGCGACTGGCAGGTGCCGCTGGCCGCGGTGCGCGGCGTGGGGATCAAACAATCGCTGCTCCAACGGATATTGCGCTCCGGGAATATATCCTTGGATACCGGGCACCCCGGCGACGCGGTGCTTGCGGACGTTCCCGAGGTGGGCAAGTTTCGAAGTTTCATCCTGGAAGCCATGGCCGAGCTTCCGACGGGGGTCAGGTTCGGACCCGGCGCTGTGCCGGAGACCGGCGATTTTGACAGTTTTGCTGGACCAGTTGACTACCCGGATGCCGCGTTGCCCTGGGATATGAGAGAAGGTGGAAGAGATGAGCGTTGACGAGCAGGAGCCTGAGTACGTGGACCACGAGCCCGACGCCGTGCCCGAGCCTTCCGTGGACTACGCGCCAACGGGAGTCCTCCCCGTCGTGTCTCCGCCCACCGGCGCCCTGTCAGCAGAACGGCTTGCCATCAAGGCACTCGAAAGCAGGCTCTTGGGCGGGGAACGCAAACTCCGGCGACGTGAAGTGGCGGCCGGCGCAGGCGTCTCGCTCTTGTCAGCCCGCAAACTGTGGCGGGCACTGGGTTTCCCCAATTTCGGTGACCAGGACGTTGCGTTCACTGAGCGCGACCTCGCGGCGCTTTCCACCATCCTTGACCTTGTCCGCGCCGGAAAGCTCACCGAGGAAGCCGCCATCTCCGTGACGCGAGCCATCGGCCAGATGACCGACCGCATGGTGGTGTGGCAAGTCGAGGCCCTGATCGAAGACATGGTGGTGCAGCAGGGCATTCCCGATGCCGTTGCCCGCAAACAGTTGGTCAACGAACTGCCCAACCTCGTGGATGCCATGGAAGAGATCCTGCTGTACTCGTGGCGCCGCCAGATGAATGCCGGTGTGCAGCGCCTGGCCGTCCGTGCCGAAGCCGGTTTGCAGGCCAGCGAGGCCGGCCGCGAAGGGGACGAAGACGATGCCCCCTTGCCCTTGGCGCGCGCCGTGGGCTTTGCCGACCTCGTCTCCTACACGAGCCTGTCTCGCCGCATGAACGAGAAAACCCTGGCCCAGTTGGTCCAGCGCTTCGAGAACAAATGCGCGGAGATCATCTCCATCGGCGGAGGACGCCTGGTCAAGACCGTCGGCGACGAAGTCCTCTACATTGCAGAGACACCGGCCGCGGGTGCCGAGATCTCCTTGGCGCTCGCCCAGGCTTTCACTGAAGACGAAATCCTGCCGGAAGCCCGTGTGGCCATGGTCTGGGGACGCATCCTTTCCCGTCTCGGCGATATCTACGGCCCCACGGTCAACCTGGCGGCCCGCCTTACGGCTTTGGCCGAACCCGGCACGGTCCTGGTGGACGAGATGACGGCAGCAGCGCTGGGCCAGGACGAACGCTTCGTCTTGCTTCCGCAGACTGCCGAGAACGTTCGTGGCTTCGGGGAAATCCTCCCTGTCCGGCTTGCCCGCGGCCTTGGCAAGGGACTGGTTCTCGACTGATGAATTCACAGTCCGCAGCGACCGCCCCTGAGCCGGGATTCACCTTGAGCTATGGCTACGGGACGGACCGTGGACTCAGCCGGGAACTGAACGAAGATTCGCTCATTGCAATGGATCCGGTGTTCGCAGTGGCTGACGGAATGGGTGGGCATGAGGCAGGCGAGATTGCCAGCGCGTTGTGCGTACGTACCCTCGGCAGCATGCCGCAATTGGCGTCGGGAGTCCGTTCGGCGACCGCTGTTGCCATGCAAGAGTGCATCCTTGCCGCCGACTCTCAGATCCGGAATGCCACGGGTGGCCGCGCCGGAACTACGCTCACCGGCGTCGTTGTCGCCGAGCACATGGGTGTCCCGTATTGGCTGGTCATGAACATCGGCGATTCGCGGACGTATCGCTTGAGCGGGGGCGATTTCAGGCAGATCAGCGTGGACCATTCGGAAGTCCAGGAACTCGTGGAGGCGGGTAGCATCACGCGTGAAGAAGCCTCGGTGCATCCGCGCCGCCATGTAGTGACCCGGGCACTCGGCACCGGCGGCGAAACCGAAGCGGACTTCTGGTTGCTGCCCATCCATGATGGGGACCGGGTGCTGATCTGCTCGGACGGACTCACCGGGGAGCTGAGCGACGAGCATATGCTCCGGATCCTGAGCACGGTGGAAAAGCCCCAAAGCGCGGTGGATGCCCTCATCCAGGAGGCGTTGGTGAGTGGCGGACGGGACAATGTCACCGCGATTGTGGTGGATGCCAGGATCGAGTAGAACGACGACGCGGGGACCGGCGCCCGCTCCTGCCGACGGCGATTTTGGGGAACGGGATTTGCGACACGCCCGGACTATGTAGGAAGATTCCGGTCAATACCACCCCAACTCCGGGCGGCCCGTGCCGTCCTGCAGAGGTAAACATGACCCAACGCTCCTCCGCGCGTTCTGGCGGCGCGACCCGTGCCGCTGTGCGACGTCCGTTCTCCGTTGCCCTCGCGGGCATTGCCATGGCTGTGGCGATGTGCGCCTTCCCCTTGCTTTCGGCCCACGCGGAGACCATCGTGGCTCCCGGGCAGGGACAAGTTTCGCCCACCTCGCCCGCCCCGGACCCGGCACCTGTACCACCTGAGCCGACCCAGCCGAAGGTGGTGGATCCCGCGCCGTCCAAGCCACCCGTCGTGCTGCCGGCACCCGCGCCGGTTCAACCAGCCCCGGTGGCGCCCGCCGCGCCCGCACCCGTGACGCAGGTGCCTGTGGAACCGGAACCCAGCATGGCGCCGTCGGAGGCTCCTGCGGTCTCCAGCTCGGCGACCCCGTCGGACAGCCCGACGGCGAGCGCCTCGCCGTCGGCGTCGTCCAATTGGAATACCCCCATCCAGGACGGGCTCAAGGCCACCCAGGCTGCCTCGGTGAGCAATGCCAAAGGGCCGGGTTCGGACATGTTCGCCGTAGTTGCGATCATGGGCGGCGTGCTTTTGGTGGCGGCCGGCGGCATTGCCTTCGCGTTGTGGAGCCGCCACCGCTTCACGCACTGATTCCTGCTTGTGATTCCTGCTTGTCGCCCAGCGGCCCTATTTTGTCGCGCCTTTGCGGCAAGATAGGTACGTGAGCACAGCAGAGAGTGAAACCGCAGTTCCAACGGAAGCCGTACGGGAAGAGTACGAAAACCTCGCAGACCTCGTCCGCAAGTACCGCTACGCGTACTACCAGGAAGATGCGCCGACGGTTTCGGATGCCGAGTTCGACTCCCTGTACCGCCGCCTCGAGGAGCTAGAGGCGCTGCATCCCGAGCTCGTGTCCAACGATTCGCCCACGCAGGAGGTGGGCGGCGAGGTGTCGGCTGCTTTTGCCGCCGTCGAGCACCTTCAGAGGATGTACAGCCTCGAGGATGTCTTCTCGCTGGACGAGTTGGAAGCGTGGGTCCGCAAGGCCGAGGCTTCGGTCGAAAAGCTGGGGACGGCGGCTTCCCGGATTGCATGGCTGACGGAGCTGAAGATCGACGGCCTTGCAGTGAACCTGCTCTACCGCGATGGCAAACTCGTGCGTGCCGCCACGCGCGGAGACGGCACCACGGGCGAGGACATCACCCACAACGTGCTCACCATCAAGGAGATCCCGCGCCAGCTCAGCGGCAGCGGATATCCGTCCGAGGTGGAAATCCGGGGCGAAGTCTTCATTCCGTCCAAGGCATTCGCTGAATTCAACGAAGCGCTGATCGAGGCCGGCAAAGCGCCGTTGGCCAACCCCCGCAACGCCGCCGCAGGCTCCCTGCGCCAGAAGGACCCCGCGGAAACGGCCAAACGTCCGTTGCGGATGTTCGTCCATGGCATCGGAGCCCGCGAAGGCCTTGACTCCACGAGCCAGTCTGAAACGTACAAGCTGCTGGAGGAATGGGGCCTGCCCGTCAGCCCCTATTTGAAGGTGCTGGACTCCTTTGAGGAGGTCCTCGACTTCATCAAGCACTTCGGCGAACACCGGCACGACCTCCTGCACGAGATCGACGGCATCGTGGTCAAAATCGACGACTTCGCCACGCAGCGTGCCCTCGGTTACACCTCGCGGGTGCCTCGCTGGGCCGTTGCCTACAAATACCCGCCGGAGGAAGTCCACACCAAGCTTCTGGACATCCAGGTCAACGTCGGCCGCACCGGCCGCGTCACTCCCTACGGGGTGATGGAACCGGTCAAGGTGGCCGGATCCACCGTGGAGATGGCCACCCTGCACAACCAGGACGTGGTCAAGGCCAAGGGCGTCATGATCGGCGACATCGTGATTCTCCGGAAGGCCGGCGATGTCATTCCTGAGATCGTCGGGCCGGTATTGGCGCTCCGCGATCAGCAGGATCCCCCCGTGCGTGAGTTCGTGATGCCCACGGAATGCCCGTCCTGCCACACGCCCCTGGCTCCTGCGAAGGAAGGCGACGTCGATATCCGCTGCCCCAACGCGAAGTCGTGCCCGTCCCAGCTGCGCGAGCGTGTCTTCCACGTGGCGAGCAGGGGCGCTTTCGACATTGAGGCACTGGGGTGGGAAGCAGCCATCGCGCTCACCCAGCCGGCGGAACCGGAAACTCCGCCCCTGCGCAGTGAGGCGGCCCTGTTCAACCTCGCTCCGGAGGATCTCGCCGAGGTCCGCATCCGCCGTGAGAAGCGCTCCAAAGGCGTGGGCACGGGAACGTACGAACTGGTGCCGTATTTCTATTCCAAGGCCACTGCCAAGACCCCTTCGAAACCTACAGCCACCACGGACAAACTCTTCAAGGAACTGGAGAAAGCCAAGACCCAACCCCTCTGGCGCGTCCTGGTTGCCCTGTCCATCCGGCACGTCGGCCCCACAGCGTCCCGGGCCCTGGCCACGGCACTGGGGAGCATGGAAGCCATCCGGGCTGCCTCCGAGGAGGAGCTGGCCAACGTCGACGGGGTAGGGCCGACCATTGCAGCAGCACTCAAGGAATGGTTTGCCGTTGACTGGCACCAGGAAATCGTGGACAGCTGGGCCGCGGCCGGGGTGCGCATGGTTGACGATCGCGACGCCGGCATCCAGCGGAACCTGGAAGGACTCACCATCGTGGTGACGGGCTCCCTGCCCACGCTGAGCCGGGACGAAGCCAAGGAAGCCATCATCATCAGGGGCGGCAAGGCAGCCGGCTCGGTTTCCAAGAACACCAGTTACGTCGTGGCCGGGGAGAACGCAGGCTCCAAGCTGGACAAGGCCGAGCAGCTTGGTATCCGGGTGTTGGACGAGGACGGCTTCAAAGCATTGCTCGACGGCGTTCTGGAACCCGCCGGCGGCACGGCTCCGGATGACGAGGACGCAGCCGTTGCTCTGGCCGGCGCTGCCGCGGCCGAAACGGAAGCCTCCGAATGACGGCCGAGCTTTTGGAGCTTCTCGCTGTCGCCCACGCGGCGGCCGCGGCAGGAGCGGAGGTACTCGCCGCCCGGCCTGCCGGCCCCAACTCGGCGGGGAACCTCGGCGTCGTGAACAAAGGCGACGCCGGTGACTGGGTGACGGCCTTCGACGTCGCGGCGGAGAACGCTGTGCGGGACGCAATTACGGCAACCCGCCCGCATGACACCATCACGGGCGAAGAGCATGGCACCACCCGGCCCGAGCAGCCCAGTGGCTACCGATGGTCCATCGACCCGCTGGACGGTACTACCAACTTCATCCGGAATATCGTCTACTACGCCACGTCCGTGGCCGTTGCGGATGCCGACGGGGTCTGGCTGGCCGGCGTCGTCAACGCCCCCGCGCTGGGACGGATCTACTCTGCGGCACGCGGCCACGGAGCATGGCTTGAAGAAAACGGGCAACGCACCCAACTGAGTGGACCGCTCATGGGCCGGACGGGACTGATTGTGGCCTCCGGGTTCAGCTACGATCCCGCCACGAGGGCAGAGCAGTTCGCCGGGCTTCGGAACCTCATGGAAGGCTTTGCCGATCTCCGCAGGCTTGGCTCCGCCGCGTTGGATCTCTGCCTCGTGGCTGATGGAACCCACGACGCCTTCGGAGAACGCGGGCTCAACGAACATGACTACGCTGCGGGTGCCTTGATCGCCGAGGAAGCCGGCTGCTGGGTCCGCCGTCCACGGTTGACCAGCCCGCTGGACGGCGGCCCCACGGATGCGGACCGCTTGGAAGCTTGGACCTGCGCGGGAACCCTCGAGCTCTCGGGCAAGTTCCCGCTCTAAGGTGGCGTCAGGGGCCCCGACGACGGCGGGATGGCCGCCGTCGTCGGGGAGTTGTGGCTGCCTGCGCCGCTGGACTTTTCGTTGTTAAGCCCCGGCTGCGGCGAGCGACCCGATCTCCGAGAAGCGGTTGGCCGGGCGTTCCAAGCCGTAGTGGTCCCGCAGCGTGCTGCCCGTGTATTCGGTGCGGAACAGCCCCCGTTGGCGCAGCACCGGCACCACGTGGTCAACAAAGGTTTCGAGACCCGACGGTAGAACGGCCGGCATGATGTTGAAGCCGTCGGCCGCGCCGTTTTCGAACCACAGCTGGATCGCGTTGGCCACTTGTTCCGGCGTTCCCGCGAAGGTCAGATGGCCGCGGCCGCCGCCCAGCCTGCCGATCAGCTGGCGTACCGTAAGCTTTTCGCGGCGGGCAAGCTCCACAATGAGGGTATAGCGGCTCTTCGCTCCTTCGATCGAGTCCTCGTTGGGAAGATCGGCGGGAAGTTGGCGGTCGAGGGGCAAGTCCTCGGGCTTCACGCGGAGCGTCTTGGCCAGCTCGGCCCTCGCGTATTCGGGGCGGATCAGCTCATCCAGTTCACGTTCCAGGCGCAGCGCTTCGGCATGGGTGGCGGCGATCACCGGGACAATTCCCGGCAGGATCTTGATGCTCTCAGCCGTCCGGCCGAGTGCGACTGTCCGTGCCTTCAGGTCTCCGTAGAACGCCTGGGCATCTTCAAGAGTTTGCTGGGCCGTGAACACGGCCTCGGCGTACCTGGCGGCCAGGCCCTTGCCATTTTCGGAGGAGCCCGCCTGGACGATCAGGGGATGGCCTTGGGGAGAGCGCGGCACATTGAGCGGCCCGCGGACCCGGAAGTGCTTGCCCACGTGGTTGATGGGCCGGACCTTGGCTGAGTCTGCCCAGACGCCGGCTTCCTTGTCAGCGATGACGGCGTCGTCCCCCCAGCTGTCCCAGAGCTTGGCGGCCACTTCCAGGAACTCGGCGGCCCGTTCATAGCGGGCGGCATGGGCGGGCTGGTCGTCGATGCCGAAGTTCCGCGCGGCCTCCGGCCCGGCTGTGGTCACCACGTTCCATCCGGCCCTCCCGCCGCTGACGAAGTCCACCGAAGCGAAGCGCCTGGCCAGGTTGAAGGGATCGTTGTACGTGGTGGACGCCGTGGCGATGAGGCCGATCTTTTCGGTGGCAGCCGCGATCGCGGTGAGCAACACCGTCGGTTCCAGCTTGCCCGCGGGACGGCGTCCGACGTCGCCGAAGATCACGGGGGAGTCGGCGAAGAAGATGGAGTCGAACGTGCCACGCTCGGCAATCCGTGCGAGGTTTTGGTAGTGCCGGATGTCGGTGCTCGCGCGCGGGTTGCTTTCAGGCAGCCGCCACGAAGCCTCGTGGTGTCCGGTGCTCATGAGGAATGCGTTGAGGTGGAGTGTGCGTTGCTGGGGACTCATGTGGGGTTCCTTTCGTTGTGTCCTGGCCGCCAATCAACCACGCGAACCCCGCCCCGCGCCAGCATCGCGAAACCTTCCCGCAACAGCAGGAAACCGGGCTTCACAGCCGGAAACCGGACTCAATCTGGCGCCACGCGAAGCAATGTTTGAGCGGCCCCAACGCTCGCTCACCTGTGTGGGGTTTCTCCTCCACGCTCGCTCACCTATATGGGGGTGTTCCGCCGACGCTCGCTCACCTATATCTGAGCGGGCGTTGGGCGGAACGGCCTTGTATCTGAGCGGGCGTTGGGGGATCAGGGTGGATATCTGAGCGGGCGTCCGAGGCGGGACGACGCAAAGTCGCCCGCCGCCGTCGTACTTTAAGACGCTCGCTCACCTATGTGGGGTATTCTGCCGACGCTCGCTCACTCATATCTGAGCGAGCGTCGAGGGATTGGGGCATGTATCTGAGCGAGCGTCGGGTCCGGGGTGATAGTTCGGTCACGGAAACACCGCTTTGGCACCCGCGGCACCTCGGCCGCGACTACCATGGATCAGTGCATTCGCAGATTACCGTCCGTCCCGCCCTGCCCGAAGACTACGACGCCGTAGCCCGTATCACGATGGCGTCTTACGTGACCGCTGGCTACTATGGCAGCCCGGACCACCCGTACCTGGAGAAGCTGCGCGATGTGGCCGGCCGCGCGCGGTACGCCGATGTCTTCGTCGCCGAACGTGATGGCCAGGTTATCGGCTCCGTCACCTCGGCCAAGGCGGGAGGCGACTTTTCTGACATTGGCCTTCCGGACGAACTCGAAATGCGCACGTTGGTAGTTGATCCGGACGTGCAGCGCTCCGGCGCGGGACGCGCGCTCGTACAGGCGGTCGTCGACCAAGCCCGCTCCATAGATGGCATCAACGCCGTTTCCCTCACCACAGGCGCGACGTGGGAAAGCGCCAATGCACTCTACGCCAAGACCGGATTCGAGAGGGAGCCGGAGCGTGATTGGTTTGTTCCCGGGACCGACATAAAGCTGTTCGTTTACCGGCAGGATGTCCGCCAGCCATAAAGTTTCCTCGTAAACCCCGGTCATCGGGCCGGGTGCGGAAACTGAGAAAGGCGCGGCATGCGCAAGACATTCGGCACGGGCTCGGTCTGGGAGCAGACCCTTGGATACTCCCGTGCGGTCCAGGTGGACAACACACTCTTCATTTCGGCTACGGCGGCGTCCGGACCTGATGGCATCGTCGGCGACGACTTCTACTCGCAGACCAAGTACATCCTCGAAAAGCTGGGTGCCGTCCTGGCTGACGCCGGGTTCGACTACGAGGACGTCGTGCAGTCCAAGCTCTACCTGACCGACATCAGCAAGTGGGAAGACGCCGGCCGCGCGCACGGCGAAGTCTTCGGCGAGATCCGGCCCACCCTTTCCCTGGTCCACGTCCTGCCGTTCCTCGACCCTGAAATGCTGGTCGAAATCGAACTCGTAGCCCAGAAGAGCGCCTAAGAGCCTAAGAACTATCAAAGGTTGGCGCGAGCTGGCAGTAGATGCCCTCAAGAACGGCGGGAAGGGTCATTTGCTGCCAGTTCGCGCGGGGACGCCGTAGCGGTGTTCCGGGCGGCCGGTGCTGCCGTAACGCAGTTGGATTTCGACGGCGCCATCGTCGGCGAGCGAGGAGAGGTACCGTTGCGCCGTGGCGCGAGAGACGCCCACCCGTTCCGCTACTTCCGTGGCTGAGTATTGTTCCCCCGGTGCCAAGGATTCCAGCACCGATGCTTCGGTGGCCGATCGCGGCTTTCCCGACGGCGCGACGTCCCCGGCGACGAGCGCCCGCTTGGCCCGTTCGATCGTGTCCTGGTCCACCGCATGCTGTCGCCCGAGGATTCGCCGGTATCTGGCATAGGAACGCAATTGCTGCGACAGTGATTCAGCCGTGAACGGTTTCAGCAGATACGCCAAGGCCCCGCGCCGGAGGGCTGTCCTGATGGACACGGCATCGGAAGCCGCGGTCAGCATCATCGCATCCACATCGAGTTGGCCCAGGAGATCCAGGCCCGAACCGTCCGGCAGATAAACGTCCAGCAACACGAGATCCGGCCGAAGGCTATGCACGGACTGCAGCGCCTGCGCCGTGGATCCCACCGGGGCCAGGGCGAGGAAACCGGCCACGGAGTCCACGTAGGCTGCATGGAGCTTGGCGACATGGAAGTCGTCATCCACAATCAACACCCTGAAGTCTTCGCTCACTGGTGTCCTTCCTTGTGTTCGGCTGCTGCGGAGGGTTCGGCTGCTCCGGAGGGTCCAGCTGGCGGGGCATCCCCCGGCGAGCCGGTAACCCCTGGCGAGCCGGTAACCCCCGGCATCGTGGCCATGAAGACGGCGCCTGGACCGCCGGGCGAGCCCGGTTCCAGGACGCGCACGTCGCCTCCGCGACGCCGCACGAGCTGCCGGACCAGGGCGAGGCCGAGCCCCTGCCCACCTGCCCTGGCGGTCCCGCCTTCGGCGGCCTCCGCCGTCGTGAATCCTTCCACGAATACCCTTTCGGGCTCGACACCGCCGAGGCCGTCGCCGGAGTCCGCGACGACGATGTGCAGCGTGCCGCCGTCGGGCCCCGGTTCGTCGAGCAACTCAAGCTCCACCCAGCGTTGGGTCGAAGAGCCGGCGACAGCGGCGTTGACGGCGTTGTCGATCAGGTTGCCAAGCACCGTGGTGACGTCCTGCGGTTCGGTGACGTGCTCCCTCACTAGTGTCTCCGGGCCGATCCGCAACGCCACTCCT
Source organism: Arthrobacter sp. NPDC058127 (assembly GCF_042884555.1). Lineage (NCBI taxonomy): Bacteria > Bacillati > Actinomycetota > Actinomycetes > Micrococcales > Micrococcaceae > Arthrobacter > Arthrobacter sp. NPDC058127. The sequence continues at coordinate 50,500 of NZ_JBHVTT010000025.1, read as the reverse complement.
CGCTCGTCCGCCTCCACGCTCTTCGCGCCGACGAACGCTTGCAGATAAGGATCCTGCAGGAGCTCGGCTTGCTGCACGGGAAACTTCAGGGGACCGGTGGCGGAGATCCTGGCGAGATAGTCCTTGGCCTGGCCGTGTTGGCCGATGCTCAGGAAGCCGGCGATCGTATGGAGCTGATTCGCGAATTCGTGGCGCTGGGCCCGGAGCGCTGTGGACATGGTGCCCACGGCGTCGAGCTGGCGTGTCAGCTGCTGCAGCTCGGTGCGGTCCCTGAGCATGACCACCCAGCCGAGATCCTCCTTGCGGTGCAGCGCCTTGCGGGCGTTGGCAACCAAGACCCGCCCGCCCGCAACGATTTCCACGGCTTCGGCATCGTGCGCAGAGGGTTGAGTGAGGGCCTTGAGCTGCGCCGGGACGGCTGCGTTCTCCCAATCGGTGCCTGTCCAGTCAGTGCCTGGCAGGTTGGCGCCGGAGCTGTCCGAGCCGGCCGCGGCGGGGGAGCCAGGAGTCCCCGACGCTTCCGGCATACCAAGCAGCCGCCTCGCCGCGGCATTGAAGACAGTGATGCGGCCATCGGCGGAAATGCCGATCACGCCGTCGTCCACGCCTTGAAGCACGGCCACCTGGTCATGTACGAGGGTGCTGATTTCTTCGGGTTCGAGGCCTAGGGTCAAGCGTTGCAAACGGCGGCGCAGGAGGAAGGACGCCAGAACCCCGGCAACCAGGGAGCCCGCCGCGGTCAGGGCAATCGGGACGATGTCCTCGGCAAGGCTTTGGCCGAGCGACTCCATGGAATAGCCCACACTGACTTCGCCAACCACCGTCGCCACGGAACCCGGAGCGAAGACCGGGACCTTGGCGCCCGCGGATGGTCCCAGAGTGCCCGTGTTCCGGGTGGTGACTTCCTTCCCGGAGAGGGCGTCCGAGGGATCCGTGCTGACCCGTTCGCCGAGCCGGACGAGATCCGGGTGAGCCAGCCGCAAACCGGTCTCGTCCGTGACTACCACGAACAAAGCACCAGTGCGGCTCCTGGCAGCCTCGGCGGCTGCTTGGATGGCGCCGGTCGCGAGCACTCCGGGAGGCGGTGTTCCCGGCTCGTTGCTGATGGCTTGGACCTGGGCACGGATCACCGGATCCGAAGCCACGGTGCGTGCCAAAGTCAGCGCCTGGTTTTCCGCTTCGGCGCCGATCCGCCCATAGACGAGCCACGCATGCACACTGCCGCTGAGCAGCACCACCAAGAGGACGACCCCGAGTTGCAGGAGCAGGGTCTGCGTCGAGAACCGCAAGGCAAGCCTGGGCATCCTGCCTCCTTCCGGCTGGGATTGGCCGGCTGGAGCTGGGCAGCAGCGGCGCTGTATTTCTACGTCTACCTCTCCATTGAAGCATTGAGCACAATGAGCAAAATGCTCTCAATCAGCAGTATGTCCATCAAATCCCACAAACGCCTTGCTGTGAGCGTCGCCACTATAAGTTCTGTATCGCGCATCACATCGACGTGATGCCGTTCACTGTAGTAAGGAGCCGGCTGTGCTGGTATTGCTTGGATTCGCAATGATTGCGGTGTTCATGGTCCTGATCATGACAAAGAAGTTGACGCCCGTTCTGGCGCTGATCATCGTTCCCACCGTCTTCGGTTTGTTTGCCGGTGCCGGTCTTGGCATCGGGCCGATGGTCATGGATTCGATGAAGTCCATGACGTCCACCGCCGCACTCCTGATGTTCGCGATCGTGTACTTCGGACTCATGATCGACGTCGGACTGTTCGACCCACTGGTCAAGTTCATTCTCCGCAAGCTGGGCAACGACCCCGCCAAAGTGGTCCTGGGCACCGCCATCCTCGCTGCCGCTGTATCGCTCGACGGCGACGGCTCCACCACATTCATCCTCACCACCGCGGCGATGCTGCCCGTCTACCTCCGTTTGAAGATGAGCCCCGTGGTCCTGACCTGTGTGGCCGGCCTGGCCAACGGCACCATGAACATCCTGCCGTGGGGTGGCCCCACGGCCCGTGCGGCCACCGCCCTCAAGATCGACGTCAACGACGTGTTTGTTCCGATGGTCCCGTCCCTCATCGCTGGCCTCGTCGTCGTCTTCGTGTTCTCCTGGCTCTTGGGCCTGCAGGAACGCAACCGCCTCCGCGCCACGGCCCCCGAGATCTGGGGCGACGTCGCCGACGCAGGCGACGTGTTCGACGGCGGCACGAACCGCGGCGATACCGGCACCGGCTCCTCGGGCCGCGGTTTCGGCCCGGGGCGCACCGCCGCTAAGCCTGGCACCGGCGGCGGCACCGGCGTCGTGGTCCTGGAACGCACCGAAACCGTCGTGGACCTCGCCGATACCGGCCTGACCGACACCGCACTCGATCCGAACCGCAAGACCCTGCGCCCGAAGCTCTTCTGGTTCAACCTCGGCCTGACCGTCGCTGTGATGGTCATGCTGGTGGCCAACCTGGTGCCGCTGCCCTACGTCTTCATGGTGGGTTCCGCGATTGCCCTCCTGGTGAACTTCCCCAAGGTCAAGGAACAAGGCGCGCAGCTCGTTGCCCACGCACCGTCCATCGTGGCCGTGGTCAGCATGGTCATGGCGGCGGCTGTCCTCACTGGTGTCCTCAACGGCACCGGCATGGTCAAGGAAATGTCCGCGTGGCTGGTCCACATCATCCCCGCCGAGATGGGTCCGTTCATGGCCGTCATCACCGGGCTGCTCAGCATTCCGATGACCTTCTTCATGAGCAACGACGCCTTCTACTTCGGCGTCCTGCCGGTCCTGAGCGAAACCGCCGCGCACTACGGCATCAGCGGCGCGGAAATGGCCCGAGCCTCCATCACAGGCCAGCCCTTCCACCTCCAGAGCCCCCTGGTCCCCGCGATCCTGCTCCTTGTGTCCTTGGCCAAGGTAGAACTGGGAGACCACCACAAAAAGGTCTTGTGGCGCACGGCGGTCATCTCGGTCGTCATGCTCGCAGTGGGCATGCTGACGGGATCCATCGGCATCGGGTAGCAAAGCAACCAGCAACGCGGGGTCACTTACGGCCCATTCGGGACCTCCGGATGGGCCGTAAGTGACCCCGCGTTGTTCGTCGTCCAACCCACGTAGACTAGTCCGGAAAACCATTTGAACTTTGCAGGGGAGATCCATGGCTGCGATCAACCGTGACGACGTCGCGCATCTTGCGCGTCTGGCTCACATTGAAATGAGTGCCGAAGAGCTGGACAGGATGGCGGGCGAGCTCGCCGTCATCGTGGATTCGGTGAAGTCCGTCAGCGAAGCCGCCGGGGACGATGTCCCGGCCACGTCCCACCCGATTCCGTTGAACAACGTGTTCCGCGAGGACGTCGTGGGCCACACGTTCACGGCCGAGCAGGCTTTGTCCGGGGCTCCGGATTCCTTCGAGGGCCGCTTCAAGGTTCCGGCAATCCTGGATGAGGACTAAGCGATGACTGAATTGAACAACTCCGAACTCATCCGCCTGTCCGCAGCACAGTTGGCCGCCAAGCTGGCCGCGCGCGAGGTCACGTCCGTTGAGGTCACGCAGGCGTACCTGGACCGGATTGCCCTTGTAGACGGCGGGGCCGACGGCATCCATGCTTTTTTGCACGTCAACGCTGAAGAGGCGCTCGCGGTCGCCGCCGAGGTGGACGCGATCCGCGCCGCCGGTGGTGCCGAGGCCGAAGCGCTCCACGAGCTCGCTGGCGTACCGATCGCCGTCAAGGACCTCATCGTCACCATTGGCCAGCCCACCACGGCCGGTTCCAAGATCCTCGAGGGCTGGCACAGTCCCTATGACGCCACCGTCATCAAGAAGCTGCGCGCTGCGAAGATGCCCATCCTGGGCAAGACCAACCTGGACGAATTCGCCATGGGTTCCTCCACGGAACACTCGGCGTACGGCCCCACCCGCAACCCGTGGGACCTGGATCGCATTCCCGGCGGCTCGGGCGGTGGCTCCGCGGCCGCCGTCGCCGCTTTCGAAGCTCCGCTGGCCCTTGGCACGGACACCGGCGGATCCATCCGCCAGCCCGGCGCCGTCACCGGCACGGTCGGCATGAAGCCCACCTATGGTGCCGTTTCCCGCTACGGCGCCATTGCCATGGCGTCGTCGCTGGACCAGATCGGTCCGGTTTCGCGGACCGTGCTGGACTCGGCCTTGCTGCAGGAAGTCATCGGCGGCCATGACCCCTTCGACTCCACCTCGCTGACGGACCCCTTCGACACGCTCGTTGCCGCAGCCAAGACGGGCAACGTCACGGGCATGAAGATCGGCATCGTTAAGGAACTCCACGGCGAGGGCTACCAGGCCGGCGTCGAGAACCGTTTCAACGAGTCCCTTGAGCTGCTCAAGGAGGCTGGTGCGGAAATCGTCGAGGTTTCCTGCCCTAACTTCAAGTACGCGCTGGGCGCCTACTACCTGATCATGCCTTCCGAGGTTTCCAGCAACCTGGCGAAGTTCGACGGCGTGCGCTACGGCTTGCGCGTCCTGCCCGAGGACGGTCCCATGACGATCGAACGCGTCATGGCCGCTACCCGCGCCGCCGGTTTCGGCGATGAGGTCAAGCGCCGCATCATCCTGGGCACTTACGCCCTGAGCGCCGGCTACTACGACGCCTACTACGGTTCGGCGCAGAAGGTCCGCACGCTCATCCAACGCGACTTCGATGCCGCGTTCGCGCAGGCCGACGTCCTGATTTCGCCGACAGCCCCCACCACGGCCTTCAAGCTGGGGGAGAAGCTGGACGATCCGCTGGCCATGTACCTCAACGACGTCGCCACCATCCCGGCGAACATGGCCGGTATCCCCGGATTGTCCCTGCCTGGCGGCCTGGCCGACGAAGACGGCCTGCCCGTAGGCATCCAGCTGCTGGCGCCTGCCCGCGAGGACGCCCGCCTGTACCGCGTGGGTGCTGTCCTTGAATCCTTGCTCGAAGAGAAGTGGGGCGGCCCGCTGTTGGCGAAGGCACCTGAATTGAAAAACGCAGGTCTCGGTACCGCATTCAACACCGCCGGAGGTTCCAACTGATGTCTACCGACGCCATCCTCAGCTTCGAAGAGGCCATGGAGAAGTACGATCCCGTCCTTGGCTTCGAGGTCCACGTGGAGCTCAACACCAAGACCAAGATGTTCTCCTCCGCCCCGAACGTCTTCGGCGACGAGCCGAACACCAACGTCAACGAGGTGGACCTGGGCATGCCCGGCGTCCTGCCCGTGGTGAACAAGACGGCAGTGGAATCCTCCATCAAGATCGGCCTTGCCCTGAACTGCAAGATCGCCGAGTCGTGCCGCTTCGCCCGGAAGAACTACTTCTACCCGGACACCCCGAAGAACTTCCAGACGTCCCAGTACGACGAGCCCATCGCGTATGACGGCTACCTGGACATCGAGCTCTCGGACGGAACGGTGTTCCGCGTCGAGATCGAGCGCGCACATATGGAAGAGGACGCCGGCAAGCTCACCCACATGGGTGGCGCCACCGGACGCATCCAGGGTGCCGACTACTCGCTGGTGGACTACAACCGTTCCGGCGTTCCGCTCGTGGAAATCGTCACCAAGCCGATCGAGGGCGCCGGCAGCCGCGCACCCGAACTCGCCAAGGCCTACGTCGCCGCAGTGCGCGAAATCGTCAAGAACCTCGGCGTTTCCGATGCCAAGATGGAACGCGGCAACGTCCGTTGCGATGCCAACGTCTCCCTGCGCCCGCACGGCCGCGAACGTTTCGGCATCCGTTCCGAGACGAAGAACGTCAACTCTCTGCGCGCCGTCGAGCACGCCGTCCGTTACGAAATCCAGCGTCACGCCGCCGTCCTGGACTCCGGTGAGCCGGTCATCCAGGAAACGCGCCACTGGCACGAAGACACGCGCACGACGACGTCGGGCCGGGCAAAGTCCGACGCCGACGACTACCGCTACTTCCCGGAGCCGGACCTCGTTCCGGTCCTCGCGTCCCGTGAATGGGTTGAAGAACTCCGCGCCACCTTGCCCGAGCCGCCCGCGGCCCGCCGCAAGCGGCTCCAGGCCGACTGGGGCTATTCGGACCTCGAGTTCCGCGACGTCGTGAACGCCGGCGTCATGGACTCCATCGAGGAGACCATCGCCGCCGGTGCCAGCGCCTCCGTGGCCCGCAAGTGGTGGATGGGCGAGATCGTCGGACGTGCCAAGACCGCCGACGTCGATCCCTCCGAACTCGGCGTCACGCCGGAAACCATCGTGGAGCTCAACAAGCTCGTCGAGGGCGGCAAGATCAACAACAAGATGGCTTCGCAGGTGCTCGACGGCGTCCTCGCCGGCGAGGGCACCCCGGCCGAGATCGTCGAGAAGCGCGGCCTCGCCGTCGTGTCCGACGACGGCCCCCTGCTTGAAGCGATCGACGCCGCACTGGCGGCCCAGCCCGACGTCGCGGAGAAGATCCGCGGCGGCAAGCTCCAGGCCATCGGTGCGATCGTCGGCGGAGTCATGAAGGCCACCCGCGGGCAGGCCGACGCCGGACGCGTCAAGCAGCTGATCCTGGAGCGGCTCGGCGTCGAAGGCTGAGTCCCACCCGCCACCCGCGCCTCACCCAACTAGGTCGCAGTTGTTGTCGTTATGAGCCGTCAAAACGACAAGAACTGCGACCCGGTTGTGTCTGGATCCACAGCCCCCACACAGCTTCAGGGCTCATCATGGAGTCATCAGTTCTTTGCTGCCCGCCCCTTACCGGTCCGGGGAGGAGCGGAGAAAGGATTCGGCCATGTCCACCATGACTCCGGGGGTTCGTAAGGCCCTCATCGCCGGCGGTATCGCCGTCGTCCTCGGCGGCGGTGGTGCGGCCGCAGTGTGGGCTGCCGGCCAGATCATCCCCGAGTACGTGGTGAGCGCGACGCCGACAGGTACGGCGTCGCCCGCCACGCCGTCGCCGGGGGCCACCTCGCCCGCCACTCCGTCGCCCGGCAAAGCCCGGCCGTTCCCCGTGCTTCCCCGCGGCTTCGCAGGTCCGGGGATCCACGGTGAGTTCACGGTCAAGAACAAGGACGGCAGCTATACGACCCTCGTGTCGCAGCGAGGCACCGTGCAGTCCGTCAGCGATGCGAGCATTTCCGTCAAGAGCGATGACGGCTTCACTCAGAGCTACGCGATCACATCGTCTACCACCATCGTCAAGCTCCCCGCTTCCGGAGCGGGCACGCAAGGCCGGCGGCCATCTCCCCAGACCATCAAGGCCACCGACTTGAAGGCGGGGGACACAGTCGCTGCCTCCGGCACGAAGAGCGGCACCACCGTCACGGCCACACGCATTATCGGAGGTACCTTGCCTGCTGCGCCCGGTAATGGTGGACGACGGCTGGGCTACGGGAGCGTCTCTTCCTGAACCCGCGCCCGCTCGTCTGGCTATGATGCTACTACCGCCGAACCACGCCCGTGGTTCGGCGGCTCAGCCAAGAAGGAGACGAATGCGCCCCACGATCAAGTCCGTGGCGGCAGCAGCCGGGGTTTCGACGGCGACTGTGTCCTATGTGCTTTCAGGCAGGAGCGGCAAAGACGGCAGCAGGAGCGGTTCCGGCGTGGCCCCCGCCACCGTGCTCCGGGTTCAAGAGGCTGCCCTGGCCCTCGGATATCGCCCCAACCAATCGGCAAGGGCGATCCGCACTGGACGAACGAACCTACTCATGCTGTCGCTGACCATGATCTCGGATCCATGGGCACTGGACGTGAGCCGCGCTGTTGGTACGGCTGCGGCCCAACGTGGCATTACGCCCATGATTCTGGCCGATACCGACTGGCGGGTGGCCCTGAAACGGCAAAACGCCGACGTGACATTCATCGACGGCGCCGAAGAGCCAGGGGATGCCGAACTGCTGGCGCAGGCGGCGAGATTGCAGCGCTTGGTGGTTTTCAGCGACACCATGGAACCTGAGGGATTCGACGTCGTGCGCCCGTTGGCCGGTTCGTCCTGCGAACAGGCGGTGGATCACCTCACCGGGCGGCACCGCCGGGTGGGTTGCCTGATCTCGTCGACACATTCGATGAGCACCCTGGACATCCGCTTGGGCGCATACACGCGTGGCCTCGCCAAGGCTGGTTTGGATTACCGGGACGACTACGTCGAGACGTATGACCGCGACGGACTCAGCGCGTTCGATGCCGCGCTGCGGCTCCTGCAGCGGGCGGACCGTCCGACCGCGATCTATGCGACCACCGATTTCGCCGCGATCGCAGCCATCCATGCGGCCCAACGGCTGCAACTCCGCATTCCCGAGGACGTGGAAGTGCTCGGTATCGGCAACACCACCGAAGGCGAGCGCATGACGCCGTCGTTGACCACCGTTGGTCCTGAGGGCTTTTTCGATGGCTTGGCTGCATTCCTGCTCGACCGGGCAGAGAATCCCGATGGGCCCGCGAGCGTTCTGGAATTCCCCTGGAAGCTCATTGTGAGGGATTCAGCGCCCTCGGCGTGAACCGGGAGCCCTCGGTCGAACCGGGAGCTATCCCCGAGGTACGTCGATGCACGTTCCCGATGATCAGGCAATCATCCCATTTGCACTTTGATGACGTTTTGTGCCCGAAAAAGTTAAGGAAAGATCAATCAGGATCTTGCCTTTAAACGATTAACATGATGTGATCAACTGCACAACATCAGTTGGGTTGGCTGTTCGCCGAATGCGGGCCCGCCCCCGAAGGACCGTCGGTCTTCTGACCAAGACATCGGAGAATTCTTATGAACCACAACGTGACCCGCAGGTCATTCCTTTCCTTTGCGGCCGCCGGTGCCGCCGTCGTTTCGCTCGCTGCCTGCGGCGGGAACAGTGCCGCCGGGGGCAGCGCAGCCAAGGCCGCCTACGCTGCTCCCGCGAAGGACCTGAGCGCCGAGCTGAGCTACGCCATCTGGGACGCGGCACAAAAGCCCGCGATGCAGAAGATCGTGACCGAGTTCAACAAGCAATACCCGAACATCAAGGTCACCATCGACGTCACGCCGTCGAAGGGTTCGGCCTACTGGACGAAGATCCAAACCCAGGCAAGCAGCAACACCCTGCCGGACGTTTTCTGGATGAATGGTCCGCACATCAAGCTCTACGCGCAAAACAACCAGCTGTTGCCTTTGGACGGACTGGTCTCCGGCAAGGGAGTGGATTTGTCCAATTACCCCAAGGCACTGGTGGATCTGTACACCGTCAACGGGACGTTCTACGGGGTCCCCAAGGACTTCGATACCAGTGCGCTCTTCTACAACAAGGCCCTCTTCAAGGAAGCCGGGGTGCCCGATCCGACGCCCAACTGGACATGGGACGACGTGAAATCCGCTGGCGCGAAACTGTCCAAGTTCTACCAGGGCAAGGGTATCTACGGTTATGCCGGGGACCTCACCGGTGGCCAGACCAGCTACTACAACACCATGATCGAAGCCGGCGGGACCATCATTTCGGCCGACGGCAAGAAGTCGGGCTACGACTCCGCCGGATCGATCGCAGGCCTCCAGTTCTGGCGCGACCTGATCGAGTCCGGCGTATCGCCCTCGATGCAGCAATTGACGGACACCTCCTCGAGCGACATGTTCACGTCCAGGAAATTGGCTATGACCATGGACGGCTCCTGGACCGTCGGGCCGGCCCAAAAGGCACTCGGTGACGATCTGGGCATTGTCAGCCTCCCGAAGGGGCCGAAGAGCAACCAGAGCGTGATCCACGGACTTGCCAACGTGATTCCCGCCAATGCGAAGAACCCTGCCGCGGCGCAGGCGTTCGTCGCCTTCCTGGGGACCCAGGATGCTGCCAAGATCCAGGCGGAAACTGGAACCGTCATCCCGGCTTTCAACGGCACGCAGGATGCCTGGGTCAAGTCCGTTCCTTCCGTTGACCTCAACGTCTTCCTTGACCTGGCCAAGGATGCCTCGCCCTACCCGGCGTCTGCCAACACTGCCGCCTGGAACGAACTCGAGAACACCTTGCTGCCGCAGGCCTTCGCCGGGACCAAGCCGGTTGCCGACGTCGCCAAGGACCTTGCCAGCCAGATGAATGCCGCGCTGGCCAAAGAATCATGAAAGCCCAGACCCTGACGCCGGCGTCCAAAAGCGTCCGTGCCGCCCGGGCAGCGGGGGATCGCCGCAAAGGAAAATCGAAGTCGGATGGCTGGTGGCCATGGTTGTTCGTGGTGCCTACCGTTGCGGGCATCGGTGTGTTCTACCTTTGGCCGATCATCCAGACGTTCTACTACAGCTTCACCAAGTGGGGAGTCTTCGGCGGAACCAAGTTCATCGGCTTGGACAACTACGTGCGGATGTTCGCGGATTCCACTATTCCGCAGTCAATCCTCAATACGCTGATCTACACGGTCGTCGTGCTGCTGGGGATTCCCATCGCGGTCATTCTTGCGTCCTTGATCGAGCGTCCCGGCCTGCGCTTCGCAGCCCTGTACCGGACGCTGTACTTCATTCCCTACATCACCATGCCGGCCGCCGTCGGGATCGTATGGAGGCTGATCTACAACGGTGACTTCGGACCCATCAACTGGTTCTTGGGCTTGTTCGGGATCCAGGGCCCCTACTGGACATCGACGCCGGGGTTCGCACTGCTCGCCGTGGCTACCGTGGGGCTTTGGATGTCGCTGGGATTCAACCTCATCATCATCAGCGCGGGGCTGCGCGAGATTCCGCGGGAGCTCTTCGAAGCGGCGGAAATGGACGGGGCCAGCCGGGTCCGCCAATTCTTCAGCATTACCGTTCCGTTGTTGACGCCCAGCATCTTCTTCGTCACGATCGTCACCGTGATCAGCGGCTTCCAGCTGTTTGATCTGCTGTACGTGATGATGGGGAAAGCCAACCTGGCCATGCCGCAGACGCAAAGCCTCGTGTACATCTTCTACAACCAGGCCTTCCTGCAGAACGACAAGGGCTACGCGGCCGCCATCGGCATCCTGATCCTGGTCATCATCGCTCTTCTGACCGCTTTCCAATTCCGTATCCAGAAGAGGTGGGTCAACTATGTCTGAATCGATGCTCTCCACAAAAAGCGGCGTCGAATCGCGACGGAGCGGGGCGGCCACCGCGAGGCCGTCTCAAGCTCCAGGCACACCCGCGGATCGCGACGGCGCGGGCCGCGCAAGCAAGGGCCGGGGCGCCAAAAGCCACGGCGCCAAAGGCGGCAAACAGGGCTCGAACGTCCTGGCGCACTGTGTTCTGAGCATTGGCGGGTTGGCCATGATCTCCCCGCTCCTGTACCAGATCGTCATGTCGCTTTCGACGAACGCCGAAGTCCAAAGCACCCCGCCCACCCTGTGGCCGAGTGTCGTCCAATGGCACAACTTCGCGGACGTCTTCACCTCCATGAATTTCGGTTCACAGCTTTGGGTGACGGTAGCAATCACAGTGATCCGGGTGATCGGGCAAGTGCTCCTCTGCTCGATGGCGGGCTACGCCTTCGCGCGGATGCAGTTCCGGTTCAAAGGGCTCATCCTGGCCGTCGTCTTGTCGATCATCATGGTGCCGTCCCAGTTGTTCCTGATCCCGCAGTACCAGATCATCCAAAACCTGGGTTGGCTGAACAGCATTGCCGGCATCGTGGCTCCGGGCATCTTCAGCGCTTTCGGCCTGTTCCTGATGCGCCAGTTTTTCATGGGGCTCCCGGACGAACTCGAAGATGCGGCACGGCTCGACGGCGCCAATCCGTTCCAGATCTTCTTCCGGGTCATGCTGCCACCCGCGGCCAACGGCCTGTGGGCCCTCGTCATCATCACTGTGCTGTGGTCCTGGAACGACCTCTTATGGCCTTTGGTAGTGACGTCGACGGCGAACGCCGCACCGTTGAGCGTCGGGCTTTCGAACCTCCAGGGTGAGCACGCCAACAATTACCCGATCCTCATGGCGGCATCCCTGATGGCCATGGCGCCGATCCTGATCATGTTCCTGCTCATGCAGAAGCGCGTCATGGCAGGCATCGGCCGCTCGGGACTCAAGTAGGGCTCAAGTAGAGCCCAAGTAGAGACTCAAGTAGAGCTCACGTAGGAAAGGATCACAGCCTTGACGGAACAGAACGCGGCACCGGATGACGGCTGGTCGTTCGTGCTCGTGGACTCCCTGGAAAAGGTCTACCCGGACGTTCCACCACGGCCGTTCGACAGGACCATTCCGATGTCCGTTTTCCCCGGCGAGACCGCCTCGGTCCAGGTAGCGCTCCGGCCGCCCATGAAACACGACTTTCGGCTGTCCGGGGCGTTGGAAGTTGCAGTCGATGGTCCGGCGGCAGGATTCACCTCCATTTCGCAGGTTGAGCTGGTGCCATGTTCATTGGCGGCATTCCCGGAGCATGATGGCGGTTACGACCGGGACACCCCCGGACTGTATCCGGACCTTTTGCGGCCTGCCCCGGATGGGCTGATCAATCCGCTCTATGGCCAATGGACCGCGGCATGGATCGACCTCGTGGTGCCTTCCGTGGATCACGCGGGCGATCACGAACTCGGGATCTCGGTGCGGGACGCGGAAGGCAACACGCTCTTCAGCACCCACATCTGCATCACCGTGGTGCCCCCGCAAGCCCCGGAACTGGAGATCGTGAACGCCCACTGGTTCCACTGCGACGGCTTGGCGAGCCATTACGGCGTCGGCGTGTTCAGCGAGGAGCATTGGTCGATCATCGATGCCTTCATGGGGTCCGCGGCAAGGATGGGAGCCAATTCGCTGCTGACACCCACGTGGACTCATCCGCTGGACACGGCCGTCGGAGGAACTCGGCTGCCCACCCAGCTGATCGGGATCCGCGAAGATTCCGGCTACCACTTTGATTTCAGCAAGCTGTTGCGCTGGGTGGGCCTGTGCGCCAAACACGACATCCAGTACTTGGAAATCGCCCATTTGTTTACCCAATGGGGCGCCAAAGCGACTCCGGCGATCTATATCGAAACCGCGGAAGGCCTGGAGCGGCGCTTCGGCTGGGACGTGCCGTCGACGTCGTCCTCGTACCGGGAGCTCATGGCCGAGCTGCTGCCGGCGCTGCGGTCCTTTCTGGCGGAGCACTGGTCGCTTGACCGGGTCATTTTCCACATTTCGGATGAACCGGAGGGTGCCGAAGCCCTGGCCGGATACCAACGGGCAAAGGGCGCCGTCGCGGATCTCCTCGACGGGCTGACGGTGGTTGACGCCCTGAGCGACTTCGAGTTCTACAGCAGCGGGGCAGTATCGAATCCCGTGGTGGCAAGCGATGCCGTGGCGCCGTTCCTGGCGGCCGGAGTGAAGGACCTGTGGGTCTATTACTGCGTCGCCCAGGACGTCGGTGTTGCGAACCGGTTCATTTCCATGCCTTCAGTGCGAAACCGGGTGTTGGGCCACCAGCTCTTCGCCCTGGAATGTGCGGGTTTCCTGCATTGGGGATTCAACTTCTACAACACGGCCCACTCGTTGGCGCCCGTGGACCCGTTCAAGGACACCTGTGCCGGAGGAGCCTTTCCGGGCGGCGACGCCTTCATGGTCTACCCGGGACCGGACGGGGTGCCGTGGGAATCGATCCGTTACAAGGTGCTCGCCCAGGCCATGTGGGACCACCGGGCATTCTCGCTCCTGGCGAAGCTCGCCGGTCGCGAGGAAGTGCTCGCCCTCATCGATACGAACGGCTCGGGCGGGAGCCTCGCCATGGACAGCTTCAGCTACGACCCCCTTCACTACCGAAGGGTTCGCGAGCTGGTCAACCAAGGAATCGCGCAACGGGTGGGTCAAACACGCCCGCGCATCAACCTATCTAGTTAGGAAAGTACTTATGGACCTCAAAGTAGGCATCGTCGGATTCGGCTTGCGGTCGTCGCTGTGGCGCCACGCGCACAAGCCCGGCCACGGTTCGGAAGTCACGGTCGTGTGCGATCTGGGCGAGCGCGGCCGGGCAGACGCGGCCGAGAAGATCCCGACGGCGGTCATCACCGAAGACTTGGACGTCCTGTTGGACTCCGGTCTGGACGCGGTCCTGGTCCTGACGCCGGACAACCAGCACGCCGCCGTCGCCGTCCGGACGCTCAAAGCCGGCATCCCCACCTTCTGCGAGAAACCGCTCGACGTCACGCTCGAAGCAGCCGACGTTATCCTCCAGACGGCCTTCGACACCGGAACGCGACTCTACGTGGGCCACAACATGCGGCACATGCCGGTGGTGGTGCAGATGCGCGACATCATCCAGGCCGGGACCATCGGTGACGTCAAAGCAGTTTGGTGCCGGCATTTCGTGGGGAACGGCGGGGACTACTATTTCAAGGATTGGCATGCCCAGCGTGCCAACACCACAGGGCTGCTGCTGCAAAAGGGCGCCCACGATATCGACGTCATCCACTGGCTCGCCGGGGGATACAGCACCAAGGTCCAGGCGATCGGCGAGCTGGCCGTGTACGGGGACGTCGCTTCCCGCCGCGACAACACGGGGCGGCGGATGGGAGATTGGTTCTCCGTGGACAACTGGCCCCCCACCGAACAGACGGACCTCGCCGAGACGATCGACGTCGAGGACATCTCGATGATGAACATGGTCTTGGACAACGGTGTACTCGCCTCGTACCAGCAGTGCCACTTCACCCCGGACTATTGGCGGAACTACACGGTGATCGGCACCAAAGGCAGGATCGAGAACTTCGGTGACGGGGCCGGCGACCAGATCTACGTATGGACCACCAGGACCACCTCCGGTTTCGCCGAGCCTGACCAGAAGGTCTTGGTCCGTGACGGAGAAGGCGGCCATGGCGGAGCGGACCCCTTGCTGATCGCTGAGTTCCTGCGCTTCGCCAAGGATGGCGGAACCACGGCGACCTCGCCGATCGCGGCCCGCGAGGCCGTGGCCGCTGGAGTGCTTGCCACCGAGTCCCTCCGCGGCGACGGTTGCGCGAAGCTGGTTCCGGCCTTGCCCGAGGAGCTCGTGGAGTATTTCAACGCAGGCCAACCGTCCCGGGTCCGGGAACTCTAGCGCCCGCGCCCCCAAGTAGCTCGCAGTTGTTGTCGTTTTGGGGCCTCATAACGACATTAAATGCGAGCTAGTTGGGCTGGGAGGCGCCAGGTGAGGTGCCCCCGGCGAGTTCGGTCATGACGGTCTGCAGCGCTTCGCAGACCGTCATGACCGATTTCCGTTTCAGGGTCTCCGGCCTCGCGAGGATGTCGATCTTGCGCACGGAATTCACCCCCGCCAGCGGACGCAGCACCACGCCGGCGTCCAGCACGCGCTGGGCGGTGAACCGCGGTAGCAAACCTATCGCGCCGCCGTCCGCCACGAGCGAGGCAACGGTGGAATAGTCGTTGATGCGGTGCAGGACATCCGCGGGACGTCCGCTGACGGCGACGACGGCGGCCAGTACGTCCGCGGGGGAATAGCCGGCGCGGCTGGTCACCCAGGGCTGCCCGACGACGTCGGCCGGCCTGAGTTCGCGGCGCGCCGCGAGCGGGTGCCCGGCAGGCAACGCGACGTCGAGCGGTTCGTCGGCGAGGGGGATCACGGCCACTTTGTCGGTGGGCCACCCGGGGCTGTGCTCCATCCGGTGCGCCAGCACGAGGTCATAGCGCGCGGCGAGGCCCGGAAAGTCTTCCTGTGCAACGTCTTCGTCGGCGAGCTTCACGCGGGGAACGCTGTTTTCCGGACCCGCGTTGCGCGCGCTAGTCAATAAAGCTGCCAGCGGAGCGAACAAGGCCTGCCCCGCACTGTGGAAGGCGCTCAGGGTCACAGTGGAGCCCGGGGAGTCGTGGTAAGCGCCGATCGCCGCCTGGGCGTCCGCGAGCGCATTCACGACGGCGGCTCCGGCGTCGGCGAGGACCCGGCCCGCATCGGTGAGTACCAGGGCGCGGCCTTCCTTGCGGGTCAGGGGCACGTCCACCGATTTCTGCAGGAGTGCGAGCTGCTGGGAAACGGCCGAGGGGGTGACCATGAGCGTCTCGGCTACGGCCTTGACACTGCCGAGATCTCCTAGTTCCCTGAGCATCTGGAGCTGATGTACTTCCATTTAGCAAATGCTAAATCGTTGATTGAGAAAAACCTAGTTGTGCTAAACCGTCCGTGGGGCTTCAATGAAGTGAAACGGCACACAAACGGCCCAATCCCTTGAGTTAGGAAGACCCATGAAGGCTCTCTACAAGTCCGGTCCCCACGCTGGTTTTGAACTCGTCGAACGGCCCGAGCCGGAGGCAGGTCCGAGCGACGTCAAGATCCGCGTCATGACCACCGGCATCTGCGGAACCGACCTGCACATCCAGTCCTGGGACGCCTGGGCGCAGAGCATCATCGAGACTCCCTTGATCGCCGGACACGAGTTCTACGGCGAAGTGGTGTCTGTGGGCGAGGACGTCCGCGACGTCAAGGTAGGTGACCGCGTCTCCGGTGAAGGCCACGTGGTCTGCGGGATCTGCCGCAATTGCCGCGCAGGCCGCCGCCAGATGTGCATCCACACGGTGTCCGTGGGAGTGCAGCGAGACGGCGCCTTCGCCGAATACGTTGTCATCCCGGAGACCAACGTCTGGGTCCACCACGATCCCTCCGTCACCCCGGAGCTTGGCGCCATCTTCGACCCCTTCGGCAACGCCGTCCACACCGCCCTGAGCTTCCCCCTGGTCGGCGAGGATGTGCTCATCACAGGTGCCGGGCCCATCGGGCTCATGGCAATCGCCGTCGCGCGCCACGCCGGTGCCCGCAAGATCGCCATCACGGACGTCTCGGCTCCCCGCCTCGAACTCGCCCGGAAGATGGGTGTGGACCTCGCCGTCGACGTGTCGAAGATGCGCGTCAAGGACGCCCAGCTCGAGCTCGGCATGCGCGAAGGATTCGACATCGGCCTGGAAATGTCCGGGCATCCCACGGCCCTGCCTGAGATGATCAACAACATGAACCACGGCGGACGCATCGCCATGCTCGGCTTGCCCAGCCAGTCCATCGACATCGACTGGGGCAAAGTGGTCACGCACATGCTGACCCTCAAGGGCATCTACGGCCGCGAGATGTACGAAACCTGGTACGCCATGAGCGCCATGCTGTCCTCCAACCCCGTGCTGCACAGCCACATTTCCGCCGTCGTCACGGACAAGCTGTCCGCCACCGATTGGGAAAAGGGCTTCGAAATCGCGCGCGCCGGCATTGGCGGCAAGGTTGTCCTCGACTGGACCGAACTCTAGAACGCCGAAATCTAAGACAACGTAAAGTCCTCCCCAAGACCCCAGTACCAGGAGCCACCATGTACTCAAGCATCAAAGACCAGCTGCAAGGCGAACTTGAAGAGATCCGGACCGCAGGCCTCTTCAAGACCGAACGCCACATCGACTCGCCGCAAGCGAGCCACATCGCCGCAGGCCAGCTCGGCCAGCCGGCGAACACCGTCCTTAACTTCTGCGCCAACAACTACCTGGGCCTCGCAGACCACCCGGACATCATCGCGGCCGCCAAGTCCGCCATGGACGAGCGCGGCTTCGGCATGGCCTCCGTCCGTTTCATCTGCGGCACCCAGGACCTCCACCTTGAGCTCGAGGCCCGGGTCTCACAGTTCCTCGGAACCGAAGACACCATCCTCTTCTCCAGCTGCTTCGACGCCAACGGAGGTGTCTTCGAGTCCCTGTTCGGGGCCGAGGACGCCATCATCTCCGACTCCCTGAACCACGCCTCGATCATCGACGGCATCCGGCTCAGCAAGGCCAAGCGCTTCCGCTACGCCAACCAGGACATGGCTGACCTCGAAGCCAAGCTGATCGAGGCCTCAAGCGGCGAGGCACCGGCCCGGCGCAAGATCATCGTGACGGACGGCGTCTTCTCCATGGACGGCTACCTCGCGCCGCTCGAAGCCATCTGCGATCTCGCCGAAAAGCATGACGCGCTGGTCATGGTGGACGATTCCCACGCCGTAGGCTTCATGGGAGCCACCGGTGCCGGAACCCCGGAACACGCGGGTGTTTCCGACAGGATCGACATCTACACCGGCACGTTCGGCAAGGCCCTTGGCGGCGCCTCCGGAGGCTACGTCTCCGGCCGCAGCGAAATCGTCGCCATGCTGCGCCAGAAGGCCCGCCCTTACCTGTTCTCCAACTCCCTGGCCCCGGCAATCGTCGCAGCCACCATCAAGGCCATTGAGCTGGTCCAGGGTTCGGGCGAGCTCCGCTCCAGGCTCTTCGAGAACGCTGCCTTGTTCCGGCGCCGCATGAGCGAGGAAGGCTTCGAACTGCTCGACGGCGAGCACGCCATCATTCCGGTGATGTTCGGCGACGCCGTGGCGGCAGCGAAGGTTGCCGACGAGATGCTCCACCATGGAGTGTTCGTCACGGCGTTCAGCTACCCCGTGGTGCCCAAGGGAGCTGCCCGGATCCGCGTGCAGCTCTCGGCCGCACACAGCTCCGAGGACGTCGAGGCGTGTGTCGAGGCCTTCGTGAAGAGCCGCGCAGCCGCGGGGCTCTGAGTTCCCATGATCCTCACCATCCTGGGCGGCGGGGGATTCCGGGTACCCCTGGTCTATTCAGCACTGCTGTCGGACCATGGGCCCGGCAGGGTCACCGAACTGAGGCTGTTCGACGCCGACCCCGCACGCCTGGGCGTGGTGGCCAGGGTCCTCGCCGACATGGCCGAGCGGGTGCCCGACGCACCTGCGGTGAGGATATTCACGGAACTGCCGGACGCCTTGCCCGGCACCGACTTCATCTTCTCCGCCATCCGGGTGGGTGGCCTGGAGGGGCGCGCCGCCGATGAGCGGATTGCCCTGGCGCACGGTGTCATCGGGCAGGAGACCGTCGGTGCCGGCGGGATTTCCTATGCCTTGCGGACCATTCCCGTGGTCCTGGACATCGCCGAGGCGGTGAAGAAGCATGCTCCGGACGCTTGGTTCATCAACTTCACCAATCCGGCCGGGGTCATCACCGAGGTCATGACGCGGGTCCTTGGCAACAAGGTGGTGGGGATCTGCGATTCGCCGGTGGGGCTGGCCAGGCGATGCTTGCTCGCGGCCGGAATCCACCGTGGCGGGGCGGCCTTTCGGGACGGCTCCGTGGAGATCGACTACATCGGCCTGAACCACCTGGGCTGGCTGCGCGGGCTGGTGGTCGACGGCGAGGATGTCCTGCCGCGGCTCCTGGCCGACCACCGCGCCATCGAGTCCTTTGAAGAGGGCCGGCTGTTCGGCGCTTCGTGGATCAAAGCCCTCGGCGCGGTTCCCAACGAGTATCTGCACTACTACTACTTCAGGCGGGAAGCGCTCGACGCCGACCAGCGCGCCCAAACCACCCGCGGCGCTTACTTGGCGCGGCAGCAGTCGTCCTTCTACAGCGGGCTGGCGGAAGCGAACGACAGCGGTGCGGAGCCCGCCCCGGGGTTCCCGTCGTCGAAGTCGGCCCTCAGGCTCTGGGAGAAGACCAAGCTCGACCGCGAAGAGACGTACATGCAGAGCAACAGGGAGGCAGCCGGTACGTTCGAACGCGACGCCGAGGACCTGGTATCCGGCGGCTACGAGGCTGTTGCCTTGGCGATCATGCGCGCCATCAGCCAGGGGGAATCTGCCCGACTGATCCTGAACGTCCCCAATAAGGGCACCCTGGCAGAACTCGACGCCGACGCCGTCATTGAGGCGCCGTGCCTCGTGGATGCGGGCGGAGTCCGCTTGCTCGCGGCCAAGCCTCTTCCGGACTACGCTCGCGGGCTCGTCGTCAACGCCAAGGCGGTGGAACGCGCCACGATCGACGCCGCGCTCACGGGTTCCCGGAGCTCTGCCTACAAGGCGATGGCGATGAACCCGCTCGTGGACTCGGTCAGGGTGGCAGAAGCGCTACTGGATGACTACATCCGCCATTTCGAGGAGCTCCAGTACCTGCGCTGAGTCCCCTTCCTGGCAACCCTGTCCCAAGGGGGATCGGAGGCCTAGTATCTGCAACATGGACAAAGATGCAGCACAACCCGTCACCGAGGTGTTGGATTCGCAGCAATGCTGGAATCTCCTGAGGGGCGTGTCCGTTGGCAGGCTGGCGGTGTGGCTCGGAGACCACCCTGACATTTTTCCGATCAATTACACCGTGGACCAGGGGACGGTTGTCTTCAGGACCGGGGCGGGCACAAAGCTTGCCGCGGCCTTGGGCGAATTCCCGGTGGCCATGGAAGTGGACGGCGTCGACGCCGACACCGGCGTCGCATGGAGTGTTGTGCTCCACGGCAAAGCGGCGCCCGTCAAGCAGATCGACGACGTCGTCAACTCGTTCTCGCTGCCCCTCTTTCCTTGGGAAGCCGGCAAGAAAGACCATTTCGTGCGGGTTCCAGCGGATTCGATCTCGGGGCGGCGCTTCACCGTCACGGAGCCCCTCACGTGGTGGACCCCCTACATGGGCATCAAGCGGTCCGCGGTGGAATAGCCCCACCACCTCCCCCTCGCATCTGGGCGTGTGCGCTGACAGGATGGAGGAATGGCTGCAAACTATGACGTGGTAATTGTCGGTGGAGGCATCGCCGGGTTGTCGCTGGCTTCGGCGCTGGCCGGCCGGTGCTCGGTGGCCCTCGTGGAAGCCGAACAGACACTGGCCTACCACACGTCCTCCCGCTCGGCCCGGCAATTGATCCCAAGCTACGGACCCGCCGTCGTGCAGGAACTCACCGTCCGCACCCTGGAACTGATGGGAGCCCGCGACGCCGCGTTGCCGGTACCGGTACTGGAACCGCGCTCGTTCATGTTGGTTGGCGACGAAGCCACCGTCAAGGCAGAAGCCAGCGGGCACATGCACCACATTACGCACGCCGAAGCCCTTGAGCTGTGCCCCGCTTTGAACCCTGGGTCATTCACGGCCGCGGGCCTGGATACCGGGTCATTCGCCTGCAACGCACCCGTGCTCTTGGAAGACCACCGGCAGCGCGCCGAAGCCGGGGGAGTGGACATCATCACCGGCGCCCGGGTCCATTCGGCCCAACGCCTCCGCTCCGGCTGGCAACTGGGCGCCGGGCTGGAAGGCTTCCAGTCCGCCGTCGTGGTCAACGCAGCAGGTGCCTGGGCGGATGAACTCGCGGTGCTCAGCGGGGTGGAGAAGCTGGGCTTGCAGCCGTTCCGGCGCACGGCGGCCATCGTCGACGTCGAACGCCCCCTTCCGGTGGGCAGCCCCATGGTGGCGGCGGCGGATGACTCGTACTACTTCCGGCGCGAGGGGGAGCAAGTGCTCATTTCGCCGTCGGAGACGGTGCCGAGCGGCCCCGAAGACGCACAGCCGCGTCCCGGCGACGTGGAAGAGCTGGTGGTCCGGCTGAACTCGATCACGTCGCTGGGCATACGCTCCGTGGCCAAGGCTTGGACCGGGTTGCGCACCGAGGCCGCCGACGGCGTTCCCGTGGTGGGTTTCGACGCCGAGGCTCCGGGCTTTTTCTGGCTTGCAGGCCAAGGCGGCTACGGTTTCCAGACCTCTTCCGCCATCGCCGAGCTCGCGGCCGCGGAAATCCTGGACCACACATCCGGCATCAGTCCGGCATCCCGGACACCGAGGGAGCTGGCAGCGGCCCGTTGGTCCATCCGCCGTTGAACAATAGGTTCATGAGCGGGCAGACGAGCACACTGATCAGCAACATCGGCGAACTGATGACCCAGGACGCGGAGCACCGTGTCCTCAAGGACGCCGCCGTGGTGATCGAAGGTGAGCGGATTTCCTGGATCGGTCCGGCGTCGGAGGCTCCCTCGGCTGATGAGCACGTGGACGCGGAAGGCCGCGCGGTGCTCCCGGGCTGGGTGGACTCGCACTCGCACCTGATTTTCGCAGGGGACCGCACCGCCGAATTCGAGGCCAGGATGGCCGGCCAGAGCTACAGCGCCGGCGGCATCGCCGTCACCACCGGCGCCACGCGCGCCGCGAGCGACGAGGAACTGACGCGACTCGCCGCCGGGCGCGTGGCCGAAGCCGTTTCCCAGGGCACCACCTACCTTGAGAGCAAGACCGGCTACGGACTGGACCTTGAAAACGAGGCCCGCAGCGCACGCATCGCGGCAGCGACCGTGGACGAAGTCACCTACCTCGGCGCGCACTTGGTCCCGGCCGGTGCCGACGCCGAGGAATACACGGACCTCGTCTGCGGTCCGATGCTCGACGCCGTCCGCCCGTATGTCAGCTGGGCCGATGTCTTCTGCGAGCGCGGCGCTTTCACTGAAGAACAGTCGCGTCGCGTCCTGACCGCCTGCCGCGATGCGGGCCTGGGCCTGCGTGTGCACGGCAACCAATTGGGTGAAGGACCTGGTGTGCAGTTGGCCGTGGAGTTCGGTGCTGCCAGCGTTGACCACGTCAATTACCTTTCAGCGGCCGATATCGAGGCGCTCGCCGGAACCTGGAGCGGCTGGGATGCCTCCACCGGAGCGGGCACGCGCGGCACGGTGGCCACGTGCCTGCCTGCCTGCGATCTCTCCACCCGGCAGCCGCTCGCGCCGGGCCGCGCGTTGATCGACGCGGGGGTGCAGGTCGCCTTGGCCGCGAACTGCAATCCCGGCACCTCCTACACGAGCTCCATCGCCTTCTGCGTCACCACGGCGGTGCTGCAGATGCACTTGAGCGTCCACGAAGCCGTCCGGGCGGCCACCTACGGCGGCGCGCTCGCTTTGGGCAGGGAGTCGGGCAACGACGTCGACGGCGAACGGGCGGTGGGTTCGATCGCCGTCGGGCACCGCGCCGACCTGCACATGCTCAAGGCGCCGTCGGCGACGCACCTGGCGTACCGTCCCGGTATCCCGCTGACTTTCGCGGTGTGGCGGGCAGGCGTCCGCGCGGTCTAGGGCCGCCTACCGCAACACACTTTCGCAACACCGGCAGGGCCTCTCCACGCGGAGGGGCCCTGCTTTTGCTTGTGCACTCTAGCGACCCCAGGGCGGGGTTCCGCCCTGGGTGTAGTCATTCCCATTTGCCAGGCGCGCCTTGCGGTCGCAACGATCCTTGTGCGATTGAATATGATCGTTTAGTGTTTATATGGATCATAAAACGTCAAAACATTGAACGTTGAAGAGTGCGTCGAAGAAGCGCGGACAGGAATGGTAAGTGCGATGAGTAACAACACCCTCGGGGCCTTCATGGAAGAAGAGCTTGTTTCGCAGCCCGAGGTCTGGCAGCGGGCCATCGAGCAATCCAAGGCGGAGCACCTGCTTCCCGCCGACGGTGAGCGGATCGCCGTCGTTGGTTGCGGTACCTCATGGTTCATGGCGCAAAGCTATGCCGCTGCCCGCGAAGCCGCGGGCAAGGGCGTCACGGACGCGTTCGCAGCGTCCGAAGCCTTCCTCAATCACAACAGCGCGGGCCGCCAGTACGACGCCGTGATCGCCATCACCCGCTCCGGCACCACCACTGAGGTTCTTGAGTTGTTGGAAGCCTTGCGCGGGAAAGTCCGTACGGTTGCGGTGATCGGGGACGTGAATTCGCCTATCACCACCCTGGCCGACGCCGTGATCGGCCTCCCTTACGCCGACGAGAAATCGGTGGTCCAGACCCGCTTCGCCACGACGGCCCTCGTGTACCTCCTGACGAGCCTGGGCATCGAACTCGGCACGGCAATCGAGGACGCCCGTACCGCTGTGACCGAACCTGTTTCCCAGGAGCTGCTCGACGCTGAACAGTTCACCTTCCTCGGCACGGGCTGGACGGTTGGGCTGGCCCACGAAGCCGGGCTCAAGATGCGTGAGGCAGTGCAGGGCTGGACCGAATCCTATCCGGCGATGGAATACCGGCACGGTCCCATTTCCATTGCTGCACCTGGCCGGGTGACGTGGATCTTTGGCCCGCAGCCCGAGGGACTGGACGCCGACATGGGGCGCACGGGCGCCCTCTACGTCAACACCGGCAAGCACCCGCTCGCCGAGCTGGCACGGGTCCACAAGGTCACCCTGGAGCGGGCACGCGTGCGCGGCCTCAACCCGGACCTGCCGCGCAACCTCACGCGCTCTGTCGTCCTGAACGCCACGGCCTAGGTAATCCCATGGTTCTCGGAGCCGCTGAATCCGCAGTCCTGGCCTTTGATGTGGGCGGGACGGACCTGAAGGCAGGCCTTGTCGACACGGCCGGGAATGTCCTGGGTTTGTGCCGCACTGCTACGCCGCATGATCCCTTGCGGCCGGGCGAGGCAATCCTGGACGCCGTTGCGGCATTGGCGGCTGAGTTTGCCGCTGAGTTCCCGGGCCACCCGGCGAAAGCCGCGTGCATTGTTGTTCCGGGAATCGTTGACTCAGACACCGGGGTGGGGATCTATTCGGCGAACCTGGGTTGGCGGAACTTTCACTTCGGGGAAAAGGCCGCGCAGCGCCTCGGGCTGCCGGTCTCCTTCGGGCATGACGTCAGCACGGCGGCCGAAGCCGAATTCCGTTTCGGAGCGGCCCGCGATTTTCGCAACGTCGTGGTGATGGTGGTCGGCACCGGGATCGCCGCCGCCGTCATCTCCGACGGGTACCCGGTGCGCGCAGGCGGCTTCGCCGGGGAACTGGGCCACGCCCTCGTACCGGACCCGGACGGTCCCGGGACCGCGATCCTCGAGGCCGTCGGCTCCGCCGGAGCGATCGCCCGGCGTTACAGCGACAAGGCCGGAACTCCGCGCGCCGGTGCCCGTGAAGTCCTCGAACGGGCCCAAGCGGGCGATGCCCTTGCAGCCCGGATCTGGGCCGACGCGGTGGACGCCCTCGCCTTCAGCCTCAGCCAATGCGTCAGCATCATCGGCACCGAAGCAGTGGTTGTGGGCGGCGGCCTTGCCGAAGCGGGAGAAGGACTACTGCAGCCTCTGCGTTCGCGCCTCGACGAGCTGCTCGATTTCCAGCGCCGGCCCATCATCATGCGCGCCGAGCTCGGCCAGGATGCAGGTTTGCTCGGCGCCGCCATGAGGGCACGGGCCCTGCTCCCGGCTGCGAAGGCCGCCTCCGGCACGGGGACGGGGCGATGAACCACGCCATGAAACAGGTCATCGCCGTGACGCCCAATCCGGCCATCGACCTCAGCTACCACGTCGCCGGGATCACCCCCGGTGCAAGTCATCGCGTAGCCGCACCGCTCAGCCGCGCAGGCGGAAAAGGCCTCAATGTTGCGCGCGTGGCCCACCAGTTGGGCTATCCCGTGCTGGCACTCGCGCCCTCGGGCGGCCCGGCCGGTGCCGAATTCGCCGCCGAACTGCTCAGCAGCGGCGTGCCGCACCGATTGATTCCGGTCGCCGCGGAAACACGGCGCAGCATCGCCCTCGTGGACACGGTGGGTGGCGAAACGTCCATTTTCAATGAAGAGGGGAGCCCCCTCCAACCGTCCGAATGGCAGGCGCTGGCAGCCGCCGTCGTCGACGCCCTCGACGGGGAGAGCGCAGGCGTGCTCGTCGGTTCCGGCAGCCTGCCACCCGGCGCGCCGGCCGACTTCTACCCGGCGCTGGTGAGCTTGGCGCACGACGCCGGGATTCCCGCCGTCGTCGATACCTCCGGTCCCGGGATCATCGCCGCCGCGCGGGCCGGGGCGGACCTCCTCAAGCCCAACAACCACGAACTCCTCGAAGCAACAGGGGAAAGCAGCCTGGATGTCGCGGCACGGCGATTGATCGCTTTGGGTGCCAGGACAGTCCTGGTCAGCGCCGGTGCCGAAGGCATGCTCGCGTTCCACCATGCCGCCCCCGGAGGCTACTGGAGCGCCCGGCTCCCGGAACCACTCAGCGGCAACCCCACGGGAGCCGGCGACGCCGGAGTGGCGGCGGCCGCCGTCGCGCTCGCCGCCGGCATCACCGACATCCCTACGATCCTCCGCCGGGCAACAGCCTGGTCCGCCGCCGCAGTGCTCATGCCTGCCGCCGGTGAGATCTCGCCGCTTTATACGGACCTCGAAGACCAACTCATTCTCAGCTGGAAGGAGACCCTGTGACGCTCGTCAGTACACGGGAACTCATGGATACCGCCGCGGCCAATGGCATCGGACAGGGCGCCTTCAATGTCATCCACCTCGAAACCGCGGAAGGCCTGGTTGCCGGGGCGGAGGCGGCAGGCGTCCCGTTGATCCTGCAAATCTCGGAGAACTGCGTCCGTTTCCACGGCGGGCTCGTGCCGATTGCACGGGGTGCCATGTCCATCGCCCGGGACTCCTCGGTGCCCGTGGCCCTGCACCTGGACCATGCCGAATCCGAAGAGCTGGCCCTGCAGGCCGTCGACCTCGGGTTCGGTTCCGTCATGTACGACGGCGCGCACTTGCCTTATGGCTCGAACGTTGACGTCACGCGTCGGGTCGCCAGATACGCCCGGGAGCACGGGGTCTACGTCGAGGCCGAACTTGGGAAGGTGGGAGGCAAGGACGGTGCCCATGCTCCGGGAGTCCGGACGGATCCGGCGGAGGCCCGCTCCTTCGTGGATGCCACCGGCGTTGACGCCCTCGCCGTCGCCGTCGGTTCCTCGCACACCATGACCGAACGCAGTGCCGCCTTGGACTTGGCCCTCATCACCCGGCTCAAGCAGGCCGTCCAGCTGCCGCTCGTCCTTCACGGGTCCTCCGGAGTAGCAGATGA
Organism: Arthrobacter sp. NPDC058127; assembly: GCF_042884555.1. Lineage (NCBI taxonomy): Bacteria > Bacillati > Actinomycetota > Actinomycetes > Micrococcales > Micrococcaceae > Arthrobacter > Arthrobacter sp. NPDC058127. The sequence goes on along the minus strand of NZ_JBHVTT010000025.1, from coordinate 24,098 downwards.
AATGCTGGTGGCGGCAATCCGGGCCGGTATGACTAAGATCAACGTATCCACACACTTGAACGGGTTCTTCACCCGCGCCGTCCGTGAGTACCTGGATGCCAACCCTTCCGTGGTGGACTCCCGCAAGTACATCAAGGCCGGACGGGACGCCCTGGTGTTGGAAACCGCACGTCTGCTGACGCTGTTCGCGAAGGTGAATTAGTCCCAATTTCCGGAAGGTTCGTGATGACCCGCAACGATCGACTGACAGCCATCCTTGATCTCCTCGCCGAGTCAGGGCATGTCGAGGTCGAGGATATCGTGACCCGCCTGGCAGTCTCGCCAGCCACGGCCCGTCGTGACTTGGACAGCCTCGCCAAGCAGCGGCTCCTGAGCCGTACCCGTGGCGGTGCAACCACGGGATCAGTGGCCTACGAACTCCCGGGGCGCTACAACAGGGATGATCACGCCGAGGCAAAGCAGCAGATTGCCTTGGCGGCCTCCGAGCTCATCATGCCCGGGGCCGTGATCGGACTGAGCGGCGGCACCACCAACACGGCCTTGGCCCAAGTGCTGTCCACCCGCGAAGACCTGAACGCGCCCTCCAACCGCCCAATGCTGACTGTGGTCACCAACGCGATCAACATCGCCGCCCAGCTTGCCGTGCGCCCTAACATCAAGATCATGGTCACCGGTGGCATCCTGAACCCGCGTTCCTACGAACTTGTGGGGCCCTACACCGATGTCATCATGCAGAAGGTTGCCTTGGACATCGCCTTTATCGGCGTCAACGGAGTCGATCCGAAGATCGGCCCCACCATCACCGACGAGGGAGAAGCCATGGTGAACACCGTCATGGCCCGGCGCGCCACGGACTCCTATGTCCTGGCCGACTCCACGAAGATCGGCAAGCGTGCCTTCGCCGCGATGGCCGGATACGACTTCCGGAGGCTCATCACGGACTCGGGCATCACGGCAGAGGACAAGGCGGCATTTGAAGCCAGCGGCACCGAAGTGATCGTGGCCAAGGACGCCTAGCAGCGTTGTGGCCGTTAGAAAACCATCGGGGGAGCGTTCAGCACGGTTTCGTCCGTGCTGCGCTGCACCCACTGGCTGAACGGCGTGTCGAGATCGTACTTGTCCTGGTCGTTGCGGATAAGTGTCCGTAGCTCCGCGTTGCCGGGGTTGTTGAGGGACTCGAAGTACTCCACCGACCAGTGGAACCATCGCATGCAGAAGAGCCGCATGGTGAGGCCATGGGTTACCAGCAGGGTGTTGGGCGCGTAATCGGGCTTTTCCCAATGCCGGTACAGCGTTTCCATGAAGGACGAAATCCGGTCGTAGACATCGGAGCCTGATTCGCCCTCGCGGAACCGGTAGAAGAAATGTCCGTAGAGGTTGCGAAGCTCCTTCTGGTCCCCGATGTCTCCGGCAATCTGGAAGTTGGCCCAGTCCTGTTCACGCAGCCGGGGCTCCTCGATCACCCTTTCCGTGAGGCTGCCCAGATTCAGTGCCTCGAGGGTCTGGTATGCCCGAAGGTACGGCGAGACGTAAACGCATACGGGTTCGCCGGCGAGCTTCCTGCGCAGCACCTCACCCGCTGCCCGTGCCTGCCCGACGCCAAGCTCCGTCAGTGGGATGCGGTAATCGGGCACACGGTTGTAGATGGAAGTGTCGGCGTTGGCGGCGGACTGGCCGTGCCGGATCATGAAGATTCGTGCGGGCGCGCTCATCCCACCAAGCATAGGGTCAGGAGCAGCCCGGCCCATGCAAGCGGACTCCGGGGACCCGGCTCAAGGAAAACATCAGGGAAATGAAGGCAAGATAGGAGCATGCTCCTAGCCTCAACGCGCCGGTTGCGCGCCGAAGTACTGATTGTCCTTGGCCTGTCTCTGGGCCAATCGGCCGTGTACTCCGTGGTGCAGTTGTTGGACAAGATGACCCAGGGGCCTTTGGCCCATGCGACGTCCACCCTCAACCGCTCGCAGAGCACGCGAGAGTACTTCGACCTCACCTACCAACTGCTGGATATCGCGTTCGCGCTGGTCCCTGTGGTGTTGGTGTTCTACTTCCTGTCCTTGCACCGCCAGACCGCGGAGAGTCCATCGGGTTTCACCCGGCTGGGCTTCAACTTCGCCCGCCCGGGCCGCGACACGTTGCAAGGACTGGGCCTCGCCGCGCTGATCGGGATCCCGTCGCTGGGCCTCTATGCGGCCGGCCGCGCCCTGGGGATCACGACGGCGATCATCCCCAGCGGCCTGGACTCCTACTGGTGGACAGTGCCCGTTCTGGTCCTGTCCGCGGTGCGGCACGCCGTCGTCGAGGAAGTCATCGTGGTGGGCTACCTCCTCGACCGTTTCGCGAAGTTCGGATGGAGCACACCGTTGGCGATCGTGCTCAGCGCGCTCCTTCGCGGCAGCTACCACCTGTACCAAGGCTTCGGACCGTTCATCGGCAATGCGGTCATGGGCCTCGTGTTCGGCTGGATCTACACCAAGACCAAACGGGTCATGCCGCTCGTGGTGGCGCACGCACTCCTGGACATTGTGGCGTTCGTCGGCTTCAGCGTCTTCGGCAAGGCCGTCGGGCTGGGGTAAGGCGCGTTAAAAGGTTTCGGCCGCCATCGCTGGGTGACGTCATTGGCACCCGCATATGGCGGCCGAAGTTTTCCGGGCCTCCTCGCCCGATGTCCCTCAGAAGGTGATGCGAGGGTCCGTCAGATGGTGACGGCTCCGTTGGCGGTTTCGAACGTTACCGACATGATTCCCGGCGTTCCGTGCGGTGCCATCCATTGGACGGCGACGTCCTCAAGCGGCTTCTCCACGGGTTCTCCGAGCCACTCGGTGACGCGCTCCGCCGAGCCGGCGATCGTGAGGCTGGACATCTTGACGTCGCTCGGGTAGACGAGGGACGGATGAAGTGCGGGGTCGCCCTCCCAACGGAGCAAGTACGGAACCTGGGGATCGGCGATGAGTCCCAGGATTCCGATCTGCGACCAGACGAGTTCGCGCCCGTCCGGAAACTTGCGGTTGCCGGGAACCGCGGCGCGTCCGAGCCGCTGTTCGAACGGGCTCAGGTCGTCAACAGCGACGCACCAGCCCATCCATCCACCTCCCGCGGCGGAGCGTGCACGGACGGCTTGTCCAAAAGGTGCCTTGTCGGATGCCGGGTGGTCAAGGACCTCGACAACCTCCAGGTATTTGTGGTCAGCAAGGGGAATGATCATGTTCCGGGTACCGAAGCGCGGGTGCACTCCGCCCCGGACTGCGTCCACTCCCAATGCTGCGGAAATCCGCTCGGTGGTGGCCAAGAGGCCATCTCGTTCACAAGCGTAAGAGACGTGATCCATGCGCATGGCTTCATCTTGGCACTTTGTGATGGAGCTCTCAGCTAAGTCAAGCCTAACTAAGGTGGGATGTATCGAAAAGGCAGCTCAGGGTCACTTCAGGACGCGCCAGGACCGAAAACTACCGTGTTCGTCACAAAGCTTCCGGAGCCCGCAACGCCGTCCCTAGACTGGCGGCAACCGAACGCCGGCTGGCTTAATCCCGCAGGCCGGCAGGCTGAAGCACGGCAAATCGCCCAGACAACCAGGAGTCCGCATGTCCCAAGGATGGTCATTCGAAACGCGCCAGATCCACGCCGGCCAGGAGCCTGACGCCGCCACGGGCGCCCGGGCACTCCCCATTTACCAGACCACCTCATTCGTCTTTCCCAGTGCGGAAAGCGCGGCCAACCGCTTTGCGCTGGCCGAATTGGCGCCCATCTACACCCGGATCGGCAACCCCACGCAGGATGCGGTGGAACAGCGCATAGCGAGCCTGGAAGGAGGCTTGGCGGCGCTCCTGCTGAGCTCCGGCCAGGCCGCGGAAACGTTCGCCATCCTCAACGTGGCCGAGGCCGGTGACCACGTGGTCGCCAGCCCGAGCCTCTACGGCGGGACTTACAACCTGCTGGCGCACACGCTGAAGAAGTTCGGAATCTCGGTCACCTTCGTCGAAGACCCGGACAACCTCGATCACTGGCGCGACGCCGTGCAGCCGAACACCAAGCTGTTCTTCGCCGAAGTCGTCTCCAACCCCCGCCAAGACGTTTTGGACATCGAGGGCGTCTCCCGCACCGCACATGAGGCCGGAGTCCCGCTCGTCGTGGACAACACCCTCGCCACGCCCTACCTGATCAGGCCCATCGAGTGGGGCGCGGACATCGTGGTGCATTCGGCCACCAAGTACCTGGGTGGGCACGGTTCTGCTATTGCCGGTGTCATCGTGGACTCCGGCAACTTCGATTTCGGCAAGGACCCTGAGCGGTTCCCCAACTTCAACACCCCGGACCCCAGCTACAACGGCCTGGTCTATGCCCGCGACCTCGGCAAGGACGGTGCCCTCGGCGCGAACCTTTCCTACATCCTCAAGGCCCGCGTCCAGCTCCTGCGCGACCTTGGCTCGGCCGTTTCACCGTTCAACGCTTTCCTGATCTCGCAAGGAATCGAAACCCTCAGCCTGCGGGTGGAACGCCACGTGGACAATGCCACCAAGGTGGCGCAATGGATCGAAGGGCGCGACGACGTCGAATCGGTCGCCTACGCGGGGCTGCCTTCCAGCCCGTGGTTCGAACGCGGACGGAAGTACGGACCCCGGGGCACCGGCGCGGTGGTGTCCTTCACCATCCGCGGCGGGATCGATGCCGGCAAACGCTTCGTGGACGCCCTGGAGTTGCATTCCCACGTGGCAAATATCGGCGACGTCCGTTCCTTGGTCATCCACCCGGCGTCCACGACGCACAGCCAGTTGACGCCCGAACAGCAGGCTGTGGCCGGAGTGACTCCGGGCCTGGTGCGGCTGTCCGTCGGGATCGAGCACATCGACGATATCCTCGCGGACCTCGAGTCGGGATTCCGGGCAGCCAAGGGCGCCTAGTACTGCCCCGGATGGCGCAGGGAGGCTGGCCGGCGACGCAGGACGAATCTTCGCCGACCGGCCTCCTGGGCTTCAACTTCATGAACAAAACGCGGTCAAGTGTCACAAAGATGTCATAATCTTCGTCAGAAGGGGTCCGGTTTTCCTAGACTCTTCCTATAGGTCATGAGTGCCAGCGACAGCCCCGGCTTGCTGGCCGGCAACCCTCCATTCGCGGTGGGGTGCCCCGGGTGAAGACCTGGCCCTTCGCTGTATTGGCGACGGGCAAGCGCGATGTGAGGTGTCAACGAATGACAATTGCTGCAACAGCCATACCCCTTTCCGGTACCCAGGACGGAACCCTCAAGTATGTTTCCGTGGGTGGACTCGAACTGGAGGCCGGAGGTTTCCTGCCGGACGTCGTCCTTGCGTACGAGACGTGGGGGCGGCTCAACGCAGACTCTTCCAACGCCGTCCTGGTGGAACACGCCCTGACCGGAAGCACCCATGTGGCCCGCGGCGAGAGCGATGAAGAAGGCTGGTGGGAGCAACTCGTCGGCCCCGGCGCCACCATCGACACGGACCGCTACTTCGTGGTCTCCGTCAACATCGTGGGAGGCTGCTACGGCAGCACCGGGCCGTCGTCGAGCGCTCCCGACGGCAAGGCGTGGGGCTCCCGCTTCCCGCTCGTGACCCTGCGGGACAGCACCGTAGCCGAAGCCCGGCTGGCCGACGTCCTGGGGATCCGCAGTTGGCATACCGTGGTGGGCGGGTCCATGGGCGGTGCCCGTGCATTGGAATGGGCCGTCAGCTATCCGGACCGCGTCAAGCGATGCGCCGTGATTTCGATCGGGGCGTACAGCACTGCCGAGCAGATCGCGTTTGCACAGGCCCAGACGCTCGCCATCCGGCAGGACGCCGACTTCAACGGCGGCGACTACTATGGCCAGTCCGCCCCCGAGGCGGGGTTGGCCCTTGCCCGGCGGATCGCCCACATCACGTACCGTTCGGCGGATGAACTGGACTTCCGCTTCGGCCGGAACGCCCAGGGCGGCGAGGCGCCCCTCCAGGCTGCCGCGCTGGGGGACCGGGGCCGCTACCAGGTGGAGAGCTATCTCGACCATCAGGGACGCAAGCTGGTCCAGCGCTTCGACGCCAACAGCTACATCGCCATCACCGAGGCGCTCATGAGCCACGACATCACCCGCGGCCGGGGCTCATTGGAGGATGCGTTGTCCGTGGCAACCGCGAAGTTCTTCGTTGCCTCGGTGGACTCGGACCGGCTCTACTTCCCGGAACAATCCCACGAGCTGGCCAAGGCCTTGCCCGGAGAGGTTCCCGTTCACGTGATCGAGGCGCCGATCGGGCACGACGGGTTCCTCACCGAGATCGGCCAGCTCGGTCCCCAGCTGCGAGAGGCCTTCTTCGGCTGAATCAGCCGTTCATGATTTCCTGGCGGAGCTTCATGTAGTCCTCCATCGCGATTTTCCCGTCGCTGTACTCCTGGTCCAGCTCGGCCAGTTTCCGTGCCCGGTAGCCTTGGGGAGCGCTGTTCGGCTGGGGAACGCTGTTCGCTTGGGGAGTAGCCGACGACGGCGGAGCGGCCTGCGGCGCGGGCGTCGCCACCGGGAGTTGGGGTTCAGCCGGGAGCACTAGCGGAGGCTGCTCCGGGTATCCGATGGGGTAGTTCTGTGGAGGATAGGGCGGCGCGGGGTAATTCTGCGGAGGGAAGTCCCGGAGCCTGCGCTGGCGCGATCGGTTGTACATGCGGATCCCCATGGGAATCAGCCAAGAGCAGACGATGATCCAGAAGATCAAATTGTTCACGGTGGGGGCCTCCCTGTCTTTCACCAGCTTAGCTCCGCTCCCTGTGACCCACCTCGTGGTTCCCGGTCAGCTCCGGGGCAGGATGGCGTCGGCAGGACCGAAGACAGGTCCCGGCGTCGGGCGTTTCGGCAAGATTCTGTCACCGGAGGACTGGTGACGGATCCGGCGGATGACCCACGGGACAAAGTACTCCCGTGCCCATACGAGGTCGCCCGAGCGGGCCTCGCGCCAACTGCGCTGGGGGAGCGGCTTCGGGGACAGCGGCTCGAGGTTGTGCGGCACATTGAGGGAATCGAGGACCATTGCTGCGATGGTGTGATGGCCGAGCGGCGAGAAGTGCAGGCGGTCTTCGTCCCACATCTGGGAGTTGGAGAGTTGCCGCAGGGACCACATATCGGCGATCACGGCATCGTGGCGGGCGGCAACCGTGCGGAGGTTTTCGTTGTAGATGGCCACTTTGCCGCGGATCCGGCCGAGGACCGAGGACGCGGTGTCCGGACCGTTGAAGAGAACCACGGTGGCGCCTTCGGAACTCAGGGTCTGCACGGCGGCATCGAGTTTCTCCGCCAAGGCGTCGGGGTCGCCGCCGGGACGGATAAGGTCGTTGCCGCCTGCGGAGATGCTCACGAGGTCCGGCTTGAGGTCCATGCACGGGCTAAGTTGTTCGTCGAGGATCTGCTGCAGGAGCCGCCCGCGGATGGCCAGGTTGGCGTAGGCGAAATCCCGGTGTCCCCGGCTCAGTTCCTCGGCTACGCGGTCGGCCCAGCCACGATGTCCCCCGGGGTTGTTGGGCTCGGGGTCGCCGATCCCTTCGGTAAAGGAATCACCCAATGCCACGTAGCGGGTCCACGGATGAATCCGTTCGTCCGGCTTTGGTCCCACCGTGGGATCAATGTCACTCACGTCGATATCCTGCCTCTTGCTGCAACGCCACGCGCCTGTGGCTTGTTACTCATGGGTAACTGTAAGAATAGTCCCATGAGTCAAGCTTCCGCCTTTCCTGCCCCGGTCGTTTTGTGGTCCCACGAAGAGGAGGAGCGGGCTGGGAAGCCATTGCTGGTCCTGCTGCACGGTTACGGGTCCAACGAGCAGGACCTCTTCAGCCTTGCCGGCCTGTTGCCCCGGGACTTCGTCGTCGCTTCGCTCCGCGCACCGATCGCCACGGGCCCGGGCTTCACGTGGTTCCCGCTCACGGCGTCCATCGACTACTCGCTCGACGCCGTCAAGGACGCAGCAGAGTACGTGTTTTCCTGGTTGGACTCGTGCAAGTCCAACCACAGCTCGGTAACGCTCCTCGGGTTCTCCATGGGCATGGCGATGGCCACCTCGCTGTTGCGGCAGCGCCCGGCGGACTTCGCCGCCGTCGTCGGGCTTTCAGGTTTCGCCGTCGACGCCGATGCCGACCCCGCGTTCCGCGACGCCGAACTGGACGGTTCCGTGCCGCTCTTCTGGGGACGCGACCAGCAGGATCCTGTCATTACTCCGGACAAGATCGAATACACCATGGGGTGGGTGCGAAAGCACACGGACCTCACCAAGGTGCTCTACACAGGCATGTGGCACGGCATCAACCAGCAGGAAATCGGCCACGTGGGCGAATTCTTGGAGCACAAGGTCCTCTCCTAGCAACGCGGGGTCACTTACGGCCCATCCTGGGGCGCGTAATGGGCCGTAAGTGACCCCGCGTTTGCTAGGCAGCGGCAGTGATCCGCACGGTCTGTCCGTTGACGGTCACGGTATCGCCTGCGTGAAGCTGGCGGCCGCGCCGTTCGTCGATCTCGCCGTTGACTTTGACCAGGCCGTTCTTGATGAGTTCCGTGGCTTCCACGCCGTCCTCCACCAGGTTGGCGAGCTTCAGGAGCTGGCCGAGTCGGATCATGTCGTCGCGGATGGGGATTTCTTCGATTTCCGGGTTGCTCATACAAGCAATGATGCCTGAAGTAGGGTGGTGAAAATGCCGCGAACTTCTCCTCCCTTGCTCACCGGACTGCTGCTTGCGGTGGCGAACGGTACCCTGCTTCCGGTCCAAGGCCGGATCAACAGTGCGCTGGGGGCCAGGCTCGACGACGGCGTCGCGGCCGCCGTCGTCAGCTTCACTACCGGGCTGGTATTGATCGCCGTGATCGGCCTTGCACTGCCGAAAGGCCGCGCTGGTTTGCGCCGGATAGTGCCTGCCGTCAAGGAGCGCAGCTTTCCGCGGTTCTATGTGGTGGCCGGCGGGATCGGCGCCCTCTACGTGATTGCCCAATCGTTCACTATTGGCCTGCTTGGCGTCGCGTTGTTCACGGTAGCCGTGATCACCGGGCAGACCGTGAGCGGCCTTTTCGTGGACCGGCTCGGCATCGGTCCCGGCGGCAAACGCACGATCACCGGGGTCCGCATCCTCGGCAGCGTCCTGACGATCGCCGCCGTCGTCTGGGCCGTGTCGCCGCGCCTCGGGGCGGCCGCCGACGTCGGGTCCTTGCTGCTCCCGATCCTGTTACCGGTCGTGGCGGGTTGCCTCATGAGTTTCCAGCAGGCCATGAACGGCACCGCGACCGTGCACTACGGTAGCCCCATCGCCGCGACGCTGGTGAATTTCATGGCCGGAACGGTCATTCTCTGGATCGCCTGGCTCATCAAAGTGTTGGTGGTTGGTCCCGGCCACGCCCTGCCTGCTGAGTGGTGGTATTACGTGGGCGGCCCGATGGGCTGCGTCTTTATCGGCCTGGCGGCCTTGTTGGTCCGCAGCCTTGGTGTGCTCGTGACGGGGCTGGGGATGATCGCCGGGCAACTGCTCGGATCCCTCGCACTTGACCTGGTCCTGCCGGCTCCCGGAACCGTGGTTGCCTTCCCCACGATCCTTGGCACCTTGCTGACCCTGTTCGCCCTCATTGTCGCCACGTTGCCTTGGCCGAAGGGCGCGCTCTCTTCCCGCCGTCCCGCCAAGAGCCATTCGGGCCAGTCCCGGAGGCAGGACAGCGGTCAAAGGCCGGTAGGCTAGGACACGCAGCTTCCTGCACAGCACTTCCCCAAAACAGCGTTTCCCCTTAATGACTGTTCCCGTAGAGCATAGCCACGGACCGCACCCAGCGGCCCTGTAGAACATTGGAGTACCCATGGCAGCAAAATCCGTCCTCGACCAGGTCATTTCCCTCTCCAAGCGGAGGGGCTTCGTGTTCCAGGCCGGTGAAATCTATGGTGGCTCCCGGTCTGCATGGGACTACGGCCCCCTCGGTGCCGAGCTCAAGGAAAACATCAAGCGCCAGTGGTGGCAGAGCGTTGTCCGCGGCCGCGAAGATGTAGTGGGCCTGGATTCTTCCGTGATCCTGCCCCGCCAGGTATGGGAAGCTTCCGGCCACGTCGAGGTGTTCTCCGACCCCCTGGTCGAGTGCCTTTCCTGCCACAAGCGTTACCGCGCCGACCACCTCGAGGAAGAGTACGAGGAAAAGAAGGGCCGTCCCGCCGAAAACGGCCTCAAGGACATCGCCTGTGCCAACTGCGGCACCCGCGGCCAATGGACCGAACCGCAGGAGTTCTCCGGCCTCCTCAAGACCTTCCTCGGCCCGGTGGCCAGTGAAGAAGGCCTGCACTACCTCCGCCCGGAAACCGCGCAGGGCATTTTCGTCAACTTCAGCAACGTGCTCACCACGTCCCGCAAGAAGCCGCCGTTCGGCATCGGCCAGATCGGCAAGTCCTTCCGCAACGAGATCACGCCGGGCAACTTCATCTTCCGCACCCGCGAGTTCGAACAAATGGAAATGGAATTCTTCGTCGAGCCGGGCACGGACGAAGAATGGCACCAGTACTGGATGAAGGAACGCATGTCCTGGTACACCGACCTGGGCATCCGGCCGGAGAACCTGCGTTTCTTCGAGCACCCGTTGGACAAGCTCAGCCACTACTCCAAGGGCACCACGGACATCGAATACCGCTTCGGTTTCCAGGGCTCCGAGTGGGGCGAGCTCGAGGGCATCGCCAACCGCACCGACTTCGACCTCTCCACCCACTCGAAGGCCTCCGGCCAGGACCTCAGCTACTTCAACCAGGCCACCAACGAGCGCTACACGCCGTACGTCATTGAACCGGCCGCCGGCCTGACTCGCTCCTTCATGGCCTTCCTCGTGGACGCCTACACCGAAGACGAGGCACCCAACGCCAAGGGCGGCGTCGATGTCCGTACTGTCCTGAAGCTTGACCCGCGCCTGGCGCCGGTCAAGGCAGCCGTGCTGCCCCTGAGCCGCAACGAGGACCTGTCCCCGAAGGCGAAGGACTTGGGCACCCAGCTGCGCAAGAACTGGAACATCGACTTCGACGACGCCGGCGCCATTGGCCGCCGCTACCGTCGCCAGGACGAGATCGGTACTCCGTTCTGCATCACCGTGGACTTCGACACCCTCGACGACCAGGCCGTCACCATCCGTGAGCGCGACACCATGAGCCAGGAACGTGTGTCCCTGGACAAGGTGGAGGGCTACCTGGCCGCACGACTGATCGGCGCCTAAGCGTGACCATCGAGTACCGCGAATGGCGTGAGGGCGACGACCTCGCGCTCCTGGAAATGTGGGGCGGGCCCGAGACCCTGCCGGCCCAGCAATTCCGCGCAGCCCTGGCACCGTCGAGCAACAGCGGTCAAGGCCAGCCTTGGCGCCGGTGCATCGTGGCGGAAGACGTCGTTGACGGCGTCGGCATCCCGGTGGCCGCGGGTGTGGTCCATGAGGCGTCCCTGCACGCGGAACGTCTCTGGGCCTACATCGAGGTTGCCAAGGACCACCGACGCAGCGGGATAGGGGCCACGCTCCTGACCATGCTGCGGCGCGAAGCCGGGCAGTCGCCGTCGGGCGTCACCAAGCTGCGCAGCAAAGTGGAGCCCGGCACGGCCGGTGCCGCCTTCGCCGAGTGGGCGGGACTAACACCGATCCAGCGCTCCCGGCTTGTGGTGGTGGATCCCGAGCCGCTCAGGCTGCCCGTGTTTGGAGACGGCTCCGAAGAAGCGGCGTCCGAGCAAGTCGAAGACCTCGCCACGGGATCCGTGGAACTGAGCGACGTCGTAGGCCGGTACTACACCGCCGTACACCACTGGGACAACCCCGGCGAGCTGGGCATCCCCACGGTGCAACGGCTTTTCCTCGACGATCTGACGGGGGCGCACGGAGCGGTCGTGCTGCGTGCTCCGAAGGCCAGTGCTTTTGGTACGGGCGTTCCGGCCACCCGCAAGGGCAAGCTGCAGGCCTTCGCCATCAGCTATGCCCAGGGCAGCTCGGACGAGCCATCGGAGGTGTTCCTTGGCCACGATCCGCTTTTGCAGGATGACGAGGCGAGGGAGGCAGTCCGTGGCCTGCTCGCGCTCATTGCCTACCAGCACCCCGTGCTCCTTGAGGTGGACGATTCGATGACGGCCGTCCGTGCCGTCGTCGATCCCTTGCTGGAGCTGGGTAAAGCGAAGCTCCGCGGCGCGGACACCCTGGTGGTCAGCGAATAGCCGGCGGCTGGCCCAAGTGACTCGCAGTTGTTGTCGTTATGAGCCCTCATAACGACAACAACTGCGAGGTAGTCGGGGGAAGCTGGTTGGGGAAGCCTTGACGAGGCCGTGGCATGGGTGTAGGCATGACGACGTAAGCCCCGGCCGTTGCTCTGGTGGGGTAGCGGCGGGTGGAACGAATCCGGTCTCATGAAGAGAATCGGCGGTAACACCCATGAATGGAACAGCCCTCGACGGACTGCGTGAACAGCTCCGTGGGCAACTCGTCACTCCAAGTGATCCTGACTATGATTCCGCCCGTGCCGTCTTTAACGGGATGATCGACAAACGTCCGGCAGGAGTCGTCCGGGTGGCCCAGGTGGCGGACGTCATCGCGAGCGTGAACTTCGCCCGGGACAATTCCCTGCCATTGGCTATCCGCGGCGGCGGCCACAGCGCACCCGGCTTCGGGACTTGGGACGATGCCCTCGTCATAGATTTCGTCAACCGTACCGGAGTCCGTGTTGATCCCGAAGCCGGCACGGCCCGTGCCGAGGCGGGAACAACCTGGGCAGATTTCAACCACGCTACCCATGCATTCGGGCTGGCCACCACCGGCGGGATTGTGGGATCCACCGGCATCGCGGGCCTGACCCTGGGTGGCGGCATCGGCTATCTTGCCCGCAAACACGGCCTGTCCTGTGACAACTTGATCTCCGCCGACGTGGTGACTGCCGACGGCAAGTTCCTGACTGCAAACGAAACCCGGAACGAGGATCTCTTCTGGGCCTTGCGGGGCGGCGGCGGCAATTTCGGTGTGGTGACGTCACTGGAATACAAGTTGCACCCGGTGGACATGGTCCACGTGGGGATTGTCATCTATGGAGCGGAAAACACCGAGACGGTCGCGAAGTTCTACCGGGATTACATTGACTCCGCTCCCGAAGAGTTCGGAGCGTTCCTCGGATTCCATCAAGGCCCACCCGTGCCGTTCCTTCCAGAAGAATGGCACGGCAAGCCCGTGTGCGTCGTGGTCGGGATGTGGACGGGAGACATGGCAGAAGGCGAAGCCCGCTGGCAGCCGTTCCTCGAAGCCGCACCCGTGGCCGGATCCCTGATCACCCCGATGCCCTATCCGGCACTCAACGTGGCGTTTGACGGGCTCAATCCCAAAGGCCTGCAAGGGTACTGGAAAGCCAACTTCATCAGTGAACTCAACGATGGCGTCATCGACGCGCATGCAGAATTTGGTTCCACGGTCACCAGCCTCAACACCGCGGTCCACGTCTACCCGATCGACGGCGCGGCGGCCCGGGTCGGAGCCCAGGACACAGCTTTCGCGAACCGCGGGATGAAGTTCGCCCCCGTGATCGCAGCACAGTGGCCGGACCCTGCGGACAATGAAGCCAACATAGCCTGGGCCCGCAACTACGCGGAGGCGCTCCGTCCGCATTCTGCTGCGAGCGGCTACATCAACTTCATGGATGCGGAGGACCAAGGCAGGATCAGTGAGAACTACGGGGTCAACTACGAGCGGCTGCAAGCCATCAAGGGCAAGTACGATCCAGGAAACCTCTTCCACGTGAACCAAAACATCAAACCCGCCTAAGCACTCGGGTATCAAGCGAGCCCAACTGATCCCCACCGCCACCCTCGCCTCGCAAGTCCCCGCCGGCTCCCAACCTTCGCAAGCTCAGGCTGGGGCCCTCGCCGGCGGGGCCCCACGGCCAGGGAACCCTGGCGGCGTGGGCCCACGCATTTGTTGTCGTTCTGAGCCCTCATAACGACAACAACTGCGAGTTAGTTGGGTGGGACGCAGCGCTGCCCCACGTAGGCTTGTGGGCATGAGGTTTTGCAGCTAATGGGTCACGGCCATTCACACGGACACACAGAGCATGTCGAGCCAAGCCCGACGGCGCTCGCGGCACGCAAGCGGGCCAACTGGCTCCTCGTGGCCGTGCTGGCTCCGATTGCCGTGCTCACGATCGTAGCCATGCTCGTCATGTGGCCGTCGGGGAGCAAGGAAGGTATCACCTTCGCGAGCCCCTACACGGCCGCTCCCGGGGTGACGTTCGATACCGGCAAGATCCAAGCCGTCACCCAGGAAAGCTGCACGCAAGGGACGCAGGCGCCGAGTACGAACGGCACGAACCAGAGTAGTGGCGCACAGCCGCAGGGGTCCCAATGCACTTTCGCGTCCACGCAACCGGATAACGGCGGCAGCCCCGTGAAAGTAGTCATCAACCCGGATGTCGCCAAGTCCCACGGCGTCAAAGTCGGGGACAGCATCCGTTACCTGAACCTCTCCGGGGTGCAGGGCGCAGCGGCGGGCAACGGCTCGCCGTCGTACGTTTTCCTGGACTTCGTGCGGACCGTTCCCATGGCCCTTCTGGCGATCCTGTATGCCGTGGTGGTCATTGCGGTCGCGCGCTGGCGCGGCTTCAGGGCGCTCCTCGGGCTGGCCGGAGCCTACGTGGTGATGGTCAGCTTCATGCTTCCGGGATTGGTGGAAGGGAAGCCGCCGCTGCTCGTGGCTTTGGTCGGCTCCACGGCCATCATGATGGGGGTCCTCTATTTCGCCCACGGATTCTCGGCCAAGACCTCCACCGCGCTGCTGGGCACGATCTTCGGCCTCGGCATTACGGCGCTGCTGGCAGCCTGGGCCACGGATGCGGCCAACCTGACAGGGATCGCCACGAGCGAGGGCGCCACGCTCGTGAACATGTCGGACAAGATCTCCCTTTCCGGGATCATCCTCTGCGGGCTCATCATCTCCGGGCTCGGGGTCCTCAACGACGTGACCATCACCCAGTCCGCGGCAGTGTGGGAACTCTACGAACTGGCACCCGAGACTGGCGCGCGGAAGCTGTTCACCTCGGCCATGAGGATCGGCCGGGACCACATCGCCTCCACGGTCTACACCATCGCCTTCGCCTACGCCGGTGCCGCACTGCCCATCCTGATCATTGTCATGCTGTACGACCGCCCGCTGGTCGACGCCCTCACCAGTGCCGAGTTGTCCGAGGAAGTCATCCGCACGCTGGTTGGCTCCATCGGCCTGGTGTTGGCCATCCCGGTGACCACCTTGATTGCTGTGCTGGTGGTGAAGGCGACCGGTCCAAGGCGGCTCGCGGCTGCCGTTGCCGCGGATCCGGAACCAGCCCACGACGACGGCGACGTCCGTGAGCTTGAAACTGCCGGGTCCGCAGACGCCTTCGAATCGTTCGACACGGGCGAGCTCGCCGCCGTCGTCATGACCAGGCGGGCACGCAGGGAAGCCGAACGCGGACAGTAGAACCGACATGACATTTGTCATGCCTCATTGGTGACACACGCCCCGGCGCCGGACGCGGATCCCGGCTTTGATGGGTAGTGGAGTAAACCAAAGCCAAGGAGAGTCATGACAACAGCGAGTGTGCCGGCCGTCCACGCCGCCGGACTGCACAAGAGCTTCGGGAAGGTCCATGCCGTACGCGGCCTCGACCTCACCGTGCAGCCGGGGGAAGTGGTGGCGTTCCTCGGTCCCAACGGGGCCGGCAAGACCACCACGATCGACATGATCCTCGGCTTGAGCGCCCCGGACCAGGGAAGCGTTTCCATCTTCGGCCACACTCCCCGGGGAGCCATCGCCCGTGGCCAAGTGGCAGCCGTGATGCAGACTGGCGGCTTGCTGCGGGACATCAGCGTCCGCGAGACCGTGCAGCTCAACGCAGCCATGTTCGATTCCTCCCGCCCCGTGGACGAAGTCCTGGCGCGGGCGGGCATCCTGGAGATCGCCGACCGCAAGGTGGAAAAGTGCTCCGGCGGCCAGCAGCAGCGGCTGCGCTTCGCCATGGCCCTCGTCTCCGATCCCGGATTGCTCATCCTGGACGAGCCCACCACCGGCATGGATGTGGCGGGCCGGCGCGACTTCTGGACCGCCATCAGGAGCGACGCCCAGCGCGGACGGACCGTCATCTTCGCCACCCATTACCTCGAAGAAGCCGACGCCTACGCGGACAGGATTGTCCTGGTCCGGCAAGGCAGCATCGTCGCCGACGGCACCGCCGCCCAGATCAAGAACCTTGCCTCGGGCCGTACCGTCAAGGCTTCCCTTCCGGCGGCAGAGCGCGGGCTCTTGGCCGGGATGCCGCCGACGGAAAGTGTCGAGTACGACGGCGGCCGCCTCACCGTCCGCACGGGCGACTCGGACGCCGTCGTGCGGTACCTGCTCAACAACACGGGCGCCCACGACGTCGAAGTGGCGGCCAACAACCTCGAGGAGGCGTTCGTCGCCCTCACCGGAGACGATGCCGTGCCGGAATCCACGAGCATCACTTTTGAAGGAGACCTCGTATGAGCACGGCAACAGTCGTCCAGGAACGGAAACCGTCCGCTGGCGGGGTCAACCGCACGTTCCTCTGGATCGAAATCAAGCGGATGCTCCGGAACCGCCGGACCATCATTTTCACGGTATTCATGCCCGCCGTTTTCTTCTTCATTTTCGGCTTGTCCAACAAGGACAAGCTCCTGCCCAACGGGCACAGCTACGGCCAGTACATCCTCATCAGCCTCACGGTCTATGCCGCGATGACCGCTGCTACGGGCGCCGGCAGCCAAGTGGCAGTGGAACGTGCCCAGGGTTGGAGCCGCCAGCTTCGCCTCACGCCCCTCCTGCCCGGTGCGTACATCGCGGTGAAAGCCATGGCTGCGCTGACGCTGTCCCTCGTTGCCGTCGTGGCCCAGTTCGTCATCGGTGCCCTGGCTGGTGTCACCATGGATGCCCAGACCTGGCTGACGGCGGGGCTGGTTGCCTGGCTGGGCTCCCTGGTCTTCGCGGCACTCGGCTTGTTCGTCGGATACCTCATGCCGAGCCAGAATGTCATGCAGATCCTCGGCCCGGCCCTTGCCATCCTTGCCATGCTCGGTGGACTGTTCATGCCGATCGAGATCATGGGGGAGACCTTCGGGAACATCGCCAAGTTCACGCCCGCCTACGGGATCGGGCAATTGGCCCGGAGCCCCATCACAGGCGAGTTCGACTGGGCGTGGATCGTCAACGTGCTCATCTGGCTCGTGATCTTCGTGGCCGGGGCTGCGATGGCGTTCCGCCGCGACACGAAACGTGTCTGAACAGGCCGCTAGGGTGAGCACCATGACCAACAAAGCAGGCGGAAGCTCTTTCAGGGATGTGCTCAACGGCAGCGCGTTCAGCGGCCAGCTGTTCACCGGCAGCATGTTCCGCGGTCCCGGACCACGGGGCTGGTTCATCGGGGCGGGACTCTCCATCCTGCTCTGGGCCTGGCCGACGTGGAACATCGTGTGGTCCGTGGACGAGCCGCTGGCCTGGAAAGTAGCGGCGTCGGCGTCCCTGATTGTGTTCTTCGCTGCCTACGTCTTCCTGCCCCAGATCAGTTGGCGCCTGGGCGTCCGGGCGGGCATTGTGTCCGCCGGTATCCTGCTGGCGCTGAACGGTGTGATCGTCCTCCTCATCGGCAGGGAAGCCTTGTGGACCTGGACTTTCCTCGCCTGCGCCATCGCCATGACGTCCCTTCCGCCGCGCGCGGATTTCTTCCTCATCGTCGGATTGGCCCTCGCTTCCTTCACCACCCAGTTGGTGACGGGCAACGGGGAGCAGGCCTTGCTCCAGGCCGGGATCATCGTGTCCCTCGGCCTCATGATGTCCGCCTTCGCGCGGCTGATCAGGCAGACCGCACGGCTCCGGGAAGCGCAGACTGAACTGGCCGACACAGCCGTGGCGGCGGAGCGCAGCCGCGTCGCCCGGGACATGCACGACATCCTGGGGCATTCCCTGACGGTCATCGCCGTGAAGGCCGAATTGGCAGGCAGGATGCTGGACACCGTCCCGGGCGATTACCCTGCCCGCGACCGGGCCGCGGCCGAGATCGTCGCGGTGCAGGACTTGGCCCGCGGCGCGCTCGCCGACGTCCGCGCCACCGTGGCCGGCTACCGCGGCGTCAACGTCCTGGCGGAACTCGCAGTGGCCCGGACCGCCTTGGAATCGGCCGGGATCGACGCCGAATTGCCGGGAACCGTCGAACAGGTTCCGGCGCGTCACCGGGAGCTCTTCGGCTGGGTGTTGCGCGAAGGCGTCACCAACGTTGTGCGGCACTCCGGCGCCGCGCGCTGCCGCGTCCGGTTGACGGCGTCGAGCGTTCTGGTGGAGGACGACGGCGTCGGCCCGGCCTCCGGGGGCCGCTCCGGGAACGGACTGGCCGGGATCCGCGAACGCGTGGGTGCCGCGGGCGGAACGGTCAGTATTGGCCCGAGCGACCTGGGAGGGTTCAGATTGGCGGTAGAGGTATGAGCATCCGATTGGTGATCGCGGATGACCAGGCCCTGGTGCGCGGTGCACTTGCGGCTTTGCTGGGACTGGAGCCGGACATCGAGGTGGTCGCGGAACTGGGCGACGGGACAGGGGTGGCGGCCGCCGTCGTCGAGCACTCCGCCGATGTGGCAATGCTCGACGTCGAGATGCCCGGCCTGGACGGGATCAGCGCGGCAGCCGCCGTGCGGCGGGCCGCGCCGCAGTGCCGGGTCCTCATGGTGACCACGTTCGGGCGGCCCGGCTACCTCAAGCGCGCGATGCAGGCCGGTGCCTCCGGATTCGTCGTCAAGGACACCCCGGCGCGGCAATTGGCCGAAGCGGTGCGCCGCGTGAATCAGGGGCTCAGGGTGGTGGACCCCGTGCTCGCCGCGGAATCCTTGACCGCGGGAGACAGCCCGCTGACCGAACGTGAGGGGGAAGTGCTCAAGGCAGCGTCCGACGGCGGAACGGTGGCCGATATCGCGAAGTCGGCGATGCTCTCCGAAGGGACCGTGCGGAACTACTTGTCCGCCGCGATGGCCAAGACCGGCGGCCGGACCCGCGCCGAGGCCGTGCGGATCGCCGAAGACAACGGCTGGCTGCTCTAGCGGCCCGGCTCGCGACCGGCCGGTCCAGTCGATTTGCCCCGCTTTGAGACAATGGACGGGTGACTGTAGTAGCAACACCCCCTTCGCCCAAGCTCGAACTGCCCCCGCTGCAGCTCGGCCGGATCACCGTGGACACCCCCGTGATCCTTGCCCCGATGGCCGGCATCACCAACTCGGCCTTCCGTCGGCTGTGCCGTGAATACGGCGGCGGTCTATACGTCGCGGAGATGGTGACCTCCCGTGCCCTCGTGGAGCGCACCCCGGAGTCGTTGCGCATCATCTCCCACGACGACGACGAAAAAGTCCGTTCCGTGCAGTTGTACGGCGTGGACCCCGTCACCGTTGGCCAGGCCGTGCGCATGCTCGTCGAAGAAGACCGGGCGGACCATATCGACCTCAACTTCGGCTGCCCCGTGCCCAAAGTCACCCGGCGCGGCGGCGGATCCGCCCTCCCCTGGAAGATCGACCTCTTCACCTCGATCGTCCAGACTGCCGTCAAGGAAGCCTCCAAGGGCGACATCCCGCTGACCATCAAGATGCGCAAGGGCATTGACGAGGACCACCTCACGTACCTCGACGCCGGCCGCATCGCCCGCGACTCCGGTGTTGCCGCCGTCGCGCTCCACGGCCGCACGGCCGCGCAGTTCTACTCCGGCCAGGCCGACTGGTCCGCCATCGCACGCCTGCGCGAGGCCCTCCCGGACATTCCCGTCCTCGGCAACGGGGACATCTGGTCCGCCGAAGACGCAGTCCGCATGGTGCGCGAAACCGGGATCGACGGCGTCGTGGTGGGCCGCGGCTGCCAAGGCCGCCCGTGGCTCTTCGGGGACCTCCAGGCCGCCTTTGAGGGCAGCGACCAGCGCCACCGTCCGGGCTTGCGCGAGGTGGCCGACGGCGTCTACCGCCACGCCGAGCTCATGATCGAAACCTTCGGCAACGACGAGTACAAGGCGCTGCGTGAGATCCGCAAGCACATGGCCTGGTACTTCAAGGGCTACGTGGTGGGAGGGGAGCTGCGTGCCAAACTGGCCACGGTGCCGACGCTCGAGGTCCTGCGCGAGCTGCTGGACCAGCTGGACATGGACCTGCCGTACCCAGGCATCGATTCGGAAGGCCCGCGCGGACGCGCAGGTTCCCCCAAAAAGCCGGCGTTGCCTAAGGATTGGCTTCTCAGCCGGCAGATGGACGCGGACCAGACGCGTGATATCGCCGCAGCCGAACTCGACGTCTCAGGCGGCTAAAGCGCGGCCCGGACCGGCGCGTGCACGCGCACGGCCAGAGTCGTGGAAAACTGGCTGCATAGGCACGGGCTGAAGAGACGCCGGTGCACGGCAAGCGGAGGAGGCAGATACCCATGGGAACTGAAGCGATGTCTGCAGCACGCCCGGCCGAAAACGCAACGGGCATTCCAGGCTATGTGGAGGCCGACTCGGCACGCTGGGTCCAGGAACCCCGCAAGAATACCTACCGCTCGGACTTCGAGCGGGACCGGGCACGGGTGCTGCATTCGTCAGCCCTCCGGCGGCTCGGGGCCAAGACCCAAGTGGTGGCCCCGGACACCGACGACTTCGTGCGCACCCGGTTGACGCACAGCCTTGAAGTGGCCCAGGTGGGCCGCGAATTGGGCCGCGCGCTCGGTTGCGATCCGGATGTTGTGGACACGGCGTGCCTGAGCCACGATCTTGGCCATCCGCCTTTCGGGCACAACGGGGAATCGGCGCTCAACGAGGTCGCCCATGGAATCGGTGGCTTCGAAGGCAACGCCCAGACCCTGCGCCTGCTGACCCGGCTTGAACCCAAGGTCCTTGCCCCCGACGGCCGGCCCGCGGGCCTGAACCTGACCCGGGCCAGCCTTGACGCCGCGTCCAAGTATCCCTGGTCCGCCGTCGATGCCCCCGTCATCCACGGACAGCGGAGCAGCAAATTCGGCGCTTACGAGGACGATCTGCCCGTGTTTGCCTGGCTTCGTGACGGAGCGCCGGGGAACCGTTCCTGCATCGAGGCCCAGGTGATGGACCTGGCCGACGATATTTCGTACTCCGTCCACGACGTCGAGGACGCCATTGTTGCCGGCCATTTCCAGCTGAAGTGGCTGGACAATCCGGACCACCGCGCGCGCGTGGTGGGGTACACGAAGCAGTGGTACCTGCCCCACAACGATCCGGCCGAAATCGACGCCGCACTGGCACGCCTCGAAGCCACGAGCGTGTGGGTCCGCGAAGCCGACGGCAGCCGCAAGTCGATGGCCGCGCTGAAGGACATGACCAGCCAGTTGATCGGCCGGTTCTGCCAGAGTGCCTTGGAGACCACGAGGGCGCACTTCGGACCGGACCACCTCACCCGGTACGCTGCGGAACTCATGGTCCCCGAGGAAACCGTCACCGAGATCGCGGCCATGAAGGGCCTTGCCACGACGTTCGTGATCTCCACCGACCATCGGCAGCCCGTCTATGAGCGCCAGCGCGAAGTCCTGCACGCCCTCGTCGGCGTGCTCAACGCGAGCGGAGACCGGCATCTGGAACCGATGTTCGCCGCGGACTGGCGGGACGCCCCCGACGACGGCGCCCGGCTTCGCGTTGTCATCGACCAGGTGGCGTCCCTCACGGACGCTTCGGCGCTGGCGATGTACGAACGCCTCGTGGGCAGCCTCCCCTCGCTCTGGTAGCCCGACGGCGGCCCGCGGCTGCCCGTGCGGAGCGACTAGGATGGTGACGTGGCTGGCCTGATCAAACGTGAAGATATCGACGAAGTACGCCAGCGCACCGATATCAAGGAAGTAGTGGACGGCTACGTCACCCTCAAGGGCGCCGGCCTGGGGACCTTCAAAGGCCTGTGTCCCTTCCACGACGAGCGCTCGCCGTCGTTCACTGTCCGTCCGCAAGTGGGCCGGTACCATTGCTTCGGCTGCGGCGAAGACGGCGATGCCATCTCCTTCGTCCAGAAAATGGACCACAGCTCCTTCCACGAAGCCGTGGAAAAGCTCGCAGCCCGGATCGGCTACGAGCTCCGCTATGAAGACGGCGGCACAGGTCCCAACCGCGAAGAGGTCGGCAAGCGCCAACGGCTGCTGGATGCCCACAAAATCGCCGACGAGTTCTTCCGTGCCCAACTGCTCACGGCAGGTGCCGCAGAGGGCCGCAACTTCCTCCACGGCCGCGGCTTCGATCGGACCGCGGCCGAAAAGTTCGGCGTCGGCTACGCGCCCCAGGGTTGGGACTCGCTGCTGAAGCACCTGCGCGGACGCGGGTTTACGGATGCCGAGCTGAAGCTGACGGGAATGTTTTCGGAAGGCAACCGGGGCATTTACGACCGCTTCCGCGGCAGGCTCATCTGGCCCATCCGGGACATCGCCGGTGACACCATCGGCTTCGGTGCCCGCAAGCTTTACGAGGACGACCAGGGCCCGAAGTACCTGAACACTCCGGAGACCGTGCTCTACAAGAAGTCCCAGGTCCTCTACGGAATCGACCTCGCCAAGCGGAACATCGCCAAGGACCGGCAACTGGTGGTGGTGGAGGGATACACGGACGTCATGGCCTGCCATCTTGCCGGAGTCGGTACCGCCGTGGCCACATGCGGTACGGCCTTCGGCACGGAACACATCAAGATCGCCCGCCGCTTGCTGTCAGACGACGGCACCGGGGGAGAGGTCATCTTCACCTTCGACGGCGACGCCGCCGGGCAGAAGGCCGCATTGCGCGCTTTTGAGGAAGACCAGCGCTTTACCGCGCAGACGTACGTGGCCGTGGAACCCACCGGGGCCGACCCATGCGATTTGCGCCAACTCAAGGGGGACGCGGCCGTCCGGGACTTGATCGGCACCCGCCGGCCCCTCTTCGAATTTGCCATCCGGGCCTCCCTGAAACGCCACAACCTGGACACCGTGGAAGGCCGGGTCGCCGCCCTGCGCGAATCGGCCCCTGTGGTGGCGCAGATCCGTGATTCGGGCATCCGTCCGGCGTATGTCCGCGAGCTGGCGGGCTGGCTTGGCATGCCGATTGAGGAGGTCAGCCGGGCTGTGGGCTTGGCCGCCAAGCGCGCTGCTTCCGCGCCTGCACTGGGGATGTCGGGCGCTTCAGGAGCTGCGGGATCCGCTGGAGCCCAGGGGGCCGGGCAGGGCACACTGCCGGGCCAGGCCGGACAGCCGGCGGCAGCACCGCCGTCGAGCGCTCCCATCGCCTTCATGCGCCCGGATCCGCGGGATCCCATTGCAGCCATGGAGCGGCAGGCCCTCGAAGTGGTCATCCAGAATCCTGCTGTCCTCGGTGGCGAAGCTGCGCTTGCAGGTGGAGCTGTGCCTAACAGTGGAGCATGGGAACGATTTGAGGCCTGCCATTTTGTCACTCCGGCCTATTCAGCCGTGCACACTGCCATCCGGGCTGCCGGGCTGGCACACGCGGGAGACCCTGTGGCCTGGGTGGAAGGGATTCGCCAAGAGGTTCCGGAACCGCTCCAAGGCCTGGTCTCCGAGCTTGCCGTCGTTCCGCTGCCGGCCAGCACCCCCGAGGCGCTTCAGCGTTATTGCCGAGACATCTTGGCCCGACTTTTCGAACTGCAGATCACCAGGGTCAAAGCGGACAAGATGGGCCAATTGCAGCGCCTGGACGCCTCGGCCCAGCCGGAGGAGTTCCAGCGCCTCAACCGGGAACTCATGCAGCTGGAAATGCAGCGCCGCGCTCTCCGCATGGATAGCTAAGGGCGTTCCCCGGCGTCGATTTCGTTTCCCGGCAGCCCTTTGTTAGGCTGGTACACGCTTCATTCCTCCGTAGCTCAATTGGCAGAGCATTCGACTGTTAATCGAAGGGTTACTGGTTCAAGTCCAGTCGGAGGAGCTTACTCAAAAATCCCCGTCCTCAGTAGAGGGCGGGGATTTTTGGCGTCTGGTTCTTTACCTCGTGGTGAGGGTGACGTCGTCGAGGTACATCCAGGTGTCATCCGCCGGGCTGGAGCCGTCGAGGTGGACGTTGAACCAGAGGGTGATGGTCTGGCCTTTGTAGGCGGTGAGGTCGGCGGTGAACTGGGTCCAGGTGCCGTTGTTG
>NZ_JBHVTT010000024.1:0-76537 GCF_042884555.1 Arthrobacter sp. NPDC058127 | reverse complement strand
CACCGGCCCCCGCCACACACGCCGGGATCAACCTCCCGCAGACCAAAACACCCCAAAAACCAGCCCAGTGACTCCACACAGCTTGACAACTTTCGGCTCGCTCATATCTCTAGCCGAGCGCGACGGCAAGGATGCCGAGCACGACGGCGAGTAGCGGCGTCGTGCCCTGAAGAACGGCGGGTCGGAGGTACTTCTTGCCGCTCAAGGCAAGCACGATTGCCGCCAGCAGCATCGAGCCGCACGAGCTGAAGACGAGGGTCCAGCCCACCTGCGGGTGACCGATCATGACAAAAACAATCCCGGCGAGCGCCCCGATGGCGAGGAAGAGGTTGTAGAAGCCCTGGTTGTAGGCGAGGGGTTTGGTGGTTTCGGCGTCGGACTGGGAAGCGACACTGAAGCGCTTCCACGTCGCCGGATGGGTCCACGTGATGGACTCCATGCTGAAGATGTAGACGTGCAACAAGCCGGCAATGAGGGCAAAAAGCAGGGAGGCCAGGATCATGTGCTGATCCTAGCCTCCCTGTGTTGCTTGGGTTCGCTTCCCGCGCGGTCGCCCCGCGAGCCCTGCCTAGCGGCTGAGCATGTCCAGCGTTGCTCCCGCGAACGTCGAGGCGGAGGAACTCCAGTGCCCCAGCAGGCCCTGGAGGTTCTCGCCGTCGGCCCGGTGCGCGGTGGTCTCGGCCTCGAGCGTGGCGAGGATGCCAGTGCGCAGCTCGGTGTTGAAGTTCACCTTGCCCACGCGCATGGATGTGGCTTTGACCAGGTCCGCAGCAGGGATGCCCGACGCGCCGTGGAGTACGAGCGGAAGCTCAGTCCGCGATGCGATGTCCTCCAGCACGTCCCAGTGCAGCTTGGGCTCTCCGGTGTAACGGCCATGGGCATTCCCCACGGCCACGGCCAGGAGCTGGGCACCAGTGCGATAAACGAATTCCAACACCTGTTCGGGATCGGTCAGGCCCGCGGGATGGGGGCTGGTGTCAACGCCGAAAGCCTTGTCTTCATCGCCCGCCAGCCCACCGAGTTCCGCTTCAATCACGATGTGGGAAGCACCGGCGCCGACCAAAACCTCATGTACGGAGCAGACCAGGGCGATGTTCTCCTCGAACGGGAGGGAAGAACCATCGGCCAGGACGGCGTCGGCACCAGCAGCCACGGAGTCACGGATGACCTCCAGGTCCGAGGCGTGGTCCAGCTGGACCGAGACCGGAACGCTGGCGTCGTCGGCCAAGGCGCGCAGCGCCGTGATCAGCCGCAAGCCGCTAGGAGTGCCGGCTGTCTTGGGTGCGACCAGCAGGATGACGCCTCGGCCGGATTCCTCGGATGCAGCCACCACGGCGAGGGCGGTGGTGAAGTCGTAGCATGTGAAGGCCGGGACAGCTGCCCCTCGCTCCAGCGCGGAGCCTACAAGATCGTCAAGGCGTACACGCATCAGTGGGCCAGGCCTCCCACCAGGATCCAGGCGACATAGCTGAGCAGGAAGCCGGCGACGCCCAGGATGGTGGTGAGCACGGTCCAGGTCTTGAGCCCGTCGGAGACCGTGAGGCCGTAGTAGCGCACCACCACCCAGAACCCGGCGTCGGTCACGTGGGACAGGCCCAAGCCGCCGAAGCCGATGGCGATCACGATCACGGCGATCTGCGCCGGGGTGTAGCCGCCGTGCGCCACGGCAGCCGAGAGGAGGCCCGTGGTGGTGACGATGGCAACCGTGGCCGAACCCTGTGCAGCACGCAATGCCAGGGAGATGATGAAGCCGAGCAGGATGATCGGTACGCCCAGGGAGTCCAGCGTCTGGGACAAGGCCGCGCCGATGCCGGAGACCTGCAGGACGCCGCCGAACACGCCGCCGGCAGCAACCACCATGAGGATCGAGGCGATGGGAGGCAGCGCGCCTTCGAAGATTTCGCCGGTTTCCTTGAGTGACCACTGGCGGCGGACCGCCAGCAGGAAGAACGCGAGCGCAACGGCCACCAGCAGGGCGAAGAACGGGTTGCCCACGAAAGACGCGACGCCGTACCAGTAGTCCTTCTTGTTGATCAGGAGGGTACCGGCTGTGCCGAGCAGGATCTGGACGATCGGGGCGGCGATGAGGAACATGATCAGGCCCGGACGCGGCGGAGCGACTGCGCTGGCACCGGGACCGTCGTGGCCGACGCGCACCAAGGAATCGGAGCCGAATTCTTCGATCTGGTCGCGGACGCCCGGGAGCAGTTCGTAGTCCTTGCGGTTCATGATGCTGGCAACCCAGTAGGACAGGAAACCGAGCGGCACGCAGATGATGAGCGAAATCATCGCGATGAGTCCGATGTCGGCACCCATCACGCCTGCCCCGGCAACGATGCCCGGGTGGGGAGGAACGGCGACATGGATCGAGAGCATGATGCCGGCCATGGGAAGGCCGAACTTGATGGGGTGCAGCTTGGCGATCTTCGCGAAGGCGTAGACGATCGGCACCAGGACGATGATGCCTACTTCGAAGAACACCGGAATGGCAACGAGGAAGCCGACGGCGGTCAGTGCCACGGCGACGCGCTTGGCACCGAGCTTCTCGGTGAAGTGGTTGGCCAGCGATTGCACGCCGCCGGACACCTCGATCATGCGGCCCAACACGGCGCCGAGGGCAATCAGCAATGCGACTTTGCCCATGGTTCCGCCCACGCCGTTGGCCACGACGGTGAATACGTCCGCCAAGGGGATCTGCGCGGCAACGGCCACCAGGATGCTCACGGCCAGCAATGCCACGAAGGCCTGGATCTTGAAGCGGATGATCATGAGCAACAGCAGCGCGACGCCCGCAACTGCAATGGTCAGCAGCAGCGGGGTCCCAAGGGCTACGGACGGTTTGATGGCGGGGGCATCAGCTGCCCGGACCGCCAAGGAATTGATGAGGGGAATCATCAGGGGTGTCTCCTTTGACAGAGCCGGCCTGGACTCGAGGCCGGCGAGAGGGGCGACGACGCCGGAGGGGGGACCGCCGTCGTCGCACGTTTCTTTGGGGTGCTTTGCTAGACAGTGCGCCTGGTGGGCGCGACAACCTTGATGACGGCGGAGTCGTCGGCGGCGGCGAGGCCTTGGGCCTGGCCGAGAAGGTAGAGCTGTTCGGCAGCGGCGGCAACAGGTGCTGCCAGGCCGGCGGCGCGGGTCGCCTTGCCGACTATGCCCATGTCCTTCACGAAAATGTCCAGGCGGCTGAGGACCTCGGCGCCATCCTCGGTGTAAGCCTCGAGGATGCGTGGGCCGCGGTTGGACAGCATGAACGAGCCAGCGGCACCTGCTTCCAGGGCCGCGAGGGTCTTCGCCTGGTCCAGTCCGAGGGCGTCGGCGAGCGCCATGGCCTCGGCGGCAGCGGCGATGTGCACGCCGCACAACAGCTGGTTGACGGTCTTGAGGGCCTGGCCGTCGCCGGGCTTGTCGCCAACAACGGTGAGCGTGGAGGCCAGCAGTTCGAGCGCGGGGCGGGCCTTTTCCTGGGCCGCCGGCGTCGCGCCAACCACGATCAGGAGGTCGCCTTCCCCGGCACGCTTGGGGCCGCCGGAGAGCGGCGCGTCCACGAGTTCGACGCCGTATTCGGCCAGGCGGGCCACGGTAGCCGGAATGGCTTCGGTACCGACAGTGCTGCCGAGAATCACGACGGCGCCCGGCTTCAGTACCGCGGCAACGCCGTGCTCGCCGAAGAGGACGTCATCGAGCTGTTCGCCGTTGCGCACGGCAAGGAGCAAGGCGTCGGCGCCTTCGGAGGCTTCGCGCGCCGAAGCGAAGGTGCGGATCCCGGCGTCGGCGGCGAGCTTCAGGCGCGGCTCGGCGATGTCGAAGCCATGGACGGTGAGCTGGGTCGCCAGACGGGTGGCCATCGGCAGGCCCATGGCGCCCAGGCCGAGGACGGCGACGGTGTAGTTGCTGGTCATGGTGTTCTCCATTGAATGCGGGGGTTGCGTTAGGAAGAGGGTCGGCTAGAAGGTGTTGCTGAGCTTGCGCGTGACTTGCGCGAGGGATTCGTCGTCGCCCACGTTGCCGGCGAAAACGATGTACGGGATGCCCTTCGCGGGCCCGTCCACCGGCTCCCACAGCGAGACGATGCCGGGCAGCATGGGGCCGCGGACTATCGCGTGGCGGATTTCCAGGCCGTGCGCGGCCACGTCCGAGGACGTGATGCCGCCCTTCGCGATGACGAAGCGCGGCGGAAAGGTCTTGAGCGTCCGGTTAACAACCGCGACGACGGCGGCAGAAACAGTGCGGGCAATCTTCAGGCTCGCCGCGGCGTCGTCCGTCTTGATGAGCAGGCGGCTCGTGTGGACGACGACGTCGCCCTGGTGGAGGGCGTCGACGACGGCGGCTACCGTTTCGTCCAGGTAGGCCTCCGCGCCGCTTACGAGAAGTTTCTCGACGTCGATCTCGATGATCCGAGCGGCGCTGTGCTGGGCCGTCAGGGCATTGAGCTGGCGCGTGGTGACGCCTACGTGCGAGCCAACAACGATGAGGCCACCGGCTGTGGAGGGAGTGTTGCCTTCGTAGGCTTCCTCGCCGCTGAGCGCCTCACGGATTTCCTGGCCGATGCGGCCGCGGACGAAGGGCGGACCCACACGGTAGAGCAGCTTCTTGCCGCGGCGTTCGGCCTCTTCCAGGCCGAGGGCGAGTGCGCGGAAGTCGTTCTCGGTGACGATGTCCGCGACGATCGGTGTGGAGTTCGTGGCGGGTTCGATCGCGTCGGCGATGGCCTTGGCGGAAAGCTCGGGATCTCCGGCGGATCCGTTCGCAGCAGCCGCACCGGCGCGGATGATGTTCAGGTCGAGGACTATCACATCGCTGGCCGGGAAGCGGCCCTGCGACTTCTCCTCCACATATTTGGCCATCTCGGAATTGGCGAAGCCGAAGCTCGCATCCTTGGCGAACTCGGTCTCGGCAACCGGGGTGAGCTTGCCAGCGTCGTTCCCGGTGCCGCGCATGTAGTGCACGCCGCCAATGGTGACCCGCCCGGCGTCGGGGAAGGCGGGAACCATCACGACGCCGTCGGTCGCTTCGCCGGTCACGTCAGCGACAGTGGCGGCAATGACGTCCGGTTCCAGCGGGTAGTGGCCGCGGAGGGTGGAGTCGGAGCGGCTGACGAATCCCAGGCGTAGCTTGGAGCCGGCAGCATCGTCGCCCGCGGCGGCGAGCGCGTTCCGCACGATTTCCTCGTTGCGGGCAGCGGCCTCAACCGGGTCCAGGCTGCGCGTGTTGGTCAGCACGTAGACGGCAGGCTGAGAATGGCTTTCCGCGATGTGGGCGAACGCCCACGTGAAATCGGCGACCTCCCAGCGGGTGAGGACCGGCAGGTTGGCGACCGACTGGGTGCCGGTGGGGTCGTCGTCGAGGACTACCAGGATGCGGGGCGAGGTTGCGGAAGACGCTGCTACGGCGTCGGCAACCAGCTGAGCGGGGATCTGGACTTCAGCCGGGAAGGCAGCCAGGACATCGGCTTCAAGGGTCACTGTGCACTCCATCGTGGTTTTGAAGGTAAATGTAAGATGTCAGACATCTAATATTTGAATGCTAGTGTGACACACCCGCTTTCGGCTGTGCAAGTGTCAGTCGTCACTATGCTTGGCGCATGCTTCAAGAGCCTCCCGCCGTCGCGGCATTACACGTGGACATGCGCCTCCCGGCGGCCGCCGTTAAGGCGGACTTTCCGTCCCAACCTCCCGTTCTGTTGCTGCACGGCTGGGCGTCGACGTCCGCCTATTGGGAGCCACTCGCCACCGAGTTGCTCGACGCCGGACGAACCGTCTGGATCGTCGATTTGCCCGGATATCACCGCGGGGACATGTTGCCTCCGGGCTTCCGGTGGACTCTGGAATCAGCTGCCGATTCCGTCGCTGCCGTTGCTGCCAGGAACGCGGCACCGGTCCACATTGCGGGCCATTCGATGGGCGGAAGCGTGGCGCTGACACTGGCCGCGCGGCACCCGGGGCTCGTGGCCAGCGTGGCCTTGATCGGCATGGTTCCGGCCCCGCCGAACGAAGGCTTCAAATCGATGCTCGAATCCCAGCTGCGGCAAGGCTTCATTGACGACGCGACGCGCGCCAAGTGCATGAAGGCCTGGTTCGGGGCGTTGTCGCCGGAGGACAATCGCTTGCTGAGCCGAGGATTTGAGCTGCCTTTCGAGGTCCTTGGCCCCAGCGGCCTCGCGGCGATGGCCGGAGTGGCTGCCGATGTCCCCGAAAAGGTGACCGCACCGACGCTGGTGATTGCCGGCGTCGGGGACCGATTACGTTCGCTGGACCAGGCGGAAGCCTTCGTGGCAGCCAGCCCGCTGCGCAGGCTCGTGGCGATCCCCGACGCCGGGCACAGTGTCCATTGGGAGCAGCCGCAGGATTGCGCCCGGGCGCTCGGCGCGTTTTGGAACGAAAGCCCGCAACCGCCAGCGTAAGATGTCAGACATCTAGGAACGGAGCACCATGGCACGCAAGTCGCTGGTCGGCGTCGTCGCTGACGAGCTGCTGGACCGCATCGTCGCGGGCGAATTTCCGCCGGGCACAGTGGTTCCCGGCGAACTCGAGCTGAGCGCCATGCATGAAGTCAGCCGCATGACGGTCCGCGAGGCCATGAAGACCCTCGAGGCCCAGCGAATCCTGAGCGTGGAGCGCGGCCGGGGGACGTTCGTCAACCCCCTGAACCGCTGGGCTTCCCTCGAAGCTGTGCTGCGTGCGGCTTCGGAAGGAAAGAACGACGCCGCAGCGGCCGTCCAGCTCATCGAGTTGCGCCGCATGCTCGAGACCGGAGCCTGCGAACTCGCTGCCTCACGGGTCTCCCCCGAAGAAATCGACCAGCTGCAGGTTCACGTGTCCGCCATGCAGAAGGCGCACGATTCCAACGATGTGAGCGCGTTCGTCGAGGCGGACTTAGGCTTCCACGATGTCATCCTCCACGCCTCCGGCAACGTCTTCGTCGCTGTGCTCTTCGAACCCCTGCACCGCGTCTTGGAAACCCGGCGCACCCAGACCTCGCAAATCCCCGATATCCAGCGGCACGCGATCGGACATCACCGGGCCATCCTCAAAGCCCTCGAAGCCGGCGACGCCCCCCGGGCCCGCGAGGCCATGGACGCGCACATGCAGCAGACCCTCGACGATCTCAGGACATACGTCCTGGAGGCCTAGGCAGGCCCGGCTCCCCCGCCCCCGACTTCCAGGACGCCCGCTCACATATCAACGGTCGTGGGCGGACCCTCGCTCACATATCAACGGCTGTGAGCGAACGCCCGCTCACATATATCGACCGATCCCAGCAATATCCTGCGGTGTCGTCCTGCAGCACCCTCCAATAAGCCGAGCGCCAAGTTCTTGCCAGATGCCGGCTCCTTCCGCAATGCTTGCAGGTTGCTTGCCATCAGCACCGCCCACGGCCGGGCCGGGCGTCCAGGTCTTGGTTAGAGCGTCATAGCTTTCGCCGGAATTCGGATACGCGATCAACGGGATTGAGGTGACTTTGCGTAGGGCTCGAAGCGACGGAGAGACCAGTTCCAGAGGCACGCAATTTACGCCGATCGCGACGACGCGCGGCTGCGTTGCACAGAGCCTTGCGACGTCGGCCAGCGTTGTGCCGTCGCTGATGTGCTCCCCGTCCCGTAGCGTGAAGGAGAACCATGCTTCGACGTTGAACTCTTCTACGAGTGCCAACAGTGCCTTCGCCTCCGAAACCGAAGGCAACGTCTCACATGCCAGCAGGTCCACTCCCGCCTCCACCAGCGCCGCGATCCGGGGCCTGTGGAATTCCATGAACTCGATCCGGCTGAGGGTGTAGTCCCCGCGGTATTCCGAACCGTCAGCGAGGTAGGCGCCATAAGGGCCTACTGATCCGGCAATCAGCAGGGGTCCCGCTTCCGGGTTTTCAGCCAAGTATTCGCGCCTCGCATCGTCGGCCAGGCGTACGCTCAATGCCACCAATTCCAAGGCTTCCACTTCGCAAACGCCGCGCTGTCTGAAGCCTCGCGGCGTGGCCTGATAGCTCGCCGTGATTGCAACTTTGGCGCCCGCACCGAAATAGTCGCGGTGCACTTGCTTGATCAGCTGCGGTTGTTCCAAAAGCACCTTGGCCGACCAAAGTGGGTCCTCCAGATTGCAGCCCCGCGCCTCGAGCTCAGTGGCGAGTGCGCCGTCCAGCGTCAGCTTCGAGCCGACGTCGAGCATGCGGGACAGCGTGATCTTACTGGGCATCGTTCGGGGCTCCAAGCAGTTGATCTTCATTCGTGCCCATATGGGGACGAGATGGTCCAGCGTGACCACCCTTTCACTATATTGGTCATTATGAGCATTTGAAAATGCTTGTAATGATCAGGCCTGTTATGCCACCATGGCAGTCAAGCAATCTGCGCCAAGCGCAGGGAAGAGGACCCCTTGAAGATAGAAATGAAATCAGTGCGCAAGCTGCGCGTACATTGGCCTATCGCGTCCGAGACTTTCGCTGGGCTCGCTGAGGGCGAGGCCGGTGCGTTCCGGAATGACCACGGCATTACGGCACTGCTTCAGGCCTTGGCGGACTCCCCGGAGTTGGGGGACTTTGGAAACTACAGGCACGTTTTCGAGTCTGGCGTGGGATTCGAAGGATTCACCGTGGCTGAAGGCGCCAACCCCACCTTGGGGCAAGTGGGCCAGCGGACCATTTCGCCGACCTTTGTCTTCACGACGTACTTCGACGCCGCCCTGGACGACGAGCGGGTGGATCGGTTCATGCGTCACCTTGTGGAGATCCACCCTTGGGAAGTCCCTGTCATAGAGCTATCCGGCGTCGTGAGCGTCTCATCCACCGCACTGGCAGAGGCCCGCGAGAGCGGGGTCGCAT
Source organism: Arthrobacter sp. NPDC058127 (assembly GCF_042884555.1). Taxonomy (NCBI): domain Bacteria; kingdom Bacillati; phylum Actinomycetota; class Actinomycetes; order Micrococcales; family Micrococcaceae; genus Arthrobacter; species Arthrobacter sp. NPDC058127. The sequence goes on along the minus strand of NZ_JBHVTT010000024.1, from coordinate 67,723 downwards.
CATGACCGACAACGCCACGACGGATTTTTGGGACGGGCTCCAGCCCCTCATAGCGGGCAGGACGTTCGCCGACTTGACGCATGCATTCCACCCAGGCCAACCGCACTTCCCCGCTTTCCCCGACGAGATCAGGGAAGCCGTGTTCGATCTGGAGAATGGCGACGGATTCACCGCGCACCGCTATTCGATCATCGGGCAATGGGGAACACACGTTGATCCCCCCTCACATTTCATCCGCGGCGGCCGGTCTTTGGATCAGATCCCGGTAGGGGACATGATCCTTCCGCTGGTCATCCTGGATATTTCAGAACGGGTCAAGGCTGATCCCGATGCCACCCCCACGGTGGCGGACATCCACGCATGGGAAAGCCGAAACGGCACTGTCCCGACGGGTAGCTTTGTGGCACTGCGGACAGGCTGGAGCCGACGTTGGCCCGATGCCGACGCCATGGCGAACAGGGACGACGAAGGCATCAGTCACAGTCCGGGCTGGTCGCAGGAGGCCCTCACCTTCCTGATTGAACGACGGTCGATTGCGGCTGTAGGTCATGAACAGACAGACACGGACCCGGGGCTGGCCACTTCCCGCAAGGACTTTAGCCTGGAGACATACGTGCTGGGACAGAACCGTTGGCAGATCGAGCTATTGGCGAACCTGGATGGTCTTCCGGAAAAGGGTGCCGCCCTGGTTGCGACGTGGCCAAAACCCCTTGAGGGAAGCGGCTTTCCCGCCCGGGTGTTTGCTATCCACTGAGTCACGCCCGTCCGGTGGCTAGAATCAGATCCATGCCTAAGACATCCAGCATGGGACGGGGAATCATGGCTGTCCTTGCAGTCGGCTCCCGCAACGCCGAAGGCCTCCCCGGCGGCACAGTCGCCGATATTGCAGCCGACCTAGGCAAGGATCGCAGCCAGGTCTCGCGGAGCCTGCGAGTCGCGGAACAAGAAGGGTTCCTGGAACGCGCCGAGAGGCGGTCCTACAACCTGAACTGGTCACTCTTTACCGACGCCCAGCTTTTGACCGAACAACGGCTGCAGACGGACGGGATCACCGCCCTGGAGGGTCTTGCCGGCGAAACGAACGAAGGATGCTTCCTCGGAGTGCTGAGCGGTGACAGCACGGTGACGGTCGGTGAGCGTATTCCGGCAAGCAGCAACATGGTCGGTTCGTGGTTGGGCCGGCCTTACCCGGCCTACTGCAGCGACGCCGGCCAGGCATTGCTGTGGGAGGCGTCCGACGCCGAGGTCCGAACCGTTTTCGCGTCCTCTGCATTTGTTCGCCACGGCCCCAATACTCCAGTCGATGTCGAGGACTTCTTGACGCGGCTGCATGAGGCTAGGGGGCGGGGGTATTCCATCGTGGATGAGGAAGCAGAACCAGGCTTGTATTCCCTAGCCGTCCCTGTACGGGATTTCAAACGCGAAGTGGTGGCTGCCCTCCAAGTCGTGGGTCCTAAGACACGGCTGGCAGCGCGGCGGGAACTCTGCGCCTCGGCTCTCGTGTCGTGGGGAAAGTGGCTCGAATCGACGATGGGTCAGGGACTGCCGCAGGCGCTGGCCTAGCTCGCAAGGCCCCTTCCCCCCGTATTGTCCCGAGTACTGCGACCGCATGATCCGAGCCGCGCGGCGGCTTCCGTGAGAACCTTGGCGATCTTCCCGCCCCTGGGCTCGATCTGGGGCCGGTTGCCCAGAACACTAAGTGAAGCAAGAATCGTTCCTTCCGGGTCACGGACAGGAACGGCCAATTCGTAGACGCCATGTTCGAATTCTTCGGCCGCCACTATGAAGCCCCGGTTCCGGTCCCTGTCCATCAGCTCGCAGACCTCTTCGGTCGAGTGGGCGGCGCCCGGACCGCCGACACCGATGAAGTTGGCGTCCTTGAGGAGATCCTGAATCGCGGCCTGCTCGTGATCCCACAAGAGTGCCCGGCCTGATCCCGTGCACCATGTCGGCGTCACCATTCCAGGTTTGACGAAGCTGCCAGGGAGCGCGTCATTGCTAGATGCGCGCAGGAGAATTACCCGGAAGCCCTCGCGGACAGAAACCCTGGATCGGAGGCCAAGCGTGGCCACCAGCGCCTCCAACTCGGTTCTTGATTGGCGAACCCAGCCAGTATTAAGCGACGCCGCGAGGCCGAAAAATTGCGGGCCTGTCCGGAACGGACCGCGTTCGACCCTTTCGAGAAGTCCCAGATCACACAATTCCTGGGTCAGCCGGGATACGCGGCTTTGCTCCATGTCCAGCTCGGAGGCGAGCTGGGAGACGCCGAGGAGCCGCCGGCCCCACTTCTCCCGGTCCGCGACCAAGCGCACAATACGAAGTCCTTGCGCCATGGACGACGCTTCCGAGGAAGAATCCATTGTCAATGCTCCTTCCGAGCTTCATCAGGCCCTATTCTCACACGTCCCCGTTGACCGGAACGCGGCTTCCTCCTGCCCACGCGGTGTAGAGATCGGCGAGGATTGCCGAGTTCGCCGTCTCTATCTCCTCAACGGTGATTTCTTCGGCTCCTTGCTTTCCGAACAGCACAACTTCGTCGCCCGGAGAGGCGTCAGCGATGTCGGTTACGTCAACAACCATGGAATTCATCGAAACAAGGTCGACGATGGCGACACGCCGGCCACGGACGAGCACATGGCCTCCACGGGCCAGCGCGCGGCGGTAGCCGTCGCCGTATCCTGCGGTCACCGCTGCCAACTTTGAGTCCCGGTCCAGCGTGTGGGCGAGGCCATACCCGACTTTGGTGCGGGCAGGATAGCTATTGACAGAGGCGATCCGGGCTTTGAAGGTCAGGCACCGTTGGAAGCGGCCCACCGTCGCATCAGAATCGCCATAGAGAACGGCCCCCGCGCGGACCATGTCCAGCCAGGAGCCGGTAACGTGCAGCGCAGCATAGGAATTGGCGCAATGGAGCAGCACTTCTTCCCGGGAAGCACCGGCGATGTCGAGCAGCGCCAGTGCCTGGGTTTGAAAGCGCAGCAGTGCCTCTTCGATATGGCGGTTGTCATTTTTGGGGAAGTGGGTCATGGTCCCGGCCAGCTGAAGCCTCGGATGGCTGACGATCCGTCGGACAGCCCTCGGCCAGGGACAGCAGTCCCCGGCCGAGAGCTGGGTGAACGATGGTCAGCGATCCAGCAAAGACGGCGCGGCCGTGCGCGCCTTGCGTCCGTACTTGAGATAGAACAAGGCGTAGCAGGCTCCTACGAAGGGGACCCCGAAGTAGAGGGCGGCTACCTGGTTCGGGTCAAACGCGATTCCGATCAACGAAATGAAGCAGAGCGAGAACGCCAGGATCGGAACTAGGGGGAACAGCGGGGCCTTGTAGGGAAGGGCCGCGACGTTGCCGCCATTCTTGACGAAAGTCCGCCTGTGGAAGAAATGTGATGCGGCGATGGACATCCACACGCCGACGACGGCGAACCCTGCGACGGACACAAGGGCCAAGTACACCGTCTCGGGCGCAACCACGCTGCTGATGAGCGATGCCAGGCCACCCACCATGCTCACGGAGAGCGCAACCATAGGGATGCCGCGCCGGGTCAGCCTTCGCAACACGCGAGGGGCATGTCCTTCGTCCGAGAGAGAGTACAGCATGCGGGCGCACGAGAAGAGACCGCTGTTGCCGGCGGAAAGGAGCGCGGTGATGATGACGAAATTCATGGCGTCGGCGGCAAACGGGATGCCGATGGAGGAAAAGACCGTCACGAACGGGCTCTGGTCCAGGCCGATCTGATCAAACGGGATGGTGGCGGCGATGACCGCGATGGCCCCGACGAAGAAGATCAGCAACCGGACGACGGTACTGCGCATGGCCTTCGGAATGCTCTTGGCAGGATCCGCGGTTTCGCCTGCCGCTACGCCGATGAGCTCGGAACCGGAGAAGGCATAGAACACTGCAAGCGCGGTGACCAGAACGCCAGTGAATCCGTTGGGGAAGAGACCCCCGGTGGTGTTGAAGTTCTCGAGGAGGAAGGGATGGTTGCCGGTCTCGCTCAATGGGTGGAAACCAAATAGTGCGGCACCCCCGAGCACGATCAGGACGATGATGGCGCCGACCTTGATGATCGCGAACCAGAACTCCGACTCTCCGAAGAACCGCGAAGAGACGGCGTTGAGGCCGAAAAGAACGGCGGCAAAGATGACACACCAGACCCACACGTCGATGTTTGGAAACCATCGCTGCATGAGGAGGCCGGCCGCTGTGAATTCCGAGCCGATGGCCACGGCCCAGCAAAGCCAGTAGAGCCACGCTGTGGTGAATCCCGTGGCTGGTCCGATCGACCGCGATGCGTAGATGTGGAAGGCTCCCGAGACTGGGTACGCGATGGCAAGTTCGCCAAGGCATGCCATTACCAGGTAGACCACGAAGGAGCCAATCAGGTAGGCGATGACCGCGCCGAGCGGTCCGGCCTGGGAGATCGTGTAGCCGGAACTCAAGAAAAGTCCGGAGCCGATCACCCCGCCCATGGCGATCATGACGAGGTGCCTGGGCCCCATGGACCGGCGTAGCCCGGATTCAGACAACGGAGGGGATGAGAGCTGTGGTTCTAGCGCGACGGGTAATGAGGATTCCATGGTGCCTCCGGGGTCGGTGGTCAGGTTGGTGGTCGAATCAGGTGCGAAGAATGCGCGTGATACCTCGGGGGTCGAGGGGTGATCCGGATTGCCGGAGGTGCGCAAGGGGATGGTGATGAAGATAACACAGCGTAGTCGAATTGGTCATTAAAAACATTTGGACATGTATATGTTGCACGCATGTTACTTGCGGACGCTGATGTCGAATCGCCATGCGGATGGTCGATTCGCCCTAGTCTTCGGCCGGAATCACATGCCATGGCTGACATGGAATCCGGTCAATATTGGAGGACCGATGTAACTGACTGAAGGAGCAGCATGACCACCTATGACATTGCCCTGATCGGCTTTGGCGGCGTCAACAGGACCCTGGCCGAACTGATCGCAACACGCAATGAGGCACTTCGTTCCGGGCTGGGCTTTGGCCTCCGGGTCGTGGCAATCACCGACCTTCGCCTCGGATCCCTGGTCCAGCCTGAGGGTATCGACCTCTCCATGGCCCTGGGCCTTGGCGGCGGGAGCGAAACCTTCGCCGAACACGGGGGATCCGCGGACACCAACAATGAGTCGGTCATCCGCTCGTGCACAGCAGACATCATCTGCGAAGCCACCTTCACAAACCCCGACGACGGCGAACCTGCGGTCTCCCATGTGCGGTGGGCCCTCGAATCGGGCAAGAGCGTCTGCACCACGAACAAAGGACCGGTTGCCCTCCGTGGGGCCGAACTGAATTCCCTGGCCGCGCATAATGGCGTCTACTTCGAATACGAAGGAGCCGTCATGAGTGGCACGCCGGTGATCCGTTTGGCGAAGAAGATGTTTTCAGGACTCCGGTTGAATGGTTTCGAAGGCATTCTCAACGGAACCAGCAATTACGTGCTCGGTCGAATGGAAGCCGGCCTGGACTTCGATGCTGCCGTCAGCGAGGCACAGGAACTCGGTTACGCCGAGGCGAACCCAGCAGCAGACATCGAGGGCTACGATGTCCAGCTCAAGGTCCTCATCCTCGCCAACGAACTGCTTGACGCGGGCATCGAACTCAAGGACGTCCGGCGGCAAGGGATCTCGACGGTCACGGCGGAAGATGTCCGAACGGCATCCCGGAACGGACGCCGCTGGAAGCTCGTCGGTTCGGCACGGCGGAATCCTGACGGGACCGTCACCGCAGGTGTAGCACCGGTCGCGGTGCCCCTTGACCACGGACTTGCCGGCGTTTCGGGCGCTACGAACGCCGTCTCCTTCGATACCGATCTACTTGGCCCGGTTACCGTATCGGGACCTGGAGCAGGTCGCGTGGAGACCGCCTACGCCTTGCTCTCAGACATCATCGCCATCCACTCAGCAAAGACAGGGGCGGCCGCACATGTCTGAGTCCACACTCTGCGCCACGGAAATGGTGCTGCCACGGTTCCGTGAAGTGACGAGCCCCTACGATGGCAGGATCGTCGGCACGGTCTCCCTGACCGACGCTTGTGCCGCCGACGCCGTGCTCGAAGTGGCCCGGGCCGGCGCGCGAAAAGCACGGGCACTGTCCCGCAACACCCGGGGGAAAATCCTCGACGCTGCTGCCACCGACATTGAACGGCGAAGCGAAGAGTTCGCCCGGACCATTGTTGCCGAGTCAGGCAAGACCATCCGCCAGGCCCGAAAGGAAGTATTGCGAGCCGTCAATACCCTTCGCCTGTCCGCGGCCGAAGCGCGCCGGAACGCCGGCGAGGTCATTCCCTTTGACTCATACGAGGGCTCGGAAGACCGGACCGGATGGTACTCGCGCGAACCGCTTGGCATCATTGCAGCGATCACGCCCTTCAACGACCCCCTCAATCTCGTGGCGCACAAGATCGGTCCGGCCATTGCCGGAGGCAACGCAGTGGTCCTCAAGCCCTCCGCCCTGACTCCCCTGTCGGCCCAACTCCTCGCGGACGCCCTCGTGGATGCTGGGCTTTCTCCTGAAGTCCTGACTGTTGTTCACGGGGATCGGGAGGTAGCCGAAGCCATCATCCGGTCCCGGGATGTGAGAATGGTGTCCTTTACCGGCGGGTTCTCCACTGGGGAAAGCATTGCCCGCGCCGCCGGCCTGAAGAAGCTTTCCATGGACCTGGGCGGAAACGCACCTGTCATCGTCCTGAGCGATGCTGACATTGACGACGCCGTGGAATCTTGCGTCTCCGGAGCGTTCTGGGCCGCTGGCCAGAACTGCGTGGGGGTGCAGCGAATCCTTGTAGCCACACCGTTGTACGCTGATTTCCGCCAGCGCTTCCTGGAAGCGACAGCCCGATTGGTATCCGGAGATCCGTCGGATGAGCGGACGGACGTCGGGCCGATGATCAGCCCCGCTGCGTTAGACGAACTCAAAGCCAAGCTCGATGAGTCCATCCATGACGGCGCTGCACTTCTCGCAGGCAACGTGACGGTAGGCAATGTGCTTGAGCCGACTGTGCTGGAAGCGGTCCCGGCGGACAGCAGGCTGTGGAGGGAAGAAGTGTTCGGGCCTGTTGTCATGCTGCATGCTTTCAATACGTTCGAAGAAGCCATTGAAGTAGCAAATGCCATCGAATTCAGCCTTCACGCCGGCATTTTCACGGACTCCCTGAGCAACGCCATGGACGCCGCGCGCCGACTCGACGCAGGCGGAGTCATGATCAATGATTCCTCGGACTATCGGTTCGACGGCATGCCGTTCGGGGGTTCCAAATACGGAAGCCTCGGCAGGGAAGGCGTCCATTTTGCTTACGAAGAGATGACCCAGCCCAAAGTCGTCTGCATCAAGAACCGCGGGATATAGAGCCGTGACCAGCCGCATAGAGACCGATTCGCTCGGGAACATTCCCGTACCCGCCAACGCCTACTGGGGAGCACACACTGCCCGGGCATTGGAAAACTTCACCATCAGCGGCATTCCGATCTCCAGGCATCCGCACTTGGTACGCTCCCTGGCAATGATCAAGAACGCCGCGGCGCAGGCCAACTGCGAACTTGGGGTGCTCTCGCCCCGGCAGGCGGCAGCAATCCGCGAATCGTGCCGGGAAATCCAGGACGGGCATCACCTCGAACAGTTCTGCGTTGACGTTATCCAAGGAGGCGCCGGCACCAGCACGAATATGAACGCGAATGAAGTGATCGCGAACCTCGGGCTGGAAAAACTAGGCCAGCGCCTCGGCGACTACCAGCACCTGCACCCCATCGACCATGTCAATCGTTGCCAATCCACCAATGACGCTTATCCAACCGCCATCAAGCTGGCCCTCATTTTCGCCATCGCGGAACTCAATCAGGAATTGGGCAAGCTTGCCGAAACCGCCAGAAACAAGGGTGCCGAATTTGCCGATGTCGTGAAGATGGGTAGGACCCAGCTTCAGGATGCCGTCCCGATGACCCTGGGGCAGGAGTTCAATGCCTTCGCCGCCACGTTGGAGGAAGATCGCTCCCGGCTCCTGGAGTCCACCGATCTGATGCGCGAATGCAGCCTGGGGGCCACCGCCATCGGCACCGGCATTACCGCCGAACCGGGTTATCAGCAACTGGTGCTGCGGGCACTCTCCGAGGTTTCCGGCGTCGACGTCCTTCCTGCCAACGATCTGGTCGAGGCGACGTCCGATGTCGGAGTTTTCATGCACGTGTCGGGCATGCTCAAACGGACCGCAATCAAGCTATCCAAGATCAGCAGTGACCTCCGGTTGCTGTCCAGCGGACCGCAGAATGGCTTTGGCGAGATCACCTTGCCTCCCCGTCAAGCGGGGTCGTCCATCATGCCCGGAAAGGTGAACCCTGTCATCCCCGAGACCATGAATCAGATCGCTTTCGCGGTTGCCGGAGCGGACACCGCAGTAACGATGGCTGCAGACAATGGCCAACTCCAACTCAATGCCTTCGAACCTGTCATCGCTCACGTCCTGCTTCAAGCCGTTTCTTGGCTCAAACAAGGAGCTCGCGTTCTCCGCACACACTGCATGGAAGGCATCGAAGCGAACACCGACCGCCTCGCCCGCCAGACGGCAGCTTCGGTGGGCCTTGCAACGGCACTGGTTCCGGCCATCGGCTACGCGGCCGCGGCGGCGGTCGCCAAGGAAGCCCTGCGGGACGGATCAGCCATTCTCGACGTCGTTACCGGCAAGAACCTCCTGGACCGTGCCACCGCTCAATCGATGCTTGAATCGGCTGCGCTTCCGGTCAGGGGCACCCGCATATCAGCGGTCTGATCGCCAACTCCTCACGCGGTCGGCACTGCACCACGCCGGATGAGACTGGAAAGCGTCATGGCCGTCACGGTATCCGTGACGCCCGGAAGTGCGGCGATCTGCTCCCAGATCTCCTGGATTCTCTCCAAAGACCGGGCTTCAAGCCTCACGAGAAGATCAAAGTCCCCGCTGACGACGTCGCACAAAACCACTTCCGGAATGGACCGCAAAACAGCGATGACATCCGAACCACGCACCCGGTCCTTCCGGTAGACCATAAGGAAAGCCGAGACGGACCCTTGCCCGGGTAGGCCAGCAACCAGCGTATATCCCTGGATGTATCCTTGCCGTTCCATCCGGTCGACGCGCTGGCGCACAGCATTCCTTGAAAGCAGGACTTTGCTCGCCAGTTCGGCATGACTAATGCGTGCGTTCTTGGTGAGCTCCGCAAGGATCCTCTGGTCTATGTGATCGAGACTCACGCGGTCCATGCCCACCCTTCAAAAAGTAAATCCCTGTGCACAACCCAAGCAGAACCCGATCCACAACCGAAAGCTCCAGAAAAGATGATACTTCCGCATCACAGCCATCCACCGTTCGGCGCCATCACCTGCGTCCTGTTCGACATGGACGGAACACTTATCGACTCTGCCCCAGGTGTTACCTCAAGTGCTGCCCGGGCTTTGGAATCCGTGGGAGCGCCGGTCCCGAGGCCGGAAGAACTACTCAGGTTTGTCGGGCCACCGATGGTCGAATCGTTCAGAGCAGTCTCCGGGACTGACGAAGCGACAGCCCAGAGAGCCCTCCAACACTATCGCAAGGCATACGCGGATCACGGCGCTGAGCAATCGAGCCTCTACGAAGGAGTCACAGAACTGCTGGAGCAACTACACTCAGCCGGTATCCCCATGGCTGTTGCCACGTCCAAAGTGGAAGATCAAGCACTACGACTCGCACGACGCTTTGGAATCGAAAGCAACTTCATCACCATATGCGGGGCATCGGACGTTGAAAGACGGGCGACCAAGGCGGAAGTCATCGGTGAAGCACTGCTCCGCCTTGCCTCCCTGGGCATCGATATCTCCAACCCGGCAATGGTCGGCGACAGAAGTTATGACGTCGCGGGAGCCGCTGAGCATGGAATTTCCACCTTTTTCGCGCTCTGGGGGTACGGGGGAAATGAGGAGGCGTTGCACGCTGCTGCCACTGCCATCTCACCCACAGTTTTGCTGCCGATGATCCTGGCCTCATCAGTGAGCGAGCGTTCCGCCGAAAGGCACCATATGTGAGCGAGCATCGGTTCCAGACCGGCCATATGTGAGCTAGCGTCGGGAGGGCCAGACCCCTAGTCCGCCGGCCCTCCGTCGGCTAGTCTGCTTTCACGGCCTGCCAGGCCCGCAGTTCAGGCATCAAGGACGATCATGAGGAGCAAGAATGGCTGACCACACATATAGCGTTTCCGAAATTGTTGGAACCTCGTCCGAGGGCGTCGACGCCGCCATCAAGAACGGGATTGCGGCTGCTAGCCAGACCCTTCGGAACCTCGATTGGTTCGAGGTCAAGGAAATCCGTGGCCACCTCAGCGAGGGCGCCGTTGCCGACTGGCAGGTAACCATCAAGCTCGGATTCCGCCTGGAGCGATAAGAAGCCCTCTAAACCCCAAAACGACGATGGCCGTCAGCCTTTCTGTGGAAAGGCTGACGGCCATCAGTTGCGAGGCTGGACTCACCCGCGGGTCCAGACTTGGACGGGGTCACCGCCACAGAGGAGTCGCCGGCCACGGCCGGCAAATTCGATCCACAGGAGTTCGTGATCGGAGGAAACTTCATCCACTAGGCCGGCGTCGAAGCCCCATTTGTCCTCGTGGATCCAGACGGTTTCGCCGCGGCTGAGTTCGGACCATTTCGACGGCGGCAGGCGAAGTGCCGCCCCAGCGGGCCGTTGGGCCGACGTCGTGAAGTGGCTTGGGCCCCACGCGCCCAAGGTTTCTGGACTCATCGGGACTCGGAGACCAGGTACTGGCGGTGCCAGACCGTCGCCGCACCGTTGTGGGCAGGGAAGACGTGGCCCTCAAAGAACGTGTGGACCACGTGGGGTTCGCCTTCAGGGCTCCACTGACCGGACGCCGGGCAATGCGAGCCCGTGGATCCCGCGGACCCGGCGGTGATTGCCCGTTCCCTCAGCAGCGCGATGCGTTTCATCGTTGAATTCCATCCTTGATATGCGAAAAGGTCTGGATTCAGCGTAAACGCGATTCAAAAGCCGCCCAATGGGCACCTAAACAGAATCATGCCAATTCACTATGCAACAGCACAGTGACGTGGACCGCTTTTGGGTGAAACTCCCTCAGCTCTCGTCCATTGCATGACGCTCGGACAACTCCGGGCTCGCCGTCGCCGTTCCCGCACCAAATGCTGTTCCCGCGCCAAACACCGTTCCCGCGCCAAAGCTGCCCAGCAACTTCAGGGCATCGTCCGACGGCGAACCCGCCTTCGCGGAGTAGACCCTCAAAACCTGGTCCGGGTCCTGTGGCAGGGCCAGATTCTCGAAGTTCAGCTCCACGTCTCCCACAGTGGGGTGATGCAGGCGGACAGTCCCGGCGGAACGCGCCGCCACGCGATGACCGGCCCACCATTGGCGGAAGTGTTCGCTGTTTACAGCGAGTTCGCCCACGAGTTGGTTGGCTTGGGGGTCGTCGGGGTGCCGCCCGGTATCCGCACGCAGGGAACCGGCGGCTTCCGCCGCAACCGTCTTCCAGTCCCGGAACAGTTCGCGTGCCTGTGGATCCAGGATCAGCCAACGCGTGAGGTTCCGCTCAGCGGAAGGCATGGCCGGGAAGTCGGCAAACAGTAGGATCGCCATGCGATTGGCTCCGAGCACGTCACTGCGCCGGCCCAGCAGGAGCGCCGGAACGTCGCCCACAGCGTCCAGAAGTTGGCGTAGCGCCGGCCGCACGCGGGGCGTCGTAGTCGGCGCTTTGGCACTCTCCGCGCAGTGCTCAAGCAGGTCCATCATGTGGGTGTGCTCGCTTGAGTCCAGGCGAAGTGCCCGCGACACCGATTCAAGGACCGCCCGCGAAGGATGGATATGGCGGCCCTGTTCGAGGCGGGTGTAGTAGTCCGTGCTGACATCCGCCAAGCGGGCAATCTCTTCCCTGCGCAGCCCGGGAACGCGGCGCGCGCCGGACGCTTCCGGCAACCCTGCATCCTCCGGCGACATCCGGGCACGCATGGCTTTGAGGAACTTTCCGAACTCGGCGCTTTGACCCATGCCCCCATTCTTCCCTCCCTCAGGGCGTGTTTCCACGGCCAAGGTAGGACTGCGAGTCCTAGGAAAAACAGGGGGCGTCAAAACTACTGATTGTTCTGCCGAAAGTGCATAGGCTCGAAAAAGCCAGTCAGGCAATCCACCCACCAGCGACGAAAGGCCGGACATGTCCAACGCTCAGAATTCAACCGTTCCCGGGCTCGTCCTGAACAACTCGGTCACCATCCCCCAGCTCGGCTTCGGCGTCTTCCAGGTCCCACCTGCCGAGACCCAGAAGGCCGTGGAGGACGCGCTTGAAGCCGGGTACCGGCACATCGACACGGCCGCGGCGTACCGGAACGAATCCGGCGTCGGCGCGGCAATCAAGGCTTCCGGCATCGCCCGGGAGGAACTCTTCATCACCACCAAACTCCGCAACGGCGAACAAGGCCGCGCCGCGGCGGCATTCGACCACAGCCGCCGCGAACTCGGCCTCGACGTCATCGACCTTTACTTGATCCACTGGCCTGTGCCGTCCCAAGGCCTGTTCGTCGACGCGTGGAAGGCACTGGAAAAGATCCACGCCGACGGCGGCGCCCGGGCAATCGGCGTCTCCAACTTCTTGCAGGATCATCTCGACACTCTCCTTGAGTTCGCCGACGTCGTTCCCGCCGTCAACCAGATCGAACTGCACCCCACCTTCCAACAGCGGGAACTGGCGGCGAAGAGCCGCTCGCACGGGATCGCCGTCGAGGCCTACAGCCCGCTGGGGCAGGGAGCGGACCTGGGGTCGGCGACGGTCACCGAACTTGCCGAAACGTACGGTGCCACCCCGGCGCAGATCGTGCTGGCCTGGCACCTCGGAACGGGCAACATCGTGATCCCCAAGTCCGTCCACCCGGAGCGGATCCGCCAGAATCTCGCGGCGGCGGCGTTGCAGCTCACCCCGGGCGAACTGGCGGCCATCAGCGCGCTCGACGGCGGTGCCCGCCTCGGCGCCGACCCCGCCGTCGCGTCCTTCAGCCAGATGTAGAAACCCACCCATCACAGCGTAAGGAAAGCAAAACCATGCAGTACACCCACTTGGGCCGCTCGGGCCTCAGCGTCTCCCGCCTGTGCCTCGGAACCATGAACTTCGGCCCGCAGACCGAGGAATCCGCAGCGCACTCCATCATGGATTCCGCGCTGGACTCCGGCATCAACTTCTTCGACACCGCCAACGTCTACGGCGGCCACGACAACCGGGGCTGGACCGAGGAAATCCTGGGCCGCTGGTTCGCCAAGGGCGGCGAGCGCCGCGATCGTGTTGTCTTGGCCACCAAGCTCTACGGAACCATGACTGACCGCCCCAACGAGTCCAAGCTCTCCGCCCTCAACATCCGGCGCGCCTTGGACGCCAGCCTCAAGCGCCTGCAGACCGACTACATCGACGTCTACCAGTTCCACCACGTGGACCGGAACACGCCGTGGGACGAGATCTGGCAGGCCATCGAGGTAGCGGTCCAGCAGGGCAAGATCCTGTATTCCGGAAGCAGCAACTTCGCTGGCTGGCACATCGCCCAGGCCCAGGAGACTGCCGCGCGGCGCAACTACAACGGACTCGTGAGCGAGCAGTCCATCTACAACCTGCTCACCCGCAATGTCGAACTGGAAGTCATCCCGGCCGCCCAGCAGTACGGCCTCGGCCTCATCCCGTGGTCGCCGCTTCACGGCGGGCTCTTGGGCGGGGTGCTGAAGAAGGAACGCGACGGCGTCCGTCGCCTTGAGGGCCGCGCGGCGGAGACCCTGAAGAAGCATGAAGACCAGATCCGCCAGTACGAGGACCTCGCCGACGACCTTGGCTACGAGCCCGGCGACGTTGGCTTGGCCTGGTTGCTGCACCAACCGGCTGTGACCGCGCCGATTGTGGGTCCGCGCACGCAGGAGCAGTTGGACGCTGCCATCAGGGCTTTGGATGTCACCCTCGACGCCGACGCCCTCAAGCGGCTCGACGATATCTTCCCGGGCCACCGGACCGCGCCGGAAGACTACGCGTGGTGACGTCGGCACCGTTGCGCCTGCTGTTCATCGGCGGGACCGGGACCATCAGCGCGGCGGTGGCGGAGCGCGCCGTCGCGCTGGGTCATCGGCTCACCGTGCTCAATCGCGGAGTGAGCTCGGAAAGGCCGGCCCCTCCGGGCACGGAATTGCTGCAGGCGGATATCCGCAACCCCGCGGAGGTGGCGGAGGTGCTGAACGGCCGCGAGTTCGACGTCGTCGCGGACTTCATCTCTTTCACGCCCGAGCATGTGGCCGCCGCGGTGGAGCTGTTCCGCGGCCGGACCGGGCAGTACGTGTTCATCAGTTCGGCTTCGGCCTACCAGAAGCCGCCCGCACACTTGCCGATCCTCGAATCGACCCCGCTCAGGAACCCGTTCTGGAAGTACTCCCAGGACAAGATCGCGTGCGAAGACTTTCTCGTCCGGGCCTACCGCGACGAGGGATTCCCCGTGACGATCGTCCGGCCTTCGCACACCTATGACCGCACGCGGATCGCCCTGCTGGGCGGGTGGACGGACATCCATCGAATGCGGGAAGGCCTGCCTGTGATAGTCCACGGCGACGGTACCTCGCTGTGGACCCTCACCCACGCGGATGATTTTGCGGTGGCCTTCGTTGGCCTCCTCGGCCGGCCGCAGGCTGTGGGTGAAAGCTACACCATCACCTCGGACGAAGCCCTCCCGTGGGACCAGGTCTACCGGCTCTTCGCCACAGCGGCCGGGGTGCCGGAACCCGAACTCGTGCACATCGCCTCGGATACCATTGCCGCGCACTCCCCGGAGCTGGGACCCGGGCTTCTCGGGGACAGGTCCCACTCCGTGGTCTTCGACAACACCAAGATCAAAACGCTCGTTCCCTGGTATCGGGCAGAAATTCCTTTCGCGGCAGGCGCACGGGAGATCGTCCGGTGGCATGATGAACATCCAGGCATCAAGCACGTGGACCAGGACTTCATGAAACTCAGCGATCAACTGGTCCAATGGGCACGGAGGCCGATCTAGCAACTGAAAGGACAGGACCATGGCACTTGCTCCGACCGTCAGGCTCAATGACGGTAATGCCATTCCGCAGATCGGCCTCGGGACCTGGCCGCTCGACGACGCCCAGGTCGCCACGGCGGTGGTGTCCGCCGTCGAGCTTGGCTACCGGCACGTCGACACGGCGTACCGCTACGGTAACGAGGCCGGCGTCGGGCAAGGCGTGCGGGATTGCGGCATCCCGCGCGAGGAACTGTTCATCACCACCAAACTGGACGGCACACACCAGGGCCGCGATCGCGCCGTCGAGGGGCTCGAGGGCTCCCTCAAGCGCCTCGGACTGGACTACGTGGACCTCTTGTTGATCCATTGGCCGCTCCCCCAACGGAATGAATTCGTGTCCACCTGGGAGACTTTCGAGCGGCTGCAGGCTGAGGGGAAGGTGCGTTCGATCGGCGTGTCCAACTTCAAGCCCTCGCACCTCGAGCGGCTCCTTGAGGAAACCTCGGTGGTGCCGGCCGTCAACCAAATCCAAATCTCACCGTCCATCACGCGGATCGATGAGCGAGCCTTCAACGGCAACCATGGCATCGCCACGGAATCGTACAGTCCGTTGGGGGCCGGCCGCGATCTCCTGAATGCCCCGGTCTTGGCCGCGATCGGGAAGAAACACGGAAAGACTCCCGGGCAGGTGGTGCTGCGCTGGCACATCCAGGAGGGGCTCGTGGCCATCCCGAAGTCCGCCAATCCACTGCGCATGAAGGAAAACCTGGACGTTTTCGACTTCGCTTTGGACCATGACGACCTGTCCGCGATCGCCACTTTGGACGCGGGTGCCGATGCCGGTGTTGACTCGGACGTACAGGGACACTGATTCAGGTTCTACTCACCAACACTGAGGACGGCATGGCAGAGAACATCGACGGAACGCTCATCTGGGCAGGCGCGTACACCGCGGACAGCGACGGGAACGGAATGGGCATTGGGGCAGTCGCCGCGCGTGAAGATGGCAGCATTGCTTGGCTGGGCACCGCCGTCGAAGCACCGTCGCCGTCGTTCCTTGCCGTTCACCCCGCCCTGCCGGTGGTCTACGCGGTAGCCGAGGCCGCCCAGACGGTCCGGGCGTACCGGCGGACCGGGCTGTTCGGCCTCGAGCCCCTGGGCGAGGCTTGGCCGGCCGGAGCCGCGGCTTGCCACGTCGCCGTCGACCCTTCCGCCCGTTTCATCGTGGTCAACTGTTGGGGCGACGGGAACGTGCTGCTGTACGGGCTCGACGACGACGGCCGCATCACCTCGCGCTTTGCCGCGCCGCCGGCCAAGGACCCGCACGCCAGCGTCGACGGCGGCATCGACATTGCCACGGGCGGCGCCCGGGTGAGCCGCGCCCACGCAAGCCTCATGCTCGAGGATGGCCGGATCATGACCACGGACCTCGGCTTCGACCTCGTACGGGTGTGGAATTACTTCCCCGACACCGGCCTGCTCAAGGACCACGAAGTCGCGCTCCCCGTGGGCAGCGGTCCGCGGCACTTGGTCCAGCACCCCTCCGCCGACGCGGTCTTCGTGGTGACCGAGTACTCCATCGAAGTGGTGGTGCTCCTGCCCGGCGCGGACGGTCGCTTTGCACTCCACCGTCGCGGTCCTGCGACGGCCGGTGGGGCCGCCGACGGCGACGCCGCGGCCGAAATCGCGCTGTCCCCGGACAATCGCTTCGTCTACACGGGTATCCGCGGCTCCAACCGGATCTCGGTGTTGGCCGTCGAGGGCAGCGGAACCCGGCTCCGGCCCGTGGCTGACGTGCCCAGCGGAGGAGACTGGCCCCGACACCACTTGGTCCGCGACGGCTGGCTCCACGTCGCGCACGAACGTTCCAACCAAGTCACCACGTTCGCCCTGGACCCTGCCACGGGCATCCCGGGCGACGTCCTGGACCAGCTGAACACGGGTTCCCCCACCGCTTTGGCTATAGCTCCCTGACGGGCCAAAACGGCGACGCTCGCTCACATATGCGGCCAAAATCGGGAACGCTCGCTCATCAAGGTGAGCGAGCGTTCAACTGAAACGGCCCAAAGGTGAGCGAGCGTCGCGGGGAGGGCCAAAGGGCGAGATTTCACGCCTCGATGCGTTGCCTAACCCCGTACAGCCTCGTCCACGGCCGCGAGCAAAGAGTTGAACCGAGGGTTGGCATCAAGGTCATCGATCAGCACCGCGCGTCCGCGTTCGTCGGCGAGTGGCACTTGCCAGTTGGGGTAGACCTCCGAGGTCGTTCCCGGCTGGTTCTGCACCCTCCGCTCCCCTACGGCATCCACTAACGCAACGCCCAACAGGACCGACGGTGCGAGGGCCAGCAGACGATGCAGCGCCTCAATGACCTGCTCCTCACCAAGCGCTTTTCCGTCGGCAGGCAGCAGGTCCCGTTCCCGCAGCAACCCCATCATCTTGTCCAGGCTGGCCTCGTGCTCGGCCCGTTCCTCGGCCACGCTTCGTTCAAGCAAGCCCAGTTGGTTCCTGAGATCCACGTGATCGCCTGCGAGGTACCCGGCCGTCGGCGGGAGGTCGTGGGTGTTGACACTGGCGAGTGCCTGCGTTCGGTAACGTTCGGGCGGCAGGGGCGAGTCGCCGTCGTACTCGAACCAAAGGATCGACGTGCCCAGGATGCCTCGGGCCGCAAGATAGTCCCGCACCCACGGCTCGAAAACGCCAAGGTCTTCGCCGATGACCACCGCTCCCGCGCGGTGCGCTTCCAAAGCAAGGATGCCGATCAGGGCCTCGTGGTCGTAGCGGACGTAGGCGCCGTCGCGGGCGGAGTTGCCGGCAGGTACCCACCACAAGCGGAATAGCCCCAGGATGTGGTCGACGCGGATTCCGCCGGCGTGGCGGAGGACGGTGGAGAGCATCGCGCGCAACGGCGCGTAGCCCGCCTCCGCCAAACGGACCGGGTGCCACGGCGGCTGGTTCCAGTTCTGTCCGAGCTGGTTGTACATGTCCGGTGGTGCGCCCACGCTGACACCCGGCGCGAAGCTGCTGCGCAGGGTCCAGGCGTCGGCGCTGCTCAGGTCCGCCCCGACGGCGAGATCGTGCACCACTCCCAGCCGCATGCCGGATCGCTTCGCCGCGGCCTGGGCTGACTCGAGCTGTTCATCGCAGATCCACTGAAGCCAGCGGTGGAAACCGATCCGATCGGCCAGGGACTGGCGCATCGACTCAAGCTTCGGAGAACCGAGCGTGGCCGCGGGATCCTGCCAGAAGGGGTCGTCCGGCGATCGGTCCTCGCGGATGGCGCACCAAAGGGCGAAATCGTCCAGGCCCGGGCCGGACTCGCGGCAAAATTCCTCGAAGGCGCGCTGCCGGGCCGGAGAAAGCTTGACCGTGTGAAGGAGTTCCAGGGCTGCGAGCTTGGCGGCGAAGATCTGGTCCCGGTCCAGCCGTTCCGCGTCCTTGTTGAGCGCGTGGACGTCATCCAACAGCCGGTCCACGGTGGCCCGCTTCCGCGGCTTCACATATGCCAGTTCGGGAATGGATTCGATTCGAATGTAAAGGGGGTTGAAGAATCGCCTTGTGGACGGAGAATACGGCGACGCTTGAACCGGAGGCACCGGATCTGCGGCATGCAGGGGGTTCACGAGGACGTAGTCGGCCCCGCGCGTGCCAGCCAACGACGCCAAATCGGCCAAGTCCGCGAAATCCCCGATGCCCCATGAGCGCTTCGAGCGTACCGAGTACAACTGCGTGGCGAGTCCCCAGCCGCGCCGTTCCTCGAGCTGTGCTGCCGTCTGCAACTTGGCTGGAACCACGGCCAGCACCGCGGTGGCCGTCACGCCGTCGGACTCGGCCGTGAGCGAATGCCAGCCGAGCGGCAACCCGGCCGGCACCTCAAAAGTGGCGCGGCCTGTGGGCACTCCATCCACGTCGCGCGGCGAAGCCCAGTCTTCCTGTTGGGTGGCCGCGAGTTCCGTTCCGTCCTCGAGCGAGATCGTCAGGCGCGCAGGCGAACCGTCGCGGACGTGGATGTGTACAGCCGCCGTCGTTCCCTCCTGGACGACGACGGCGGGCGGCAGCATCCGCCGCCACGGCGCCAGTTCCGCGTCCGCAAGGGCCGCTTCGATCTGCTCGTTGGAATGTGCGGCGACTCCCAGCGCGCCCAGCACTTGGATCAACGTGGTGGGCGAAACGTCGTGTTGCAGCCCATCCCAGCCGTAGAACGCCGTCCCGACGCCGTGAGCATCCGCGAGCCGGTGAAGCAAGTCCTCGTCAATGGCGGGGTTCGTAGCGGGTGGCATCGCCGTGGTGTCGGTGGCCTGCTGGATGGGAGTGTTGGTCATGTCCGCCTCGTCTGCGATGTGATTCGTCCGAAGGTGCATACCGCCCCGCGTGCAACTCAAGCGAGGCAACTGGTTCCGATTATTGCAGGGCGGTGGTGGCCGTCCCAGTTATTCCGACAGCATGACGCCCCATTCCGGAACCCTCGCTCACATATGGGCCCCCAACCCCAAACCCTCGCTCACCTGATTTGAGCGAGCGTCAGTCGTAGACCCCACATACGTGAGCGGGGGTCGGAAGGCTCAAACCCTCGCTCACCTATAGGCCCCTAAACCCAAACGCTCGCTCACATGCGCCTGGGCGCGGCGTGGTACATGATTGAGCCATGGACGCCGTAGACGCGCTCAACGAAACCGCCTTCTGGCTGGAACGGGAACTCGCGGACAGCTTCAAGGTCCAGGCGTTCCGCCGGGCCGCGGGCATCATTGCCGGCCTGAGCCAAGAGGAACTGGCCGCCCGGGTCAAGGATGGCCGCCTCAAGCGAACCAAGGGAATCGGCAGTAGGACTTTCGAGGTGATCAGCCAAGCCCTGAGCGGCACCGTTCCGGACTACCTTGAAAACCTCCGTCGTCGTGGCGCCGAACCCTTGGTCAAGGGTGGCCACAAGCTGCACGCCGAACTCCGGGGCGATCTGCACAGCCACAGCAACTGGTCCGACGGCGGCTCGCCGATCGAGGTTATGGCCGACGCGGCTCGTATACTCGGACGGGAATATCTCGCCCTGACCGATCACTCCCCCAACCTCACCATCGCCAACGGGCTCAGCCCGGAGCGTTTGATGGAACAACTCACCGTTGTGGATGGGATCAACGGGCAAAACGGGCAGGATCCTGGCTTTCGGCTGTTGGCCGGCATCGAAGTGGACATCCTTGAAGACGGCGAGCTGGACCAGTCCGCGGAACTGCTGAGCCAACTGGACGTTGTAGTGGCCAGTGTCCACTCGAAGCTCCGGTCCGACAAAGGGCCCATGACCCGGCGCATGCTCACCGCCATCGAAAACCCGCACACGAACGTCCTCGGGCACTGCACCGGCCGCTTGGTCAAGGGATCGCGAGGAACCCGGCCTCCGTCGGAGTTCGACGCCGAAAAGGTGTTCGCGTCGTGCGCGGAACACTCGGTCGCCGTCGAGATCAATTCGCGGCTCGAGCGCCAGGACCCGCCGGACGAATTGATTCAAATTGCCCTCGACGCCGGCTGCCTCTTCAGCATCGACAGTGACGCCCATGCCCCCGGCCAGCTCGACTTCCTGCAGTATGGTGCGGAGCGGGCGGAAGCCAACGGCGTACCCGCCGATCGCATTATCACGACTTGGGCATTGGATCGCCTTCTGGAGTGGCTCCAGCCCGACTAGCGGCGCCGCGCCGCCCGGAATCGCAGGGCCGCAACCACCCAAACGACGGCGAACAGCCCAATCAGCACCAGGCCGGCGTCGCCGAGGTCAATTTCGCCCAGCCACGTGGTGACAGGATCGCTCAGTCCAAAGGCCGCATTGAGGAAGCCGCCCAGCGTGATGACCGAGATGAACAGGGCCGAGAAGGCCGAGATGCCGGTGATGATGGCGTTGAATCCAAGCTTGCGCTGGGGATCATGGATGGCGGATTTGTACATGCGCATCATGGCCACGCCGTTGATGGAATCGCAAAGGGTCATCGCCGCGGTGAAAGCGAGCGGCAGCGCCAGGAGGGCGAGCACGGGCACACCCGCGAGCGACGCCGCCGTCGTGAGCACCAGCAGCCCGATGGTGGTGGCGGTGTCGAAGCCGAGCCCGAACAAGAACCCGATCACATAGATGTTCCGCGGACGCTGGACCTTGGATAGCGGCTTGGCCAAGAGCCGCGCGATGAACCCTTTGGTTTCGAGGTCGTCGACGGCGATCGCGCCGCCGGCCTGGGCGGCGCGGTACAACTGCATCGTGCGGAGGAACGCCGACCCGTTGAAGATGCCCATGGCCAGAAGGAAGAGCCCGGACACGCCGCTGCCGATCAGCCCCAGCACGAGGTGTCCGGTGGTGGCGTCCTCCATGAGCTGGCCCACGAGGCTGGCGCCGCCGACCACCATCACCCCGGCCAGGATCACCACGGAGCTGTGGCCCAGGCTGAAGGCGAAGCCGACACTCACGGGGTCCTTGTGCTGTGCCACGAATTTTCGTGTGGAATTGTCGATCGCGGCGATGTGGTCCCAGTCGTAGCTGTGCTTGATACCGGCCACATACGCCGTCAGCACGAGGCCCAGCGTCAGAGGCTGGCCGCCACCGGCACCACCCACCAGCAGGAATACGACGGCGGCAAGGTGCAGGAGGACGACGGAACCGAACATGAACGCGAGGCGCGACTTCATCGGGAGATGCTCACGCTGGCGATACATCGAAGCGAACTCGGCGAGTGAAGTCATCAGTACTTCCTGAGGTTCAGCGGCGCCCTGCCGTACCAGCGTTCGCGCAAAAGGCCAGTACAGGCACCGAGCAATCGATTCAGTTCCTCGGTGCTGTTCGAGAGGGATCGTAGGACCAGGCCCGTCGTGCCCGCAAGGGTTCGGGTCAACGACAAACCCGAGTACGCCTCATACCCCGCCGTCAGCCGGTGCAGTTCATCGGCGAGCGCCTGGTCAACCCGCGGATCCACCACAACGAGCGAACCCAGGTGGCTGTACCCCTCCATGAAGCCCATTCCGGTCACATCGCCCAGGGGCGGCCGGATCAGGAGGTTGTCGAGCGCAAGCAGCGCCGCGCCGTCGTCGCCCTCCACCTGGATCTCGTTCCGGAGCCGGAGTTCCTTGTACTTGAAAGAAGCGCCATCCGGGGACCAGCCCGGAGTGATGACTTCCGCCATGATGAGGCTCGACGTCGGGTGCACAGTGATGTGCGTGTCCTGCCGATAGCTGGCCTCCCGGTAGGCGATGAGCTGGTCAGGTGCCAACTCCAGTTCCGCCCCCTCCCCCAGCCGGATAGTCATCCGCTGCTCGGCAAACGACCCCGGAGTCCGATAGATCTTCGTGGCCGACTGCGTCGTCAAAAGCAACGAAGCCCCCGCCTCCACCTCCACGTCCACAACATAGAGATCCGCCCCCAAATACGCCCCGCCAGGGTTGACCACGACATAACAAACCTGCCCGCTCTCATCCAAGTAATGCGGTCTCAAAACCCGCAAGGCACCCTGATGAAACTGCTGCACGGCCACGGAACGACCAGCACGAAGGGCGACAACAAGGTCCAGGCGCCCCCGCGGTGAGACGACAGCAGCAGCGGAGCCGGATATAGAGGGCCGCGGCGTGGCGGGCACCGCGATGGGCCCACTGCCGCGAGGGCCCCGACTCGAGCTTGCGAGAGTTGGGAGCGGCTGGGGACGGGCACGGCCCTCTATATCCGGCGAAGCGCCGCAAGCAGCGCCAGCAAGCGGGTCCAGCGCCTCAGCCGCAGCCGCCGTCGCGCTCATTGCGCCAGGTCGAGCATCAGGACATCGTGCCGCATCCATGCGATGACCTTGTCGAGCCCTTCGTCGGTCTTGAGGTTCGTGAAGCAGAAGGGCTTGTCGCCGCGGAATTCCTTGGAGTCCCGCTCCATCACTGACAGGTCGGCCCCGACGAAGGGGGCGAGGTCGGTCTTGTTGATGATGAACAGGTCCGACTTGATCATGCCTTGGCCGGCCTTGCGGGGGATTTTCTCGCCCTGGGCGACGTCAATGATGTAGATCGAGAAGTCCACGAGCTCGGGGCTGAATGTGGCGGAGAGGTTGTCGCCGCCGGATTCGACGAAGATCACCTGCAGGTCCGGGTGGCGCTTCTTGAGTTCCTCGATGGCCGCCGTGTTCATGGAGGTGTCTTCGCGGATGGCGGTGTGCGGGCAGCCGCCGGTTTCGACGCCGATGATGCGGTCTTCGGGCAGGATGCCGTTGGCCGCAAGGATTTTGGCGTCTTCGATCGTGTAGATGTCGTTGGTGATGGCGGCCATGGAGATTTCCCGGCTCATGTGGCGGGTCAGCCGCTCCACGAGCTGGGTCTTGCCGGCGCCTACCGGTCCGCCGATGCCGATCTTGATGGGTTCAGACATGTGTCCTCCTATGGTTCTAGCTCATGAACATGCGCGCACGTTGCCATTCGTGCCGCATCTGCGAAATTTCCAGGCCGGGGCTGACGGCCCCGAAGTCGTCCCAGCCGAGGTGCTGGACATGTTCGACGGCGGCAGCGACGCCGTCGTGCGCTTTGCGCAGCAGGCGCTGCCCGGAGTTCTGGCCAAGCGGGATGGCGCGCACGGCGTTCTGCGTCAGGGAGGTGACCGCCGCGAAAAGGTACGCGGCCAGCGCTTCTTCGAACGGCACGCCCAGCGAGCGTGCGACGACGGCGAACGCCAGCGGCTGATGCCCGGCAGCCCGGCCCGTGGCCACCATAGCCCGGTAAGCTTCCAGCTCGGCCGACGGAAAGACTTCGGTCCCGATCTCGATCAGCCGCCCACCCATTTTGGTACTGGCCTCCCGCAACTGCCGAGGCAAGAGCTGAGCACTCAAATGAGCATCCAACTCCCCCAGACCCACCCCTTCATAAAGGAACCGAATGCCCAAACCATCGGAATAAGTCAACTGCTGCCCCACAAACGCAGCCAGCCAAGTGCCGAATGAGGCTTCATCTTGAACCAACCCTCGCTCGATGTACGTCTCAAACCCCAGCGAGTGAGCAAATGCCCCAGTAGGCAACGCGGAGTCAGTCAGCTGCTGGAACGCAAGCTGATAAGACGCGCTCATCGGTCGCCTCGCGCGAGCGCAGCTGTGGTGACGTACAGGGCGGAGGCAGGTGATAGGGGCCGCGGTGTGGAGGGCACCGCGAAGCGGGCACGGCCCCTATCACCTGCCGAAGCAAAGGCGACCGAACCCGACAACCCGCGCGAAGAGCGCCGCGACGGGACCGGCCTAGTGCGTGTGTTCAGCATGGCGAAAAGGCACCAGCATTACGCGTTCCTGGCGGTCGTAAGGCACACCGACGTGTTTGAGGTAGTCCTCGACCGTGTGGTCGTACTGGCACACCATGACTTCGGCCCCGTATTCGGAGTCGCCGTCGAAGAACTGGGCCTGCAGGTGCCGGTTGCCGAGGGAGTGCGCCACTACGCCCATTTCGTAGATGCTGCGGGCGGCGATGACCAGGACGTCGCTCGGCAGCACGGACACCACGATCAGGTTCGCGTCCTCGACTGCGAGGATGTCGCCGTCGCGCAGGTCTCCGGATCCGGCCGGGAGGCGGATGCCGAGCTCCTTCCCGTGGTCTGTGGTGACGCGTTGGATGCGCTTGACGAGTTGGGCGCTGGGCAGCACGACCTTCTCCTTGTGGAGTTTGGCGAGCGCCGCGGCCTCGGCCTGCGGCAGTTCGTGCAGGTTGCCGAGGATCTTTTCGATGATCATGTGGTTTTCCTCCGGCGATCTAGAAAAGGAAGTAGCGCTGGGCCATGGGCAGCACGTCGGAAGGTTCGCAGGTGACGTCTTCGCCGTCGACCGTCACTTTGTAGGTTTCGGGGTCGACGGCGATATCGGGCGTTTCGCCGTTGAACTTGAGGTCCGCTTTGCTCAGGTTCCGGATACCGGAAACCGGCCGGATAACGCGCTCCAATCCCAGTTCCTCGGGGACGCCGGCGTCGATGGCCGCCTTGGACAGGAAGGTGATGGAAGACTGCTTCAACGCCTTGCCGTAGGTGGCGAACATGGGGCGCATGGTGCGTGGTTGCGGGGTGGGGATGGAGCCGTTGGAATCGCCCATGAGCGCGTAGGCTATCTGCCCGCCCTTGATGACCAGGTCCGGCTTCACGCCGAAGAAGGCCGGATTCCACAGGACGAGGTCGGCGAACTTGCCCACTTCCACCGAGCCAATGGAGTCGGCCATGCCCTGCGCGATCGCGGGGTTGATGGTGTATTTGGAGATGTAGCGCTTGATCCTGAAGTTGTCGCTTTCCTCGCCCAAGCCGTTCGCAGCGCCGTGGCTGGCGCCGGACGCGTCCTTGAGGACGCCCCGCTGCCGTTTCATGGCGTCGGCCACTTGCCAAGTGCGGATGACAACTTCGCCCACGCGGCCCATGGCCTGGGAATCCGAGGAGGTCATCGAGAAGATGCCCAAGTCCTGGAGCACGTCTTCGGCGGCGATGGTTTCGGCCCGGATGCGGGAATCGGCGAACGCCACGTCTTCCGGGATGTCCGGGTTGAGGTGGTGGCACACCATGAGCATGTCCAGGTGCTCTTCGATGGTGTTGCGCGTGTACGGGAGCGTGGGGTTGGTGGATGCCGGGAGCACGTTGGGCAATCCGGCGATCTTGATGATGTCCGGAGCGTGCCCGCCGCCGGCGCCTTCGGTGTGGAAAGTGTGGATGACGCGGCCGTCGATAGCCTTGATGGTGTCCTCGACGAATCCGCACTCGTTGAGGGTGTCGGTGTGGATGGCTACCTGCACGTCGTATTCGTCAGCCACGCGCAGGGACATATCGATCGACGACGTCGTGGCGCCCCAGTCCTCGTGGACTTTGAGTCCTACTGCGCCTGCGCGGATCTGTTCGGCCAGCGGCTCGACGGCGGAGGCGTGGCCCTTGCCGAGGAGGCCGATATTGATCGGCAGGCCTTCCGCGGCTTGCAGCATCCGCGAAATGTGCCATTTGCCGGGCGTGATGGTGGTGGCCTTGGTACCTTCGGCCGGTCCCGTGCCACCGCCGACCATGGTGGTGATTCCGCTGCACAGGGCCGTGGGGACCTGGTCCGGTGAAATGTAGTGGATGTGGGTGTCCACGCCGCCTGCGGTGAGGATCTTGCCTTCCCCGGCGATCATCTCAGTGCTGGCGCCGATCACGATGTCCACGCCGTCGGCGATCTGGGGGTTGCCGGCCTTGCCGATCTTGAAGATGTGCCCGTCTTTGAGCGCCACATCGGCCTTGTAGATTCCGGTGTAGTCAAGGACCACCACGTTCGAAATGACGGTGTCCGGGACGTCCTCGTCGCGGGTCACTTGGCCGTTCTGCCCCATGCCGTCGCGGACTACCTTGCCGCCGCCGAACATGACCTCTTCGCCGTAGACCGTGTAATCCTTCTCGATCTCAAGGAAGAGTTCGGTGTCCGCCAGGCGGATGGAGTCGCCCGTCGTCGGGCCGTATAGGTCTGCGTACTGCTTGCGCGAAATTTCAAAGCTCACTGGGCTGTCCCTTCTTTGCTGGCTCCGGGCCCTTCGGTGGCAGCGGCAGCGCCGCCGTCGTTCTTTCCGGCGTCCGCGTCAAGGGGACCGTTGACGGCGTTCCGCAGGCCGTAGACCTCGCGGCTTCCTGCGAGCGCAACGAGTTTGACGGTCTTGGAATCACCGGGCTCGAAGCGCGCCGCCGTTCCGGCGGGGATGTCCAGGCGGCGGCCGTAAGCGGCGTCGCGGTCAAAATCGAGCGCGGGGTTCGATTCGGCAAAGTGGTAGTGCGAGCCCACCTGGACGGGGCGGTCGCCACGGTTGACGACGTCGACGGCGATTGCCTCGCGTCCGCTGTTACAGGCAATGGGCTCTGCCTGGAGCCGGTACTCACCGGGAATCATATTGGCCTCCTAGCGGATCGGGTCGTGGACGGTGACGAGCTTGGTGCCGTCAGGGAAAGTGGCCTCGATCTGGACGTCATGGATCATCTCGGGCACGCCCTCCATGACGTCCTCGCGGCGGAGCAGGGTAGTTCCGTAGCTCATGAGTTCGGCGACGGTTTTCCCGTCGCGGGCTCCCTCAATCAGTTCGTAGCTGATGATGGCCACGGCTTCGGGGAAGTTGAGCTTCAAGCCACGGGATTGCCGACGGCGGGCGAGGTCGGCCGCGACCACGATCATGAGCTTTTCCTGCTCACGGGGCAAAAGATGCATCGGTTCTCCTTAAAAGTTGTGTGCTGCAGAGGCGGACATCAGATCACTCGAGGCTCAGATAAGCCGAGGACGTCGGGGCAGCTACTACGGTTATAACGCCAAACATCAGACATATCCAGTTCGTCCCTTCGCCGCCCGTCCCGAACAAATTGTGACCAGCCTAAAGCCTTGACGTTTCCGCCAGATTTCCGTGTTCCTGCGGCGTCAGGCCTTCTTGGCGCGGTGCTTCCTGACTTGCCACACAAGCAGAATCGCCACCACAATTACCGCCACCACAGCCGCGGCACCCCGGCCCACGACGCGGGCCACTTCTTCGTACGAATTTCCGGCCACAAAGCCGAGAGTCACGAACAACGACCCCCAGATAATGCCGCCGCTGAAATTCCAGAACGCGAAACGCCGGTAAGGCATACGGCTGAGTCCGGCGAGCGCGGGCATGACGGCACGAAAGAAAGCAGTAAACCTGCCCAGGAGCACCGCGATGCCGCCTTTGTCTTTGAGGAAGTCTTCGGCCTTCTGCAATTGGGCGCGTCTTTTGTCCAGGATTTTCAGGGCCATCACCCGCGGGCCGAAGTGCTTGCCTATCTCGTAGCCCACGGTGTCTCCCGTGATCGCGGCAATGACCACAATGACGATCATGGCCCACAATTCGAAGAGCCCACGGCTTGCAATCACTCCGCCGACCACTGCCGCCGTTTCACCGGGGATAACAAAACCCACAAAGATTGCATCCTCAGCGAACACGAGGGCGAAAACGATGCACGCGATCACAAGCGGGCTGGTGTTCAAGAGTCCGTCCAAAAGCGCGTGCATGAGGAACAGTCTGGCAGGAGAAGCCGTACTTGGGCAGGAAGCGTCAGATCCGGCTGGCGTTGCCCGTCCGTGTGGGCCCGTCCAGAATGGTGAGTGTGAACGACAGCTTCGCTGATGTGCCCTCCCGCATGTGGCAAACAATCTGCGCCGATAACGACACTGCGGATTTGCAGGCCGCTCAGCTAACGACGAGCGGGCCACGGGCGGTCCTACCGGCCGCTTTCGACGTGACAGGACTTGCGACGGGAGCGGTTGCCGTCGCAACGGTGGCCGCAGCGCAGTTCCTCGCAGCTCGCAGCCAGTCAAAGCAGCCAGTAGTGACGGTTGACAGTCGGGAGTCGTGCGCCGCGTTCGCGTCCGAGAGGCTGTTCACCCCGATCGGCTGGACCCGGCCACCGATGTGGGACCCCATCGCCGGCAACTATCGTGCCGCAGATGCATGGATCAGGCTGCACACCAACTACGCCAGCCACCGCGCCGCCGTCGAGCGGGTACTGGGCGCCCATGACCAAGAAGCAGTTCAGGCCGCAGTAGCAGGGTTGCGTGCCGAAGAATTGGAGACGGCGATTGTGGAAGCGGGCGGATGCGCCGCCGTCATGCACAACCGAGGCCAATGGCTCGCGTCGGCTCCGGGGATGGCGACCGCGGACGCGGCGCCGCTGACCGTCGTCGAACGCTACTCATCCGGAGCCGGCACTCCGGACGCCGTCGGGCAACTGCCCTTCGACGGAGTGCGCGTGCTCGACCTGACGCGGGTGATCGCCGGACCGGTGTGCACCAAATTCCTCGCTGGCTACGGTGCCGATGTGCTGCGGATCGACCCGCCGGGCTTTGACGAGGTGCCGTCGCTGCTGCCTGAGACGACTCTCGGCAAACGTACTGCCGCCCTGGATCTCACTGCCTCAAGCGACCGCGCGACGTTCGAGGAACTGCTCGCAGGTGCCGATGTGCTCGTGTCGGGACTGCGGGCCGACGCCCTGAAACGCTTGGGCTACGACGACGAAGCCCTCACCGCCATGAACCCCGGACTGATCATCGCCAGCTTGGACGCGTACGGCTGGGATGGCCCGTGGCGCCATCGCCGCGGGTTCGACAGCCTGGTCCAGATGAGCTGCGGGATCGCCGACGACGGAGCCACCGCCACGGGACAAGCGGAGCCGGCCCCGCTTCCCGTCCAAGCCCTCGACCATGCGACCGGCTGGTTATTGGCCGCGGCCGTCGCACGCGCTCTGACCCGACGGCTCACCCATTCGATGGCCGCCCGCATCCAGGGCTCACTCATCGGCACGGCCAACCTGCTCTACTCGTTACCCCTGCCGGACGACCACCTGGCTGTACCTACACCCGAAGACTTCGCACTCGTGGCAACCACCACCGACTGGGGGCCGGCGCAACGCGTGCCGCTTCCAGGGCGAATCGACGGCGTCCCCGCGCACTGGTCGCAGCAAGCCGGCCCGCTCGGCCGTCACCCCGCCACTTGGGCCACGCGGTAACAGGCCACGTACAAGTAAACCCCCGGAACCGTGCGGTTCCGGGGGTTTTAGGGTGGGCCCTGTGGGGATCGAACCCACGACCCACGGATTAAAAGTCCGATGCTCTACCAACTGAGCTAAAGGCCCCTGCCGACTGTAGAAACAGCCATAAATACTGTACCTCAAGCTCAAGGCCGTTTTGACACGGGCAGCACCCGCGCCGTCGAACGCAACAAGCCCAGTCAAGAGTGCACGAGCGAAAACACAGGAGTAGCGTTGGGGCATGAGCGAACAATCGGGACCTCCTGTATACGGCGGAGCAAATAGGCACCACAAGCCGAAACCCTTCGCGCCGATTGACTTCGAGCCGTTTGCCGGCGGAGCGGACCCCGCGCGCGTGTCCGAAGCCGCGCACCTTGCCGCCCAGGCGCTCGTGCGGCGAGGTCGGGATAGCGATGATCCCAAGATCACGAGGCGCCTCGTGAAACTCGCTGACGAGCAAGGCCTGGAGGCTATCGCTGAAATGTGGGCCGAGAGCCCCGCCCGGTCTTTGCCTGGCGCCTTGTGGCGGCTCTATGCCTTGCGCGCGGCCACCATGCAGAACTCCGAGCGCATTTCCGTGTACTTCAAGGCCGGGAGGGACACCGCCCAGGTTTCCCACGTTGTGGCCGGGGCAGCCGAGCCGCCGGGAGCGGACGAAATGAAGCAGATGGCAGATGCCATCCTCTCGGGAGCGTTCGACGGCGATTTCGACGTCGCGCTGGAACGCTCAGCCGCGTTTTGCCGCGTCGTCGCGCTCGGCCAAGCAACCCTGGCGGACAGCGCAGAGCATTCCAACGAAGGCCACGCGAGCAAGCTGACCCGGAACTCGCACCAACTCGTGAAGACAGCGGAAGATCTCGAGCACGCGGCCAATGCATGGCGCCTCGGAGAGCTGGACTGACATGAAACATAAGGGCGACCGGCCGTCACAACCACCCCCGGCGCCAGCTGTCAAGATTGACTTAGCTCGGCCGACGTAGAAAACTGAAACTGGTGTCGAACCGCGAAACCCCCGGGCTTCAACTTATAGCCGCTTCGAGCGGCCTACCGCCGAGAGGCGTATCCGGTTCGGCACCATTTTTATGCCCTTCGGCGAAGACGCCGCCCCGCCCGCACCCCTCCCGCCTACCGGAAGCCAAATGAAGCTGCGTCTCTTTCCCCAAGAACCCGCCGGGTTGCAATTGTTGTCGCAAATGGCCCGCCAGATTCTTGAGGCAACCGGGACGCTTTCTGAGATCTTCGGAGCCCCTGTCGCGGAGCACGAACGGCTTGTGGAGGAGTTGCACGAGCACGAGGCGAAATCCACGGATCTGCATTTCGCCTTGCTGACCCACATGCGCACGAGTTTCGTGAACCCGCTCCCCCGCGAGGACATGTACGCCCTCTCGCGTTTCCTCAACGAGGCGATGGAGAAGCTGGATGCCGCGGGTGAGCTCGTAGTCCTCTACAAACTGGACCGCGTGCCCAAGCGCGCGGCGGATCAGTTGGAGATCATCAGCCGCCAGGCGGAACTCACAGTCGATGCCATGCGCCAGTTGGACGATCTGGACGAACTCGAGGACTACTGGATCGAGGTCCTGCGGCTGGCCAAGCGTGCCGAGCGCAGCCACCGGACCTGGGTGGCAGAGATGCTCCGCGACATGAAGTCCACCCAGTTTTCGCGGAACCGCGACGTAGCCAACCAACTAGTGGACGTCACCAAG
The DNA here is from genome assembly GCF_042884555.1 of Arthrobacter sp. NPDC058127. Lineage (NCBI taxonomy): Bacteria > Bacillati > Actinomycetota > Actinomycetes > Micrococcales > Micrococcaceae > Arthrobacter > Arthrobacter sp. NPDC058127. The sequence continues at coordinate 36,513 of NZ_JBHVTT010000024.1, read as the reverse complement.
GACATGCGGCGCGTCGCCACCCAGGTAGGCAGCATCATCGTCAAGGAAGCATGAGGTGGCGGTCGCGTTCTTCGCCCTTGTGGTGGCGCTGGCGGCTGGCTTCGCATTCCTGAATGGCTTCCGCGACGTCTCCACCGCCGTCGCACTCTCCGTGCGGACCCGGGCCCTCACGCCGTCAGTTGCCGTTGTGTTGGCGGCTGTCTTCAACTTCGCGGGGGTACTGCTCAGCGGCGGTTTCGCGCTGATTTTCAGCCAGTCGTGGGTGGTTCTCCCCTCGGGAGTGAGCGGACTGACTGTGCTCGCCGCGGGGCTGTGCAGCGCCATCCTTTGGGGAATCTACGCTTGGTGGCGCGGTGTGCCGCTCTCGTCGACCCATGCCTTGGTGGGAGGCCTGGTGGGGGCCGGAGCTGCAAGCGCAGTCATGGGAGGCGGCTACATCAACGGGGTAGGCAGCGTTCTGCTGGCGCAAGTGGTCTTGCCGTTGCTGCTATCCCCTGTGATCGCGTTCCTTGGCGCCTACCTTCTCGTGTGGCCTGTCACGTGGGCGGCGAGATACACCCAGCCCGATGTTATGCACGGCCGTTTCCGCCATGCACAATCCGTCTCGGCCGCGGCCGTCGCGTTCGGACATGGCCTGCAGGACGGGCAGAGAACAGTAGCCGTGATCCTGTTGGGCGCTGTCGCGGCCGGGGTGTCCGACTCCAATGACCTTCCGATCTGGGTCATCCTCCTGACGGCTGTCATGCTCACGGCGGGAACGCTTTGCGGTGGCTGGCGCATCTCGTACACCCTGGGCTACAAGCTGACACGGGTAGACCCGATGCGGGGATTCATCGCCCAGAGCCTGACCTCGCTGATGCTGTTCGTCGGCGCCATCGGCTTCCATTTGCCGCTTTCCACCACGCACACTGTGACGTCGGCAGTGCTCGGCGCGGGAACCAACCAGAACTTTTCCGTCACCAACCGCCGGATGGTGCTGCGGATCCTAGGCTTCTGGGTCGCGACGCCGATCGTTACCGCCGCTGTGGCGTTCGTCCTTGGGCTGGCGCTCTCGCCGCTGTCGCACTGAGTTGAGCGGGTCCCGCTGAGTTCAGCTGGCCCACTGAGTTCAGCGGGGCCCAACACTCCGCCACACGTACCGACGCTCCGGCCGGCCCACTCCGCCATAGCGGAGCTGAACCGTGACCAGGCCTTCCTCGCTCAAGTACTCAAGGTAGCGCCGGGCACTGACCCGGGAGGTTCCCAGGACATCGGCGGCCTCGCTTGCGGAGAGATCCCGGTCCGATTCCTTCAGCAACTGTTCCACCATCCGCAGCGTCTCCGCGCTGCACCCTTTGGGCAGGGGACGTTCACGCCGGCTGAGCCCGAAGACCCGGTTCACGTCGTCCTGCTCGGCCGTGGTCTTGGACGCGGCCAGCGAGCTGTACGCGCGCTGGTAGTGCTGGAGCCGTTCGTTCAGGTCGTCGGCGGAGAAGGGCTTCATTAGGTAGTGGACAATGCCGCCACGGAGTGCGCGGCGGACAGTATCCACTTCGCGCGCAGCCGTAATGACCAGCACGTCAAGCTCCGGCAGTGCCTCCCGGAGCTGATGCAGCAAGTCCAGGCCACTGATGTCAGGCAGGTGGATGTCCAGGAGGACCAGATCCGGTTTCAATCGCCTAGCCTCGTCCAAGGCCTGCGCGCCTGTGTGTGCCACACCGACCACTAAGAAGCCGGGGGTCTGGCGGACAAATCCTGAGTGGACCTTGGCCACCATGAAGTCATCGTCGACTATCAGGACATTGATCATTCGATTGGACTCCGCTTCTTAAGGCTCGCGGTGAACACGGCACCGCCGTCGTTGTGGACGTTCACCTCTCCGCCCCGCCTCAGACAAGCCAGCCGGGTGAGCGCCAGCCCGAAGCCACGACCGCCGTCGGCCGTTATCGCTTTAGTAGTGAATCCCTGCCGGAAGATGTCCGCCATCCGTTCCTCGACCACACCGGGACCGGAGTCCCGCACCGTAATCACCACACTGTCAGGCTCTTCGGCCAACGTCACGCGGACGGTTGCGTCAGGGGAACCCGCGACGGCGTCCATCGCGTTGTCCACGAGGTTGCCGACAATGGTGGTCAAGTCCCTCGAGAGCTGCTCGTCAACGCGCCCAAGCATCGAGTTCTGGTCCAGCTGCAGCGTTACGACCCGCTCGGCGGCCAGGCTCGCTTTAGCGATGAGCATGGCTGCGAGCGCAGGATCGTGGATACGGGAGGTGACGTCGTCATGCAGGCGTGTTCGGCTGAGGCTGACGCCGCTGACGAAGCTGACAACCTCGTCGTATTCCTTGAGCTGGATCAGTCCCGAAATGGTATGAAGCTGGTTGGCGAACTCGTGTGTCTGTGCCCGCAAGGTGTCCGTTGTAGTGCGGGTGGCTCCGAGCTCCTTCTCCAAGGTGGAAAGTTCCGTGCGGTCCCGCAATGTAGTCACTGATCCGATGACCCGCCCATGTGAAAGGACAGGTTTGCGGTTCAGAACCACTACCCGCTCTCCTGCCAGCACCAAACGGTCCGGGTCCGGCTGCTCCGTGGTCAGCACCTCCCGCAACTGCGGTTCCACGCCAAGCTCGTTGAGCTTGCGACCCACACAATCCATCGGCAGGCCGAGGAACTCGCGCGCGCCTTCGTTGGCAACCGTGATCCGTTCGTGCGGGTCCAGGGCGATAACGCCTTCTTTCACGCCATGCAGGATGGCCTCACGATGCTCCACGAGGCCGGCGATCTCCTCGGGTTCAAGGCCGAGTGTCTGCCGTTTCACGCGTCGGGACAGCAGCACGGAACCGGCCGTGCCCAAGGCCAAGGAAACGCCGAGGTAAGTAAGCAGATCCGGTACGGCGTCGCCCAGCCTCTCCCACACCGAAGGGTAATTCCCGCCGACGGCGACGATCCCCACCATCCGGCCCTCGTCATTGAGCACCGGGACATGTGCCACAAGGGATACCTTGCCGTTCATGTTGACGGCGCCGGTCCATGCGCGCCCCAGAAGGACGTCGCTATCGCCCAGGTCCAGCAACGTACCAAGCTGGGAGGGGTCAGGCGAAGTCAGGACGGTGCGGTCCGGTTTGGCCAGGATGACGAAACTTGAGCCGGACACGGTCCGGGCGGATTCGGCGACGGCGGGAAGCGCGGCGCCCTGACCTGGCTCCGCGCCAGGAAGCAGGGAACGGACCACGGGCATCGCAGCGAGGGATTCGGCGGCTGACAGGGCGCGCCGCCCTTCCACACGCTCGAAGGTCTGCACCGATTGGGCAAGCGAGATGAAAATGACCCCGACCAGCACAGCGAGCACAATCAGCAGTTGCAGCCCCAGGTATTGGCCCGCTAGCGACATCCGGCGGCGGCGCAGGATCCTTCGCCTTCCGGCAGCTTTGAGCACAGGTTTTTTCCTTTCCGCATCGGGGCCAGCCGGGTGCAGGCCATTCTGCTTCGCGGCTTTTCCGCGCGGGGTCTGTTCCATTATCGGCCCACCTGGCGCTTGTGTGACCGTGACCACAATGAACACAACGATCTTTGAGAACACAACAGTGACCTGCATCACTGCCGCCCGTAGCGTGAAGACACTCCCACCAATGATGAGAAGAGGAACACATGCGTCCAATGAACGCACTGCGCGCCATCGCTGTCGCTGCAGGCCTTGCCGTCGCGGCCACCGGCTGCGGCGTGACCGGCGGCGCCGACGCCGGCAAGACGAGCAGCGCCCCTGCCGGACCGCTGACCGGGCTCCGGATCATGGTCCCCAACACCCCCGGCGGCGGCTACGATACGACGGCCCGCACAGCAGCCAAGGTCATGGGTGATACCAAGACCGCTACAAACGTCGAAGTCTTCAACCTTGCAGGCGCCGGCGGCACGGTGGGCCTGGCGCGCCTGGTCAACGAAAAGGGCAACAAGGACCTCGCCATGCTCATGGGCCTGGGCGTTGTTGGCGCCAGCTACACCAACAAATCCGAGGCGAAGCTGACGGCCACCACTCCCCTCGCCCGCCTCATCCAGGAACCTGGCGCCATCATGGTCGGCAAAGATTCCCCGTACAAGACCATCGACGATCTGGTGAAGGTCTGGAAAGAAGACCCATCCAAGGTCTCCGTCGGTGGCGGTTCCTCCCCTGGCGGCCCTGACCATTTGCTCCCGATGCAACTTGCCAAGGCAGTTGGCATCGACCCCAAGAAGGTCAACTTCGTCTCCTTCGACGGCGGCGGCGACCTGCTTCCGGCAATCCTTGGCAATAAGGTCGGCTTCGCGGCCTCCGGCGCCGGTGAATACCTCCAGCAGATCAAGTCCGGCGAAGTACGCGTGCTGGCCACGAGCGGCGAGTCACGTCTGGAAGGCGTTGATGCCCCGACACTCAAGGAATCCAAAATCGACCTCGTCTTCACCAACTGGCGCGGCATTGTGGCTCCGCCCGGAGTTTCCGACGCCGACCGCGACCGTATTGTGGACGCCCTGACCAAGATGCACGCAAGCGATGAGTGGAAGGCAGCCCTTAAGACGCGCGGCTGGTCCGACGCATTCATCACCGGCAATGAGTTCAAGACCTTCCTCACGGACCAGGACAAGCGGGTGGCCGACGTACTGAAGGAACTGGGGCTGGCGTGACGCAGCACGCCACCGCCGCCGGTAAGCCGGCGGCACGCAAAGGCCGCTCCGAGCTCGGCATTGCTGCCCTGCTCGGGGCGGCCGGCGCCGTCGTTCTCTGGGACGCGTCCCGGCTGGTAGTCCCGTACTCGGTATCAGATCCGGTGGGTCCCAAGACCCTTCCAATCATCATCGGGAGCCTGCTCCTCGTCACTGCCGTGCTGCTGACTGTCAACGTCTTGCGGGGCGGCCGCGGCCAGGCCGAAGAGGGCGAGGACGTGGATCTGAGCCATCCCGCGGACTGGAAGACCGTCCTGCCCCTGGCTGGCGCCTTTGTCCTGAACATCCTGCTGATCGACGTTGCCGGCTGGGTCATTTCCGGAACGCTGCTTTTCTGGGGCAGCGTGTGGGCGTTGGGTGGCCGCAACTACGTCCGGGACGGGCTGGTCTCCGTGGCCATGGCCCTTCTGACTTTCTACGGCTTCTACTTCGGGCTGGGCATCAAACTGCCCGCCGGCATCTTGGCAGGAATCCTCTGACATGGATACTTTCAATCTGTTGCTACAGGGGTTCTCCACCGCGCTGACCCCCATGAACCTCATGTTCGCGTGCCTTGGCGTGCTCCTCGGCACCGCCGTGGGCGTGCTTCCAGGCATCGGCCCGGCCATGGCTATCGCGCTGTTGCTGCCCCTGACCTACAACCTCGAACCCACCAGTGCGCTCATCATGTTCGCCGGCATCTACTACGGCGGTATGTACGGCGGCTCCACCACGTCCATCCTGCTGAACACCCCAGGCGAGTCGTCCACGGTTATCACCGCAATCGAGGGCCACAAGATGGCAAAGGCGGGCCGGGCTGCACAAGCCCTGGCCACGGCAGCCATCGGTTCCTTCGTGGCCGGCACCATAGGAACCGCGCTTTTGGCCGCGTTCGCCCCCGTGGTGGTGAAGTTTGCGGTGAGCCTGGGCCCGTCCAGCTATCTGGCCATCATGATCCTGGGCCTGTTGACCGTGACTGCGGTCCTTGGAGCCTCCAAGCTCCGCGGCTTCGCATCCCTCGGCCTCGGCCTGGCCATCGGACTGGTCGGCCTGGACCCGGTGACCGGCCAGCAGCGCCTGGTCTTCGGCATCCCCTTGCTGAGCGACGGCCTCGACATCGTAGTGGTGGCCGTGGCGATCTTCGCCGTCGGCGAGGCCCTCTGGATCGCTGCCCATCTTCGCCGCAGCAAGACGTCCACCATCCCGGTGGGCCAGCCATGGATGGGCAAGCAGGACTGGAAGCGCTCTTGGAAGCCGTGGCTCCGTGGAACCGCGCTTGGCTTCCCGTTCGGCGCCATGCCGGCGGGCGGGGCCGAGGTCCCCACCTTCCTGTCCTACTCGGTCGAGAAAAAGCTCACCAAGCACCCGGAGGAATTCGGGCACGGTGCCATCGAAGGCGTGGCCGGCCCCGAGGCCGCGAACAACGCCTCCGCTGCCGGTACGTTGACGCCCCTGCTGGCGCTCGGCCTGCCGACCAATGCTACGGCGGGCGTCATGCTTGCCGCCTTGATGCAGTTCGGCATCCAACCCGGTCCGTTGCTCTTCCAGAACGAACCAATCCTGGTCTGGGGCCTCATCGCCAGCTTGTTCATCGGGAATACCCTGCTCTTGCTCATCAACCTGCCCATGGCGCCCTTGTGGGCCAAGCTGCTGCGGATTCCCCGGCCTTACTTGTATGCCGGGATACTGTTCTTCGCAACGCTGGGCGCGTACGCGGTCAACCTGCAGGCATTCGACTTGGTCATCCTGCTGGTGCTCGGTGCACTGGGCTTCGCCATGCGGCGCTTCGGCCTGCCGATCCTGCCCCTGATCATCGGCCTGATCCTGGGTCCCCGGATCGAAGGTCAGCTGCGCAAGGCCTTCCAGCTGAGTGCGGGCGACATCTCCGGCCTGTGGAACGAACCGGTCGCCGTGGTGGTCTACCTCTTGGTGGCGCTCATTCTTTGCTGGCCGTTGGTGGCCTTGGCCTGGCGCCGCTTCCGGCCGGCGAAGGCAGCGGCTCGGGAGGCGGCCCTTGAGAGGGATCCGCACCAGATCCGCTTGTAGCCCTCAGGTATGCAAAAAGCCCGACGGCGGCAGTCACCTTCCGAGGTGACCGTCGCCGTCGGGCTTTACTGGGCCCACAGCAGCAGGGGTCCCCGGGCGTGGGCCCACGCCGCCAGGGTTCCCTGTCCGGGGGCCCACACCGGCGAGGGCCCCTGCCTGAGCTTGCGAAGGCTGGGAGCCGGTGGGGACTTGCGAGGCTAGGGTGGCGGTGCGGATTATCCGAACCGGCCGGAGACGTAGTCTTCCGTGGCCTTCTGGGACGGGTTGTTGAAGATGGTGGTGGTGTCGGCGAACTCGATGAGCTTGCCGGGCTTGCCGGTGCCGGCGATGTTGAAGAACGCGGTCTTGTCGGAAACGCGTGCGGCCTGCTGCATGTTGTGGGTCACGATCACCACGGTGTACTCGTCCTTGAGCTCATTGATGAGGTCTTCGACGGCCAAGGTGGAGATGGGGTCAAGCGCGGAGCAGGGCTCGTCCATGAGGATGACCTGCGGTTCCACGGCGATGGCACGGGCAATGCAGAGCCGCTGCTGCTGGCCGCCGGAGAGTCCGGATCCCGGCTTCTCAAGGCGGTCCTTGACCTCGTTCCACAGGTTCGCGCCGCGCAGGGACTTCTCCACGAGTGCGTCGGCCGCGCCCTTGCTGATCTTCTTGTTGTTCAACTTCACGCCGGCCAGCACGTTGTCACGAATGGACATCGTGGGGAACGGGTTGGGCCGCTGGAAGACCATGCCGACCTGGGTGCGGACGGTCACTGGGTCCACGCCGGGGCCGTAGAGGTTGTCGCCGTCGAGCAGGACTTCGCCTTCGACGCGGGCCCCGGGCAGTACCTCGTGCATGCGGTTCAGGGTGCGCAGGAAGGTGGACTTGCCACAACCGGACGGACCGATGAACGCCGTGACCGATTTGGCTTCAATGTTGATGTTGACGCCTTCAACGGCCAGGAAGCTGCCGTAGTAGACGTTCAGATCCTTGACGTCGATCCGCTTAGACATGGTGTTCCTTCGGTGCTGTGGTTGGAAGTTTGCGTGTGGCCTGGCGGTTCAACGGCCGGCCTTGGGGGCGAAGATCCGGGCTATCAGCCTGGCGCCGAGGTTCAGGAGCATCACCAGGATGATCAGGACCAGTGCGGCGCCCCATGCCCGCTGGCTCGACGGGTCCGGGTTGGACGGCGAGGTCGGGTTCAGGATCTGCGTGTAGATGAACGTAGGCAGTGAGGCCATCCAGCCGCCGAACACGTTGTTGTTGATGGTGGTCGCGAAACCTGCGGTGACGAGGATCGGAGCCGTCTCGCCAATCACTCGGGCGATCGCCAAGGTGACGCCGGACGCGATGCCGGAAATCGCCGTCGGGATGACCACCTTGAGGATGGTGCGCCATTTGCGGACGCCGAGCGCGTAAGCCGCCTCGCGGAGCTCGTTCGGGACGATTTTGAGCATTTCCTCGCTCGAGCGAACCACCACCGGGATCATCAGGACTGAAAGCGCGACGGCGGCAACCGCACCGGTCTTGGTGCCCGGGCCGACCACGGCGAAGAAGAATGCTGCGGAAAAGAGACCCGCCACGATCGAGGGGATACCGGTCATGACGTCGACGAAGAACGTGATGGCACGGGCGAGAGCCCGGTCGTTGCCGTACTCCACGAGGTAGATAGCCGTCAGCAAGCCAACCGGGACCGATATGACAGTGGCGAGCAGGGTGATCTGCACGGTGCCCAGGAGCGCGTGGTAGACGCCGCCGAGGACCTTCGTGCCGTCATCGACGCTCTTGTTGTCGAGAGCACCTGTGACGCCGTTCATGGATGTCGTCAGGAAGCCGGGGGTGATGATGCCCGGGATGCCGTTCACGAGGACGGTCCAGATCACCGAGATCAGGGGCAGCAGCGCAACAAGGAACGAGCCGACGATCAGGCATGTGGCAAGCTTGTCGTTTGCCTTGCGGCCGCCTTCGACGGCTGCGCTCCAGCCGACCAGGCCGATCGTGAAGAGAATGCCGGACACGAGGCCCCAGCCGAAGGCGTTGAAGCCGATCAGTGCAAGGATCGCAGCGCCGAGTACCAAGGCGACGGCCAGGACGACGTACGGCGCGAAAGCGGGCAACTGGCCCTTGGTCAGTGCGGAGCGTTTGCGCGCTACGGGGGCTGTGACAGTCATTAGTTGGCTCCCGAGAATTCTTTGTGCCTGGAGATGATCCAGCGTGCAATCATGTTGACACCCAGGGTGATGACGAACAACACCAAGCCGGCCGCGATCAACGTACTGACCTTGAGTCCGCTGGCTTCAGGGAAGTTCAAGGCGATTTCCGCGGCGATGGTCTGGTTGCCGGACTGGATCAGGCTTGCGGTCAGTGCGCCGGAGGAGAGGACCAGCGCGACGGCCATGGTCTCGCCAAGTGCACGGCCGAGGCCTAGCATGATGGCGCTCACGATGCCGGGTCGCCCGAACGGCAAAACCGCAATCTTGATCATTTCCCAGCGGGTCGCGCCGAGGGCCAGGGCGGCTTCCTCGTGGAGCTTCGGGGTCTGCAGGAAGATCTCGCGCGACAGGGAAGTGATGATCGGCAGGACCATGACGGACAGGACAATGCTCGCGGTCAGGATGGTCTTGCCGGTAGCCGAGGCCGGGCCTTGGAAAATCGGCAGCCAGCCCATGTTGCTGGCCAGCCAGCCGTACGCGGGCGAAATCTGGGGGGCAAGGAATGCCGCGCCCCATGCGCCGTAGACCACGGAAGGAATGGCGGCGAGGAGGTCCACCACATAGCCAAGGCCCGAGGCAAGCCTGCGGGGCGCGTAGTGGGAGATAAACAGTGCAACGCCGATGGCAACGGGAGTTGCAATCACAAGGGCGATGACCGCGGCAATCAGGGTTCCCACCACGATCGGACCGATGTAGGCGAAGAAGCCGTGGCCGCCCTGGATGTCCGCGGGTGGAGCCACAAGGGCCGGAATGGCCTGGATGACAAGGAAAAGTGCGACGCCGAAGAGAACCGCGAGGATCAGGCATCCCGCGGCCAAGGTGGCTCCGGAGAAGACCTTGTCCCCGGCGCGTCCGGCACCTTGGGAAGTGGTCAAGGAGTTGGTGGTCACTTCACGATCCTTCAGATTCACTCAAAAATGGCCAAGTTCCCCGCCCCGTCCGGTGATGTTTCACCAGCGCGGGACGGGGAACGTTGATATTCAAGGGTAGTGGTGACGCGGTCCGCGGCACCACTACCCCATTGTGGTCCTTAGGCCTTGGCCTTGATGGAGTCAACAGCGGCCTTCGCCTTGTCCTGCAGCGCCTTGGAGAGCGGAGCGGACTTGGCGGAGCCGGCAGCAGCCTGCTGGCCGGCGTCGGAGACTACGTAGCTCTCGAATGCCTTGACCAGGTCAGCGGTTTCCTTCTTGTCGTAGGTGGTGCAGACGACGTGGTAAGAAACGAGGACTACCGGGTAGGCCGAGGAATCCGTGGTGGTGCGGTCGAGCTTGATGGACAGGTCGCCGGTCGGGCGGCCTGCAACGGGCTTGCCCAGTTCAACAGCCTTGGCGGCAGCGGCAGCGGAGATCTTGACGAAGTCCGAGCCAACCTTGATCTGCGCGGTGCCGAGCTTGCCGGAAACTGCGGAATCGTCAGCGTAAGTCACGGCACCCGGGGTGTCGGTGACGGTCTTGACGACGCCGGAGGTGCCCTTGGCGTTCTCACCCTTCAGGGAAGCAGGCCAAACGCCGGCTGCCTTGTCGGTCCAGACCGAGGGAGCAGCGGCAGCCAGGTAATCGGTGAAGTTCTGGGTGGTTCCGGAGTCGTCAGAGCGGTTGACCGGGGTGACCTTGAGGTCCGGAAGCGTGACGCCGGCGTTCAGGGCGGCGATTGCCGGGTCGTTCCAGTTGGTGATCTGGCCGCGGAAGATCTTGGCAACCGTGGTGGCGTCGAGCTTCAAGTCCTTGACGTTCGGGATGTTGAAGGCAACGGCGATCGGCGAGACGTAGACCGGGATGTTGATGGCGCCATCGGTGCCGCACTTGGTCTTGGAGGTGGCCAACTCAGCGTCGCTCAGGTAGGCGTCAGAGCCTGCGAACTGCGCGGAGCCGTCGAGGATGGCCTTACGGCCTGCGCCCGAGCCATCCGGGGAGTACTGGACGGTGGCACCCGGGTTGGCGGAAGCGAACGCGGCCTTCCAAGCGTCCATGGCCGCGCCGGTCGAGGAGGCGCCGATGCCGGTCAGCGTGCCGGTGACCTTGACGGCTGCGGCGCTCGGGGTGGCTGCCGGTGCGGCGCCGGTTGCGTTATCTGAACCACAAGCGGTCAGCGCAAGGGCGCCGACTGCGAGGACCGCAATTGCCGCGTTGCGGCCGAAGCGAGTTGCCTTCACTGGGATGTACCCCTTCCAGGGATTCTCTGATGCGTGCCGAGGGAGAAAGTCGGCATACGAAAGATTTGCGTACGTGTTTGTACCTTGATTGACGGTAGGAGCCGCAGGTAACGGGATCGGCGGTCCAAAGTGAACGGGAGATGAACGGCGGCGGACCATTGGTTTACAAGTGCAGCGTCGCCCTTGCGCTTGGCGTGTCATGGGGGATTAAGTGACGCCCCTCACTTCAAGGCTTCCTCGGCGTGCCGCACTCCGTGAGCCGCTCCTGAATAGACTTGAGCCATGACCGCCCCCCAAGGACTTTCAGCAAGCAAGAAATTCCTGCGGGCGCGGCTGCGCACCGGCTTCGTCCGCAGCCGGAACTCCTTGGTTCCGGCGGTCCAGATGACCGTGTGCGCCGTGGGCGCCTACGCGTTCGCTGAATACATCCTGGGGCACAAGGGACCCCTTTTTGCTGCCACCTCGTCCCTGATCGCGCTCGGCTTCTCGCGGGATCCGCGGCTTCGCCGGGTGGTGGAAGTCGGGCTCGGCTGTACCCTCGGGATCGTCATCGGCGATTTGCTGCTCCACTGGCTGGGTTCGGGAATCTGGCAAGCCGCCGTCGTGCTCCTTTTCTCCATCCTCCTGGCCCGGTTCCTGGACAGTGGCTCCATCTTCACCACCCAGCTCGGCCTGCAATCACTTCTCGTGGTCCTGCTGCCGGCGCCGGAAGGCGGACCGTTCACGCGGAGCATCGACGCCGTAGTCGGCGGGGTTTTCGCGCTGCTGGTCACCATGCTGGTCCCGAAGGACCCGCGACGGGAACCGCGCCAGGACGTCCGCAAACTCCTCCACGAACTCTCGGAGGTCCTCCGTGAGTGTGCCGACGCATTGATCAACAGCGACTCGACCCAAGCCTGGCATGCCCTCATCCGGGGGCGGAATTGCCAGCCCCTCGTGGACCGGATGCGCCAATCCCTCAAGGCCTCCGGTGAGGTGGCCACGCTCGCCCCGGCGTACCGGCGGCACCGCGACGAGTTGACCATGCTGGAGGAATCGCTGGATTCCATCGACCTCGCCCTTCGCAACGGCCGCGTGTTCGCGCGGCGGCTGACGAGTGCCATCAACCACGCAGCCCTGACGGACGAGGCCACGGACAGCATTTCGGAGGTCCTGCAGGACACTTCCGCCGCGGTCGAGGAATTGTCGCTCGGACTCGCCGAAGTGCACGACGGCGCCCGCCGCGCCCACCTGCGCGGCGCTCGGCAGGACTTGGCTGACATTGCCACCCGCCTGCACCCCAAAATGCTGCACGTCCAGAAGCTCGAGGGCGAAACAGTGGTGATGCTCTTCCGCCCGCTCATGGTGGACCTGCTCGAAGCCGCGGGCATGGACCCCCGCGAGGCAAGGGACGTGCTTCCTCCATTGCAGTGAGGCGCACTTGACTGTCCTACCCCTCCACTAGCCTTGTACGCATGGCTTCCAAGACCTCACGCACCTCCAAGACACCCGCGTACAAATGTGCCGAATGCGGGTGGACCACGGTCAAGTGGGTGGGGCGCTGCGGCGAATGCCAGGCGTGGGGCACCGTGGAGGAAACAGGCGTCACGGTTGCGCGTACGACGGCGGCCACAACGGTTTTGGAGCCGGCCCGCCGGATTGCCGAGGTAGACGGCACCACGGCCGCGTTCCTGCCCACCGGCGTCGACGAACTGGACCGCGTCCTGGGCGGAGGGCTGGTTCCCGGTGCGGTCATCCTGCTTGCCGGGGAACCAGGCGTCGGGAAATCCACGCTGCTCCTGGATGTCGCGGCGAAGTTCGCCCGCACGGGCCAGGACGTCCTGTACGTCACGGGCGAGGAATCGGCGGCCCAGGTCAAGCTCCGTGCGGAAAGGATTGACGCGGTCGCGCATACCCTCTATCTCTCTGCGGAAACGGACCTCGGGCAGGCACTGGGGCAAGTGGAGAAGCTCGAGCCGAAGCTGCTGATCGTGGACTCGGTACAGACCCTCAGCAGCGCCGACGTCGAAGGTAGCGCGGGCGGGGTCTCACAGGTCCGGGAAGTCGCAGCGTCCATCATCGCCGCCGCAAAGCGCCGCAACATGACCACCCTGCTGGTTGGCCACGTGACGAAGGACGGCTCCATTGCCGGTCCGCGTCTCCTGGAGCATCTGGTGGACGTCGTGTGCCAGTTCGAAGGCGAGCGCCATTCGCGCTTGCGATTGTTGCGCGCGGTCAAGAACCGCTACGGGGCCACGGACGACGTCGGCTGTTTCGACCTGAACGAAGCCGGCATCGAAGGCCTCGCCGATCCCAGCGGGCTTTTTGTGTCGCGGACGCGCGAGCCGGTGTCGGGCACATGCATCACCGTGACCATGGAAGGCAGGCGCCCGCTGCTGGCCGAGGTGCAGTCGCTCCTGGCTGAGAGTGCCAGCTCACTGCCGCGCAGGGCCACGAGCGGCCTGGACAGCTCGCGCGTCGCCATGCTCCTGGCTGTGCTTCAACAGCGGGCCGGCTGCATCCTGCACAAGGACGACTCCTACGTGGCCACTGTCGGAGGGGTGAAATTGAGCGAACCGGCCACCGACCTCGCGGTGGCGCTTGCCGTGGCCTCGGCGAAGGCGCGCAAGGCACTGCCTCAGCGGCTCATTGCCTTCGGCGAGGTTGGCCTGGCAGGCGAGGTCCGTCCCGTGCCGGGGATCAACCAGCGCATCCACGAGGCGCAGCGGCTTGGTTTCACCCACGCGGTGGTGCCCGCCAGTCCCAACGGACCGGGGCCCATCCCGGAGGGTTTCTCGGTCCGCGAGGTGGCACATCTGGCCGAGGCTTTGGAGTTGCTGATCTCGTAGCGCCGTGACCGCATAGGAGTTTCGATATCGCCGGTGTCGGCGCGTTCGGCGCCGCAGGTTCCGAGTGCCACCTGCGCCCTCTACCCATCGCCGCCTTCGTGTGTGCGCGCTGCGGGTTCGTCGGGCGACGGTCCCGTGTGGAAGATCGGCCAGCAGATCTCGGTGCGCCACTCGGCCGCCTCTGCGCTCTCGTGGCGCCCGACGGGGTAGTACTCGCGGATCGGGCCGTCCACGGCGAGGGCATGTTCAGCGACGTACGTGCCGAGGGCTCCGTAAGCCAGGTCGATATTCGCATGCGGGCCGCGGTGCACAATCGTCGCCAACTCGACCGCCGGGATGACCAGCGCACCGACCCGACCCATGGGGCGCAGCGGTCCGGCGCAAGGCACGAAGATCGTCGCCGGTCCGCGCCCGTGGGTGAACAGGTCTGTACTGAAGATCCCGCCAGCCGGCGCGTCGGCGGCCAGGCCCTGGGCGTCAAGCGTCGCGTAGATCTCACCGAGCGCACCCTGGTACCAGGTCAACGCCTCGGCGACGTCAACGGTCTCGGTGATCGCAGCCGCCGGCGTGGCCGGAACGCTCCGGCGCCCGATCTCGGCCCGGGTGCCGCCCGGCGGGCGGGTAAGCAGGTCGCGCAGCGAGGCGACCGCAGACTGGCTGCGCGCCAACTCCCGCTCCATCTGGTTCAGGTGCGCGGCCAGCAGCGCGTTGCGGGTGTCGAGGTCGGGGGCGGCCAGCACCTTGGCGATCTGCTCGACCGGCATGTCCAAGGCGCGAAAGCGGCGGATGATCTGCGCGGTCGGGATCTGCGCGGTGGTGTAGTACCGGTGGCCGGTATGCCGGTCCACCTCGTCCGGTTCCAGCAGGCCCACCTGGTGGTAGTAGCGCAGCGTCTTCACGCTCAAGTGCGTGGCCCTTGCGAAGTCCCCGATCGGCAGTGTCGCGTCCATGCCTGCCACTATGCCACCTCCCCCAACGGGAGATACACGGGCGCGTGCGGGGCTTGCACCTCTCGTCGGGGCACGCGGCAGGGTTGTCCGTAGCGGCTGATCAGGGCCGCGAGATGAAGGGAGCAAAGTCATGACGACCACCGAGCAGGACAAGGAAGCCATCATCGCCATCGTCCGCGAGATGGCGACGTCGATGACCGGTGCGCAGAGCACCCGGCACTGGGCGTCCGACGTGCTGTGGTTCGACATCCCCCCGTTCGCGTCCAGGGGCGTCCCCCCGGCGCGCAAGCTGTTCGACGACACCTTCGCCAACTTCGAGTCCTGCAACGTCGAGATCCTCGAACTGTCCGCGAAGGTCAATGGGGACATGGGCATCGTCTGCACGGTGCAGAGCACGAACATCGTGCTCAAGAACGGCTCCACCAAGCACGTCATGGCCCGGCAGACCGACTGCTTCGAGCGGCGTGAGAACGGCTGGGAACTGATCCACCAGCACGCCTCCGTCCCGGCCGGCGGCGGGTGGGACGGCAAGATCACCACCGTGTAGGGCCCGATCCGCGACGCGACCGGCCTCCCTGCCGAGCGGATAGGTCCGCGTCCACTGGATCTCGAACGCCCATAAGTAGCACCACCTGAGGTGCCCCGAAGTTGATCCATGCCGTACGAACAGGTGGTCAGCACCTAGTCCACCACTGGACATGCCCCCTGTTTGAGTTGACAGCTTGGCTCGGAGTGTCGGGCGCGTGAGTTAGCCGTGGCCACCGGAAGATTGTCCCCATGACCAAAAGAAATGTGCTCATTGGGGGACGCCTCTTCTTTGCCCTCCTGACCCTTGTAGCCGTCGGGACGCAGCTCACGGTCCACATCGGCCTGGGCTTTGATCCGTGGAACTTCTTCAGCTACTTCACCAACCTGTCCAACATCTTCGCGTCGGTGGTGCTGTTGATCAGCGGCTACCGCGTGATGGTTGGCAAGCGGCCCAGCGAACTCGACGACGCCACGCGGGGCACTGCAACGATCGCCATGGCCGTTGTGGGACTCGTCTTCGGCGCACTCCTTGCAGGACAAGACCTCGGCTCCTTGCTCCCCTGGGTCAACTTCGTCGTCCACTACCTCATGCCGGTTGTCATGGTTGCCGATTGGCTGTTCCAGCCTCCGCGCTCGAGGCTGACCGTCAAGCACCTCTGGTACTGGCTGCTCTACCCGGTTGCCTACCTCGTCTACAGCCTGGTCCGGGGCTCATTCGTAAACTGGTACGCCTACTGGTTCATCGACCCTCTGCGTGCGGGCGGTTGGGGCGGAGTGGCGGTTTTTGCCGTAGCGATCGCCGTAGGATTCCTCGCGGTGAGCCTCGCCATGCTGGGGTTGGGAAACAAGCTCGAACGCCAAGTGAGCTACTAAACGCCCGCCCCAAGCCGAGGTCCCCACGGGACATGCCCCCTCTTCGAACCAAGGACTGGACATAACAGCATCATGTCCAGTCCTTAGCTCATACGAGGGGCATGTCCAGAGGAGTGCTTCGTCTTTGGAGGACTATTTCGCAGGGTTGTGGGTGCCGATCGGGACCAGCGTGAGCTTCGGGTGGTTCTTCTCGATCCGGCGCAGCGCCCAGACATCGTTGAACAACGCGAGGTATTCGCCGTCGGACCTCAGAAGCACCTCAGCGCCGGGGACGTTTGCGAGCGCCGGCATGGCCTCCGCCGTCGAGATCCTCGCCATCGAGTACGGGAGGCGTTCCAAGCGCATCGGGGCGTTGAAGTCGTGGGCCATGCGGTCTTCCACCACTTCGAACTGCATGGGACCGACAGCGGCGAGCACGGGTGCCTGGTCGCCTCGGACGTCGGAACGGAGCACCTGGATGACGCCTTCGTGCTCAAGCTGTTCGATGCCGCGGCGGAACTGCTTGAATCGGCTGGGATCCTGGGACCTTGCCACTTGGAAATGCTCTGGGGCAAAGAGCGGAATGGCGGGGAATTCCACTGGTTCGTCCAGGAACAAGCTGTCCCCTACACGGAGTGAGGACGCGTTCACCAAGCCGACGACGTCGCCGGGGTAGGCCTCGTCGATGACTTCGCGTTCGCGCCCGAACACCTGCTGGGCGTACTTGGTGGCGAAGGACTTCCCGGTGCGTGTCTGCGTGACCACCATGCCGCGCTCAAAGACGCCGGAGCACACACGGATGAACGCAACGTGGTCTCGGTGGGCCTTGTTCATGCCGGCCTGGACCTTGAAGACGAATCCGGCGAAGGGAGCGTCAACGGAACGGGGCTCGCCGTCGACGTCCGGGCGGGGTGCGGCCGGAGGCGCGAAATCCACCAAGGCGTCAAGGATCTCCTTGACCCCGAAGTTCAGGGCCGCCGAGCTGAAGAGGATGGGTGTTGCCGTTCCGGCGTGGAAGCTCTCCACGTTGAATTCGAGGTTTGATTCGATCACCAGTCCGGCTTCGTCGACGGCGTCGCTCCAGTTGTTGCCCTGGGCCTCGGCTGCTTCTTCCGGGCTGAAGTATTCGGTGATGGCGATGTTGGCGCCGGCGTTGTTGCGCGCGAACCGTGCGAAGCGGTCATTGCGCAGGTCCCAGACTCCACGGAAGTCGCCGGAAATGCCCACGGCCCAGGTCAAGGGCATGGGCTGAAGGCCGGTGCGTTCCGTGATCTCGTCCATCAGCGCGAGGGCGTCCAGGCCCGGACGGTCCCATTTGTTGATGACCGTGATGATGGGAAGGTTCCGCTGCTTGCAGACCTCGAAGAGCTTCATGGTCTGCGTTTCCAGGCCCTTGGCGGCGTCGACCAACATCACTGCGCAGTCGACTGCGGCCAGGACGCGGTAGGTGTCCTCGGAGAAGTCGGCGTGGCCCGGGGTGTCCAGCAGGTTGATCACAGTGTCCCGGTAGGAGAACTGCAATGCTGCGGAACTGATGGAAATACCGCGGTCCTTCTCCATCTGCATCCAGTCGGAGACGGTTTCCTTGCGGTTGGCCTTGCCGCTCGACGCACCGGCGGTGCCGATCACTTTGGCGTGCAGGGCGAGGGCTTCCGTGAGCGTGGACTTGCCGGCGTCAGGGTGCGAAATGACCGCGAAAGTACGACGCCGGGAGGCCTCATGGTGAATTTCCTGGACTCGGGCGGGGCTCAGGACTTCTTGGGACACGGTGCTACTTTCGCTGCGATCTAGGCGTTGCCCGCATTGAAACGACGGGCCGAACGTGGAATGGAGGCTGGGTACGGCCCCGTGCCGGCCGGGGGCCAACTCAGGGAGCGGCACGATTTGCGCGCCAGCCAAGATACCAAGTTTATCGCAGCCGGGGACTCCGCCGGAGGCAGGGTCCCAAGGCCGGCGCTTAACAGGATCGAAACGAGGTGCACAAACCTCCGAAATCACCTGCCGATAGTTTGAATTGAAAGGCGGGAGCTCCAGCTCGCGTTGGAGCCATCCGCCAGGAAGAACACCCGAGCAGCCGACGATGGCATGAAAGGAACAGGCATCAATGAAACCAGGGAATGACTTGTTCTACGATCCCCTCGGCCCCTCCCCCGCAACGTACCCCGCGGCGAATCCCCCGGCGAACCTCGCCGCGAGCCTCGCCGCGAACCCTCCCGGGTTCACGGAAGCGAACTCCGCCGCGGCCAGGAGCCGGCTCCGACAAGGGCACCGCCCGGACGCCGGCAGAGGGGCAACCCACTCTCCCGCGAGGCAAACGCATCCGGACACTGGAAGGGCGGCGGCCCGGGAAGCCGCGTTGCAGAGTGTGCGACGCGACCTCGAGCGGCTAGCGCGGCTTCGGACGGCCCCCTGAGGGTCCGGGCCCAAGTTGAGTGTCCAGGGACCGAGCTGAGGGTCCCGGGGACCGAGCCCAAAGTGGCGGTCGGGCGGCCGCCGTCGAACGCGTTTCGAAGCACCCGCCACATAACCTTCTTTGGGGCACTTTAAGGCTTGCCCGTGCGGTTGTTGCCGGTCTATACCTCTATCATTGAGCTTGCGGGAAACCTGGCATTTTTATCCCGTCGACTCATTGCTGAAAACCGGCACACTTGCGGGCGCGCCTGCGTGCACCTTTGAAGGGAACACCTATGGCTCGGAGCCCCGAAGATTCGCTCAAGGCGACTCTGGGCAGGGTGGCCCCCGGAACACCTTTGCGCGACGGCCTGGAACGCATCCTCCGTGGGCGCACTGGCGCCCTGATTGTGCTGGGAACGGACCGGACCATCGAATCCATCTGTTCCGGCGGCTTTGAAATCGGCATCGATTTCTCCCCGACGCGGCTGCGCGAACTCGCGAAGATGGATGGCGCCATCATCTGCGACAAGGACGCCGGGAACATCCTTCGTGCCGCGGTCCAGCTTGTGCCGGACTCCAGCATCGAGACCCAGGAATCAGGAACGCGCCACAGGACGGCCGAGCGCGTGGCCATCCAGACCGGAGTTCCGGTGATTTCGGTCAGCCAGTCCATGCAGATCATCGCCCTCTACGTCAACGGCCTGCGGCACGTGCTGGAGGGCTCCGAGAAGGTCCTGGCCCGCGCCAACCAGGCTCTCGCAACCCTCGAACGCTACAGCGCCCGCTTGGACCAAGTCACCAGCGCCCTGTCGGCCCTCGAAATCGAAGCCATGGTCACCGTCCGGGATGTGGCTGTGACCCTTCAGCGCCAGGAAATGGTCCGGCGCATTGCCGAGGAAATCGCACAATATGTCCTGGAGCTTGGCGAGGACGGCCGGTTGCTCTCATTGCAGTTGGAGGAGCTCACCACGGGCCGCGGGCCGGGCAGCGACGTGATCATCCGCGACTACGCGGGTGCCGATGCCTCGCCGGAGGACATCGACGGCGCGGTGCAGGCCCTTCTGGATCTTGGCCCTACAGAGCTGATTGATCTGGGCAAGATTGCCGGGATCATCGGTTTCGCCGGAGGCATGGACGTGCTCGACGCCGGTGTGCAGCCGCGCGGCTACCGCCTCCTGTCGGGGTTGAAGTCCGTTCCGAAAGCCGTGGCCGACCGTTTGGTGGAGCACTTCGGCGGACTCCAAAACCTTATGGCCGCCACTATCGACGACCTCATGACCGTGGACGGCATCGGCGACCAGCGCGCCCGGACCGTCCGCGAAGGGCTCAGCCGCATGGCCGAAGCCAGCCTGCTGGACAGGTTCCTCTAGCGCAGCTCGAAGACGGCTTTGGTGCTCGCCTTGTTTCCCAGGACGGCCTTGAAGGTGTACGTACCGGTGGCTGGCTTGGCAGAGATCACGCCGCAGCCTTCCGTCGTCCGGTTGCGTTGCCACGGGAAGTTGGCCGTCTCGCTCTTGCCCGGATCGATCTGCTTCACGAGGTCATCGCCCTTGGCTTGGCAGTCCTTCGAGGAGAAAATCCGGTCCTCGCCACTCATCACCAGGAACTCCATCTGGGACGTGCCGACATTGACCTGGCACGGTGCCGTTCCGCCGTTGGTGATCTTCATGCTCAGCACGGGGTTCTGCCCGGCCGCATAGGCAGGCTGGTCCGTGGACGCCGTTACCGTCACCAGATTGAGGTCGCACACCGGGGTCGGCGCGGGCGTTGTAGTGGGCACAATTGGATCAGTCGAAGGAGCTTGGACCGCGGGGGCCGCCGCACCCGCGTCGTTCTTGGAGATTCCGGAATCAGCCTTGCTCGCAAGGGATGAACTCATGGCCACGACCCCGGCCACGAGCATCGCAAGGACCAGCAGGAGGGCACCGAAAACTACCAGCCTCCGACGCCGGTAAACGGCAGGGCTGGTCCGGCGCCTTTGAGGCCTGGCCCCGTTTGTCGGACGGTTTGCGCCTGCGGTCCGGGCAGGGCTTTTTGCCGACGACGACGTGCGCGCCCTCGGCGGTTGCTTGCCCTTGTTGACCATGCTTCTAGGCTAGGCAACGCAGGGCCTTGATGGCGCCGCACCACGCCGCCAGGGCCCGATCGGGGCCAGTATGACCTACGTCATCCCCGCGACTCCACTACAGTGGATGGCAGGAATCGGCCGCCATCAGGGCCTGCCACGAACCGCAGCAAGGATCTTCATGTCACTGCCCGGCTCCGCCGAGATTGCCAGCGCCGCTGAACTTGCCGGCACCCATCACCTCACGGACCTGCATCAGTCCATGGACCGCTGGTTCTCCGAGGTGGCCAGGGTATTGCCATGGAGGTCGCCAGACTGCAGCCCGTGGGGAATCCTGGTCAGCGAGGTGATGCTTCAGCAGACTCCGGTAGTTCGTGTCTTACCGGTGTGGGAAGACTGGATGGAACGCTGGCCGGAACCTGCGGATCTCGCGGGGCAGCCCTCGGGCGAGGCCGTGCGACATTGGGGCAGGCTCGGTTATCCCCGCCGCGCGCTCAGGCTCCACGCGGCCGCCGTCGCGATCGTGGAACAGCATGGCGGCAAGGTGCCGGATACGCACGCATCGCTGTTGAGCCTTCCCGGCGTCGGCGACTATACGGCCGCGGCGGTGGCTGCTTTTGCGTTCGGGCGACGCGAAACCGTGGTGGACACGAACATCCGGCGAGTGCATGCCCGGCTTGTTTCGGGACTTGCGCTGCCGGCGCCGTCGCTCAGCGCGTCGGAGATGCGCCTCGCCCAATCGCTCATGCCCGACGACGTCGGGCTCTCCGTCCGCTGGAACGCTTCCGTCATGGAACTCGGAGCGCTGGTGTGCACGGCCCGCTCCCCGAAGTGCTCAGACTGCCCCGTCCGCGACTCCTGTGCGTGGCTTGCCGCAGGTGAACCGCCGCCGACATACACGCCCAAAGGCCAGGCGTGGCACGGCACGGACCGGCAGCTGCGGGGTGCCGTGATGGCCGTATTGCGCGTGGCCGATTCGCCGGTAGCCCCGGAACTGTTCGAGCGCCCCGCGGCTGACCTCGGTTTCGCGGCCGAGGGCGCGGCCGTACCGCTGGCTGCCCTGCACCGCTTGAATTCGGCTCCGGAGCAGCTCGAACGCGCCCTCGAAGGGCTCCTGCGCGACGGCTTGGCAGAGATGCACGACGGCGGACTGCGGCTCCCTGCCTAGGCCTCCGTTTGCGCGGCTTCGTTCACGCCGTGGCCGGTTTGCGCGGCGGCTTGCGGGCTAGAAGGTAGGCCTGCGGGGTCTTCTCGTGCATTTCGTCCGGTTCGCGGAGAAGCTGCGCGTCCACGACAAAGCCGGCCCGAAGGAGGAGTTCCGTGATGCGCTCAGGCGGCAAGCGATAGGCATCGAGATCGATCTCGTGGCCATACGCGAAGTCCAAATGCCTGGGCTCGTCACCGGCCTGAAACGCGAGAAGCAGCAAGCCGCCGTCCAGGAGGGTCCGGTGGAATTCCGCGAACACCGCCGGCAAACGGCCGGGCGGCGTGTGGATGATCGAATACCAGCCGACGATGCCACCCAAGGTGCCGTCCGCCAGCTCCAGCGCCTCCATCGACCCTTCATCAAACTGCAGGCTGTTGTAGGCGGAGCGAGTGGCATGCACGTCCGAGGGTTCAGTCATGCAAAGAACCCTATTCTTTGCGGCCGGCTAATTCCTTGCGCCCGGCCGTGACCCGGTCCTGACCGCCTCGGAAGTCGACGTGACCCGGCCGTGAGGTCGCGGCGCGGCAACGATCCGCAAATGTCGGTAACGATGTGCCTGCCAGTTGCAGGCCTCCCGTTCCGGGCCACGGCAGCGGGATTATCCTCAAGTATGCGCAGGTTGTGGGCCGCCATCGCATTGACCACGACGGCGGCACTCTGGTCGGGATGTGAACCTCAAGTCACCGCTTGCCCGGCAATTGCCATGGCCCCGGTGGTGTCCCTGACAATCACGGCGGAATACGCGCCGACGGTGAAAACCGTCCATTTGAAGGCATGCCAGGACGGGAAATGCCGCGAGGCCGATTTGGATTTGCGCCCAGGCAGCGTGTCCGTCCCCCAATCCTGCAGCCCTGAACCCGATGGGTCATGCTCCGCCGTCACGTCACCGGATGGCACCCGCTACGGCTTCCTGAACATGGGAACACTGACGTCCTCACCCATCGATGCCGAGGTGACCGGCACGGACGTAAACGGCGGGACCTTGCCGCCCTGGACACTCGACTTCACACCCAAAACCGCGAAACCCTGGGGCGAGCAGTGCCAGACCACCATCACGGCGAGCCTGCTGCTCGATGCCCACGGTCTCCGGCAGTCCTGAATCCCAAACCCCGCGCGGCGTTCAGGTCTCGCCCCGTCAGATCTCGCCGAATCCCTGTTCCACCAACCGCCTGACGTACTCCACGGCTTTCGATGAGTCTGTGCCCCAGGCCTCGACCCTGAGCTTCCCGCCCTTGCCTACTGCGAGGCTCATGAGTTCCATAATGGATGTGCCATCGACGCCGTTTACTGTTGCCTCGACATCCATGCCGGCCAGTCCACCTGCAATCTTCGCCGCAGGCCGGGCGTGCATTCCCATCGGGTTTACGAGTTCGAACTCGCCGCTTTCCGCCGGTTGACCCCTGCCTTCGGATTGAGACGGCGCCTCGGCATCAAAAACAGGCTCCGGGCCGAATCGAACGGCCTCGGCGGCGGCCTTCACCGCGGCGGCCAATGCACCACCCTGGGTCGCCACTGCCGCGGCAACGAGGCCCTCCACCAAAGGAGCGTCGGCAAGGAGGACCTTTTCCGGCTCGCTGGAGAACTCGACTGCTGATTCTGCCGTCATGACGGCCGAACCGAGGTCCGTCAGGACCACCACGCCATCCCCGGAAGCCTCCGCAAGTCCTGCCTCGAATGCGGTGATCGTTTTCTCCAGGTCCGTCCCAATCCTGCCATCGTCCGTGCCGCCTACAGCGTAGAACCGCACATCGGGGGCCATCTGCGCGGCCAATTCCACTGCCCCCTCCGCGATCTTCCGGCTGTGTGAGACCACCACTAAGCCCACCGTCATTCGGCGGACCCCTCGGGGAATCCCGCCGCGGTGGCGGCCGCGCGCAACAGCAAAGCAGAAGACGCGGCCCCCGGATCGCGGTGACCGGCGCTGCGTTCACCGAGGTAGCTGGCGCGACCCTTGCGGGCTACCAACGGATCAGTCGTGACGGCTCCAACCTCGGCAGCCTCGGCCGCCGCAGCCAGCACTGCAACAGCATCTCCACCGGCCACCAGGACCTCGTCCGCCGCTTCCACCGCCGGAGACCAGGCATCCACCATAGTTTTGTCACCTAGCTCCGCCTTCCCGCGGGCAATGATTCCGTCCCGTGCCGCAGTCAGTGCACCCGCTAGCGCTGCCGCATCAATGTCGGCGTTTTCTCCCAGCGCCGTGGCCGCCCGAAGATACGCGGTTCCATACAGCGGTCCGGCGGCCCCGCCCACTTTGGACATCAGGGCCATCGCAGCCAGCTTCAGAGCTGCGCCGGGTGTTTCGGGAGGAGTTTGTGCAAGCTTCTCCATGACGGCCTGGAATCCTCGGTCCATGTTTTCGCCGTGGTCCGAGTCGCCAATCGCACGGTCCAATGCAATCAATTCCTCCCGATGCTCGGCCATGAGCCGTGCGGAGAGTGTCAACCATTCGACCGCCCATTCGACCCCCAGGCCCACCGTCACATCCCCCAACGCAGGGCTGGAGTGTGGACGGGCGCGTCCCAAAGGGCGGTGAGTTCGTCATCAAGACGCAGTACCGAGATGGAGCAGCCCTGCATCTCAAGGGACGTGACGTAGTTGCCCACGAGTGAGCGCTCCACTTTGGCTCCCCTTTCCGCGAGGATCTGGGCCGCCCGGCGGTAGACAATGTACAGCTCACTGAGCGGCGTACCACCCATGCCGTTGACGAAGAGCAGCACCTCTTCACCGGCCTTGATCCCGAGGTCCTCCAGAACGGGGTCCAATAGGCGGCTGGTGATGGCGTCGGCTCCCTCCATGGCGATCCGGTGCCGCCCCGGCTCACCGTGAATGCCTATGCCGATTTCTATTTCGTCGTCGGCGAGCTCAAAGCTGGGTACCCCGGCATGCGGCACGGTGCAGCCGGACAAAGCGACGCCCATAGTGCGCACGTTGCGGACAACTCCCTCCGCTACACCCGC
Source organism: Arthrobacter sp. NPDC058127 (assembly GCF_042884555.1). Classification (NCBI taxonomy): domain Bacteria; kingdom Bacillati; phylum Actinomycetota; class Actinomycetes; order Micrococcales; family Micrococcaceae; genus Arthrobacter; species Arthrobacter sp. NPDC058127. Next base: position 11,690 of record NZ_JBHVTT010000024.1, on the reverse strand, counting down.
GACAGCTTCCAGGGAATCCCCACGCTCGGCTGCGGCGCCTGCAATTTTTTCGACCAGCACGGTGCCACCCACGCCGCGTCGGCCTGCCGTGTACAGCGAATCCTCCACTGCGACGTCGTCGTTGACGAGAACCGAGCGGACGCTGATTCCTTCAGCCTGGGCCATCTCTGCCGCAGTCTCGAAATTCAGCACGTCACCGGTGTAGTTCTTCACAATGTGTATGACCCCGGCCCCGGAATCGACGGCCGCGGTGGCCGGAATGATCTGGTCCGGGGTGGGCGACGTGAAAACGGCGCCCGGCACGGCGGCGTCGAGCATTCCGTGCCCCACAAAGCCGGCATGAAGCGGCTCATGGCCGCTCCCTCCTCCCGAGACAAGCGCCACCTTGCCGGCAACCGGCGCTCCTTTTCGAACGACGAAGATAGGGTCCGTATGGACGTCCACGAGATCGGCATGGGCCATGCCGAATCCCTCGACAGACTCGTCCACCACCGAGCGGGGATCGTTGATGAGCTTTTTCATGGCGCGCTCCTGGGGCGTTGCTGGTAGGTGATTTGACCCTACTACCAGCGCCCCGGGCACGGTAGGGGAATGGTACGTATGTGGGAACGTGCAATACAGAACCCAGCGGTAGACACAAGGAAGGGACAACCCCCAATGGCTGTCCCTTCTGGAAAAACTTCCGGCATGCGCCTGGTCAGTGCGGCGGCCCGCCCACTGTCAATCGAGCGATACTCAAGTCTTGGCCTGTTGCGTCTTTGGCCATCGAGTCCGGCCAGAGATCCGTGCACGCGGACCGCATGCAACCCCCGGTTCCCTGCTTGCGCGACTCCGGTGTGGCGCCAGGGCGCGGCATGTCGATTTGGAAACCTGAAAAGTCCGGAAACATAACGTGGTACTTCATTTCTCGCCTCCACAGTATGGTTGGCCCGCCGCAACCGAGCCTCCATTAGTTTATCCATCAAGTTGATATACGTAAAGACTTGAGGACCGGCACATTCAGGAACCGAGAGAAGAAACCGGAGCTACAGGACCTTGATCATGCGGGTGTTGCCCAGGGTATTGGGCTTCACACGGGCCAGATCGAGGAACTCGGCCACGCCTTCGTCGTGGGAACGCAGCAATTCCGAGTAGACCTGGGGGTCGACGGCGGTTTGGTCCGCCATGACTTCGAATCCGTGGCGCTTGAAGAAGTCCACTTCGAACGTCAGGCAGAAGACCCGGGCGACGCCCAAAGCCCGGGCGTCCTCCAGGAGCTGCTGGACAAGGACGTGGCCCACGCCTTTGCCCCGCCAATTGTCGTCCGCTGCCAAGGTGCGCACCTCAGCCAGGTCCTCCCACATCACGTGCAAGGCACCGCAACCGATCACCTCGCCGTCGGACGATTCGGCAATCCGAAACTCCTGAAGGCTCTCGTAGTAGGCCACGGTCTCCTTGGCCATCAGGATTCGCTGCTCTGCCAATGGCGCTACAAGCCTCTTGATCGCGGCAACATCGCCGGTGCGGGCAGGGCGGATACTGAAAGTCGAAGTCACAGCCCCAATCTTACGAGGCCGAAGGCGCCTAAAGCCCCAGGTCCCCAGGAACTGGAACCTCCTGTCCCAGTAGCTGCTTGGCCAAAAAGTGCTCCACGACGCCGTACCAGACCTTGGCGTGCTGTGGCTGCAGGATCCAGTGGTTCTCGTCAGGGAAGTACAGGAAGCGGTGCTGGGTCTCGCCGTTGTCGTCGGCGGGCAGCCCGGAGCTGGAAAGAAGTTCGTACCAAAGCCTCAGGCCCTCGCCGATCGGCACCCGATAGTCCTTGTCGCCGTGGATCACCAGCATGGGGGTGTGGATTTTTGCAACATGGAGATGGGGCGAGTTGTCCATTGCCATCTCCGCGGTCATTTCCTTGAGCCAATACTGCGAAGCATCCGTGGTGGGCCCGAACTGGTCCAGTGCCCACAAACTGGCGTGCGTCACGATCGCCTTGAAGCGGTCCGTCTGCCCGGCCACCCAGTTGGCCATGTATCCGCCGAATGATCCGCCCATGGCGGCCGTCCGCGTCTCGTCAATGTCCGGCCGCCGGACCACTGCGTCGGTGATGGACATGAGGTCCGTAAACGGCGCCTTGCCCCATTGGCCCCAGCCGCGCTGGATGAATTGCTGGCCGTAGCCTGTGGATAGTGCCGGGTCCGGCAGCAGCACGGCATACCCCTTCGACACGAGCAGCCATGGATTCCATCGCCAGGTCCAGGCATTCCACGATCCCAAAGGCCCGCCGTGGATCCACAACAGCAACGGCGCCGGATTTGCCGCGGACGCGCCTTCCGGGAGCGCGAGGTAAGCCGGAACCCTCGAACCGTCAGCCGCACTGGTCTCCACCCGTTCCAGCGAGCCTTTGATCCTGGGGCGTTCAGCCGGGGCGGGGAGCCGCTCGACCTCACCCGAGGCGAGATCGATCCGGACCGCTTCGGCCGGGAATTCATAAGAGCTGCGTAGCGCAAACGCGCTCAGACCATCGGGCGAAACCACGACGTCGGTGTACGCCGCCGCGTCACGCGTCACCCGGGTGACCGTACCGTCAGCGACGGCGACCCGGAAGACCGGCGTCGCGCCGTCGTCGTCGGCTGTGACGAGGAGCGAGCGCCCGTCGGGAAGCCAGGCCGCCGGGCTGCCCCAGCGGTCCCAAGCGGGCGCGAGCGGCTCGAGGTCAAGGGTTTCTCCCACTCCGACATTCAAAAGGTGGAGTTTGACCTGGGGCGCCTCGCCGGGGGTACTGTCGCTTTCGCTGACTACGGAGAGCATCTTGTTGTCAGGGCTGACCGGGCCCGGGAAAAAGCTCATTCCCTCATGGTCAAGGAGCACCTTCAGTGAGCCGGAAGCGACATCGACGGAGGCGAGCACAAAGCGCGTATCGGCCTTCGCGAGCGGCTTGGCGAGGCTCGTATAAATCGTCTTCCCGTCCGGGCTGACCACCGCATGGGTGTTGCGGAGGTTGCCGCCGACGTCTGGAGTCAGATTGCGCAGCTTCAGGGGGGCGGTAGCATCCACGGTCGCAGGCTTGCCGGACTCAACCGCATCTCCGTTTTCCACGGCAAACAGCCTCGGTTGGGCTGGTCCCAGATCTGCGTCCCAGTAGCGGACCGGGTAGCCGGTGTGCAAAATGGCCGCTACCTTGTTGTCCTTGCGGCTCTTGCGCCGCTCCTCGTCATTTTCCTCATCGGTGGAACCGGAGAGGACCGAGGCCGTCACGAAAGTGGCATCCGCGGATGACGCGGCCATGACGCCACTTACGCCGCCCGCGCGGGAATGCACCACCCGGGCCTCACCGCCGTCGGCAGGCAGGAGCCACAGTGCGCTCACGGGATCCGCTTCGGGGCTGTCCGGATCGGGCCGGGCCGAGGTGAAGTGCAGGTCACCGTTGGCCGCAAACACCGCACCGGTCTCCCCCTTGGCGCTGCGCGTGATGCGGCGGGCGTGCTTCTTTCCCGCTGGATCAAGCTCCCACAGGGCAGTGACGTATTCAGTGCCCTTGGCGTTGAGGGTGGAAACCGTGGTGACCAAGCGGCTTCCGTCGGTGCTGAGGGCCAGGCCGCCGACCCGGGGGATGGCCAGGTAGTGGTCGAGATCGTGGAAAGGAGTTTCGGGTTGGGTGCTCGGGGTCTCTGAGGCATTCGAATCCATGCTCTGATTCAACACGCAATGTGCCGCAGATCACAAAGGATTCACTAAGAGTGAAACGCTTATTTCAGATAATACGCTCATCGGGGACGCAAAAACCCCGCCCGCTCCTTTGGGAGCGGACGGGGCCTTTGAATCGGAATTCGGCGGAACCGGAGCCTAGGCGCTCGGAGCGATTTCCGGGATGCGCGGCTTGGCGTTGCCGGCAAACGTGAACTTGGCGTCGTCGCCTTCGCCGTCCACGTCGACCACCACGATGTCACCTGAGTGCAGCTCGCCGAAGAGGATCTTCTCGGAGAGCTGGTCCTCGATCTCGCGCTGGATGGTGCGGCGCAGCGGCCGCGCACCCATGGCGGGATCGTAACCCCGGGTCGCCAGGAGAACCTTGGCGGCCGTGGTGAGCTCGATGCCCATGTCCTTGTCCTTGAGGCGGGCCTCGAGGCGCGTGACGAACAGGTCAACGATCTCGATGATCTCGTCCTGCGTGAGCTGCGGGAACACCACGACGTCGTCAACACGGTTGAGGAACTCGGGGCGGAAGTGCTGCTTGAGCTCCTCGGTGACCCTTGCCCGCATCCGGTTGTAACCGGTGGTGGTGTCCGTGCCGGACTGGAAGCCCGTTGCGACGCTCTTGGAGATATCGCGGGTGCCCAGGTTGGTGGTCATGATGATCACCGTGTTCTTGAAGTCCACCACGCGGCCTTGGGAGTCGGTCAGACGGCCGTCCTCGAGGATCTGCAGCAGCGAGTTGAAGAGATCGGCGTGGGCCTTCTCCACTTCGTCGAACAGGACCACGGAGAACGGACGGCGGCGGACCTTCTCGGTCAGCTGCCCGCCTTCTTCGTAGCCGACGTAGCCCGGAGGGGCACCGAAGAGACGCGAAACCGTGTGCTTCTCGGAGTACTCCGACATGTCCAGCGTGATGAGGGCGTCCTCTTCACCGAACAGGAATTCGGCCAGCGCCTTGGCGAGCTCGGTCTTGCCGACGCCGGTGGGGCCGGCGAAGATGAACGAGCCACCCGGACGCTTGGGATCCTTGAGGCCGGCACGGGTACGGCGGATCGCCTGGGAGAGAGCACGGATGGCCTCGTCCTGGCCGACGACGCGCTTGTGCAGCTCGTCTTCCATCTTGAGCAGGCGGCTGGATTCTTCCTCGGTGAGTTTGAAGACCGGGATGCCGGTGGAGTTCGCGAGAACCTCGGCAATCAGCTCCTCATCCACTTCGGAGATATCGTCCATGCCGCCGGACTTCCAGTTGCGTTCCTTCTCGGCACGCTCGGCAATGAGCTTCTGCTCCTTGTCGCGCAGCGAGGCGGCGCCTTCGAAGTCCTGGGCGTCGATGGCCGATTCCTTCTCCATCTTCACCTCGGCGATGCGCTCGTCCATGGCCTTGAGCTCCGGCGGAGCCGTCATCCGGCGGATGCGCAATCGCGCCCCGGCTTCGTCGATCAGGTCGATCGCCTTGTCCGGCAGGAAGCGGTCCGAGATGTAGCGTTCGGCCAACGTTGCCGCAGAGGCAAGGGCGCCGTCGGTGATGGTCACCCGGTGGTGCGCCTCATAGCGGTCCCGCAGGCCCTTGAGGATCTCGATCGCGTGCGCGACGGAAGGCTCCTTGACCTGGATCGGCTGGAAGCGGCGCTCCAACGCGGCATCCTTCTCGATGTGCTTGCGGTACTCATCCAGGGTGGTGGCCCCAATGGTCTGGAGCTCACCCCGGGCCAGCATCGGCTTGAGGATGGACGCGGCATCGATGGCACCCTCTGCGGCGCCGGCGCCCACGAGCGTGTGGATCTCGTCGATGAAGAGGATGATGTCCCCGCGTGTCCTGATTTCCTTGAGGACCTTCTTCAGGCGCTCTTCGAAGTCACCACGGTAACGGGAACCCGCCACAAGGGAACCGAGGTCAAGCGTGTAGAGCTGCTTGTCCTTGATGGTCTCCGGGACGTCTCCGCGGACAATCGCCTGGGCGAGGCCTTCGACGACGGCGGTCTTGCCGACGCCGGGCTCGCCGATCAGCACGGGGTTGTTCTTGGTGCGGCGGGAGAGGACCTGCATGACGCGTTCCATCTCCAGCTCGCGGCCGATCACAGGATCGAGCTTGTTTTCCCTCGCGGCCTGGGTCAGGTTGCGACCGAACTGGTCCAGCACAACCGAACCGGCCGGGGTGCCTTCCTGTTGGCCCGGACCTGAGCCAGGACCGGCAGTTTCTTTGCCCTGGTAGCCGGAGAGCAGCTGGATGACCTGCTGGCGGACGCGGTTGAGGTCGGCGCCAAGCTTGACAAGCACCTGCGCGGCAACGCCTTCACCCTCGCGGATGAGGCCGAGCAGGATGTGCTCAGTACCGATGTAGTTGTGGCCGAGCTGCAGGGCTTCGCGGAGCGAGAGCTCAAGTACCTTCTTGGCACGCGGGGTGAAGGGGATGTGGCCGGACGGGGCTTGCTGGCCCTGGCCGATGATCTCCTGTACCTGCTCGCGGACGCCATCGAGCGAAATGCTCAAGGACTCAAGCGCCTTGGCGGCAACGCCTTCACCCTCGTGGATCAGACCCAAGAGGATGTGCTCGGTACCGATGTAGTTGTGGTTGAGCATGCGTGCCTCTTCTTGGGCAAGCACAACAACGCGACGGGCACGGTCCGTAAATCTCTCAAACATTTCGCCACACTCCTAGCTACGACGTACTTTGATGCTACGTGGCAACGCTGGAATTTTGGGGCGTGTTCGCCACAGGGGAAACATGGCCGCACCGGGAATAAGCCCGCTCAACCCGTCTGTGGCACCTGGGACCACGGCGGCGACCAAATCAGGGCCTCCACGATCCGGCCGCGCTCCCGCCGCCACCCCCACGAGCCGGCGGACCGCCGTCGTCCTTCTCAGCAAACGCAGTGATCGCCTACCGGATATGCCCAGTCGGCTCCAAGCCTTCCCGGGAATAGTGGCGCACGACACCGTTATCCCGACCGCCCGGCGGTTAAAAGACAATACCCCGGCCCTAGGGCCGGGGTATTGATACTTGATGTCAGGAATTGGCCTTCTGGTAGGCTTCCTGAATTTCGGCCTGAATGCGGCCACGGCTGTTTACGGTATAACCGTTCTCGCGCGCCCATTGACGGATCTGTGCGGAGTCCTGGTTTCTCCCCGCAGCAACGCGACTACGCGTTGCACGGCCGGTCGATGTCTTGCGCGCCTTGGCTACAAATGGCCCAAGAGCGTCCCGCAGCTTCGCAGCGTTGGCACTGGACAGATCCATTTCGTAACTGACTCCATCAAGGCCAAAGCGGACAGTTTCATCCGCGGAGCCCTCATCCAGGTCGTCAACGAGGATAATTTTGACTTTCTGTGCCATGAAAAGACTCTCTTTTGGAGGGGTCGGATATGCAGAATAGCTAGACTACTAATTAAAGATTATCGTCCAGTGCATGGCGTCAGTCAAAGGCACAGTCAAAGGCTCTATTAAAATCTTCGCGGGCGGCCCGGAGAAAGAGCTATTTGGCAGGTGTTGAGCCGTCGCCCGCCGGCTTCGCAATTCCGAGTCCGGCTTCTTCCTGGGCGCGGGCTTCTGCTTGGCGCTCTGATTTGTCCGCGTTGAAGATAGCCTTCATGGCAAACCAAAAGAGAAGTCCGACAACGACGGACGGCGCAAGAACGGCAATGTATTCCATGGTCAGTGCCCTTCGGGCTTGAGGAGTGGGAACAGGATGGTTTCCCGGATGCCTGCTCCGGTGAACAGCATGACCAAGCGGTCGATGCCTAGGCCGATGCCGCCCATGGGCGGAGCACCGTACTCAAGGGCGCGCAGGAAGTCTTCATCCAACTGCATGGCCTCGACATCACCTGCGGCCGAACGACGCGACTGTTCCGTGAGGCGTTCGCGCTGGATGACGGGGTCGATCAGCTCGGAGAAGGCCGTGCCGCGTTCCATGCCGCCAATGATGAGGTCCCAGGCCTCGATCAGGCGGTCGTCCTCCCGATGCGGGCGGGCAAGAGGCTGCGCGGAGGGCGGGTAGTTGTAGACAAAGGTCGGGTTGAGCAGCGTGGGTTCGACAATCTCGCCAAACAATTCGACTACAAGCTTTTCGGCATCCCACTTGGGATCCACCTTGACTTCGTGCTTGGCGGCAATCGCCTGCAGTTCCGCCACCGTGGTGTCCGGAGTGATTTCCTCGCCGATCGCCTCGGAGAGGCCCGGGTAGACGGCAACCCAAGCCCATTCGCCGTCGAGGTCGATCTCTCCGGCGTGCGTCTGGATGGTGCGGGTGCCCACGACGTCGGCGACGTTCAGGATGATTTCCTTCATCCGCTCGGCCATCACGAACTGGTCCGCCCACGCCTCGTAGCATTCCAACGTCGTGAATTCGGGGCTGTGCGTGGAGTCGACGCCTTCGTTGCGGAAGACGCGGCCCATGTCGTAGACGCGGTCAATTCCGCCCACCACGGCGCGCTTGAGGAAGAGCTCGGTGGCGATACGCAGTGTCATCTTCTGGTCGAAGGCATTCATGTGCGTCTCGAACGGACGCGCGGTGGCACCACCGTGGACTAGCTGCAGGATGGGCGTCTCCACCTCCACGTAGCCGCGGCGGTCCAGCGTGTCGCGAACCGAACGGGTAATCGCTGCGCGGGTGTAGACCATTTCCCGTGCTTCATCGCGGACCATCAGGTCCACATAGCGCTGCCGGACACGGGTTTCCTCATTCAGTTCGGCGTGCAGCACCGGCAGCGGGCGCAGGGCCTTGGAGGCCATGGACCAGGAGTCGGCCATGACGGACAACTCGCCGCGTCGGGAGGAAATGACTTCGCCCTTGATGAAGACGTGGTCCCCGAGGTCCACCAGCGCCTTCCAGTCCGCGAGGGTTTCCTCGCCGACGTTCGCCAGGCTCAGCATCGCCTGCAGGCGCACGCCCTTCCCGTCCGCACCGCCCTCCTGGAGGGTTGCGAAGCAGAGCTTGCCGGTGTTGCGCACGAACACCACGCGGCCAGTGATTCCCACGATGTCGCCGGTGGTTTCATCAGCCTGGAGATGGGCGTACTTCTCGCGGATCTCGGCAAGGGAATGCGTCCGCTCAACACCCACCGGGTAGGCCTCGGTGCCGCGCTCGATCAGCTTGTTGCGCTTTTCCATGCGGATGCGCATCTGCTCGCTGGCGTCGGCGGGCTCGGCGGCGGTGTGCGGGGATGGGGTGTTTGCGGAAGTCACAATCCACAAGTTTACCGGGGATTCCTTAGAGTTCCCTCTCTTCCCCTCCCGCCCCCGCAGCAACATAGACTCGGGCTGTGGAGACATGGACAGTTGAAACGGACGACGACGGCGGTCACCTTGAAGTGCACTCCTTCCGACCGGCGGCAGAGGCATCCATTCCCGGCGCCTCGAGCGCTGTGGAGGAGCCCGGCGTCGTGCTTGTTCATGGCACCTTGGTGACTGATTCCCTTTACTGGCCATTCGCCCGGAACCTCAGCGTCCTGCTTGGCCGGCCGGTGCATTCCTACAACCGGCGCGGCCGCGGCCGTTCCGCACCTCAGCCGCCTAGCTACTCCGCCGAGACTGAGACCAGCGACTTGCTTTCCGTGATGGAGGCCAGCGGATCCACCGATGTTGTCGGGCACAGCTATGGCGGATTCGTCGCGCTCCAGGCGGCCCTGCGCGCACCCATTTCCCGACTCGTCACTTACGACGCCGCGGTTTCCCTCTCCGGCAACTTGAACGAGCGGTGGCGGCCGCAATTGGAAGAGGCCGTCACCTCGGGCCAGCTCGACCACGCATGGGCGCATTTGGTCCAAGGGCTAGGCACGGCCGGCCCGATTTCGTATTTGCCGCTCGGGGCACTGCGGGTGCTTAGTATCCTCTCGGCCAAGACGAGGTTGGGATCCGAGATGAGGGAACTGCTGCCGACGGCGGTGTTGGAGATGCGGGCGATCATCGACGCCGGCTCGCATATCCAGGACTATGCGGAGTTGCAAACGCCAACCCTGATGCTCAGTGGCGGCTGGAGCCCGGCGTACTTTGCCGAGACCGGTCGGCAACTTGCGGCTGCCAGCCCGGTGGTGGACTTCGCGGTAGTCCCCCTGCAGTTCCACGAGGGTCCCCTCCGGCCGGGGAAGCAGCTCGCGGTGAGAATCGCCCGCTACCTGGCACAAGGAACTGCGAAGGCGCCATCCCCCTAGGATGAAGCGGTGAGAGAACGTGAGGTCCCTACGCCCGACGGCGGCAAGCTCGCCTTGTACAGTTACGGCGCAGTGGACGCGCCCGGAGAGCGCCGCGTGGTGCTCATTGGCGGCGCATTCCTGACCGCGCTCATCTACCGGCCATTTTCCATGGCGCTATCCAAGGGACTGGGCGAGGGCTGGGCAGTCGACGCCTACGATCGCAGAGGTCGGGGCAGCTCGACGGAACTACCCGCGGACTACTCCATGGCCACCGAGATTGCGGACGTGCGGAGCATCATGGACGCCACCGGGGCCAGGAACCTCCTCGGCCACAGCCTTGGCGGATCCGTGGCACTGAATGCCGTGCAGGAGTTCGCGGGAACAAGTTACGAGCCGGACAAACTTGCCGTGTACGACGCCGCCGTGAACATCGACGGGAGCGTGGACACCGGCTGGCTGGACGGCTTCGCCCAATCCGTGGATAGCGGGAATGTGGGGCATGCCATGGCCAGGATGAAGCGGGGCATGCAGCCTGGAACCGCCCTGGCGCGGATACCCGAGCCCATCTTGGCCGGACTCATGGCCCTCGTGTCCCACACGAAGGTCAACAAAGTCCTCCGGGAACTCATGCCCACAGGGGTAGCCGAGCTCAAAGCCGCCTACGACGAAGCTGCCCTCCCCCGGGATTTCTCCGTGCTCCCCCGCAACACGCGGTTCATGGTGGGCAGCAAAAGCCCCCAATACTACAAGGTCACTGCGGAGCGGCTATACGCAGCCGTCCCAGGAAGCACACTGGTGGTATCGCCAAAAGGCTTCCACGGATCCATCCCCGCGGCGGTCAAGGAACTCGTGACGGACCTTTCAAGCTATTTCAAGGACTGACGGAACCCTGCGGCTCCGTTAGGCTCGAAGCATGACGCGCGAGAACATCACAACGGCCGACGGCGGAACCCTCGAGCTCTTCACGACGGGCGGTGAGCTTGCTAACGGCGGCTCAGGCGTCGTCGTCGTGCCCGCCTCCATGGTGACGGCCGCGGACTACTCCAAGTTTGCCCAGAAACTCAGTGCTGCCCTTGGCCGCCCGGTCCACACTTTCAACCGCCGCGGCCGTGGTGAATCGTCGCCCCAGCCCGAGGACTACACCCTCGACGTCGACATCCGGGATCTTTCCGAAATCATGAAGCACACGGGCAGCACCGATGTCTTCGGCCACAGCTTCGGAGGCGCAGTGGCCCTGCACGCGGCACGCACGCTGCCGGTGGAACGCCTGGCGGTCTACGACCCCGCAGTATCCGTCAACCACAGCGTGAAGGCCGAGTGGACAAGCGAATACGAGCGCGCGACGGCGACCGGAGACTTTGACCGCGGGCTCGCTGTGCTCGTGAAGGGCGTCGAAACGGAGGGCGCCTTCGCGCGGATGCCGCTATCCATGCTGACACTCGTCAACAAGCTGACGTCGGGCACCCCCATGGGCAAACAAATGCGTGAGCTCATGCAGGCCGGCGTGCGGGAGATCAAGGCAGTCATCGCCGCGGACATGCCCGCAGAGCCGTTCCTTGAGCTGCCGCTGGAGACGCTCATTGTGGTCGGGGAAAAGAGCCCCGCCTACTTCGGGGTGGCGTGTGGCCAGATCCACGACGTCCTCTCCGGATCGAGCTACACCATCCTGCCCGGCCACGGACACGACGGAGTGATCCGCGCACCCGACAAGCTCATCGCCGAGCTCGCCGACTTCTTCTCGGGCTAGACGCCCGCTCTCGTATGCCGGGTTTTCGTTGGACGCCGGCTCACGTGCGGGTGGGTGGGTTTAAATGGTTCAGGCCCCGACGTGTGTCGGGGCCTGAACGTGAATGGTTGTCCGGCGGTGTCCTACTCTCCCACACCCTCCC